>JAFTAR010000003.1 GCA_017455495.1 Prevotella sp.
ACACGGTTCACCTCGTCGATGATGCCCTTGTCGTGGGGTGCCAGCACCTGTGCGCCGTCGTCCCAGTATGCCTTGTAGCCGTTATACTCCTTGGGGTTGTGGCTCGCGGTGACGTTCACACCGGCCTGGCAGCCCAGCTGGCGGATGGCGAACGAAATCTCTGGCGTGGGGCGGAGGCTCTCAAAGAGATATACCTTGATGCCGTTAGCCGAGAAGATGTCGGCCACGGTCTCGGCAAACATACGGCCGTTGTTGCGACAGTCGTGGCCTACTACGACGGCAGGCTGAATGTCGGGGAATGCCTTGTTGATATAGTTGGCAAAGCCCTGAGTGGCCATGCCTACAATATATTTGTTCATACGGTTAGTGCCGGCACCCATGATGCCGCGCAGACCGCCGGTGCCAAACTCCAGGTTCTGGTAGAAGGCATCAATGAGAGCACTCTTGTCCTCATTGTCGAGCATTGCCTGTACTTCTTTACGTGTCTCCTCGTCGAAGGCAGGAGAGAGCCACTGCTTAGCAAGTGCCTCGCACTGTGCTATGAGCTGAGCGTTATTTTCCATGATGTAGTAAAGTTTAAGATTTATGATTTTTATACTTTGGTTGACAAAGATAGTTATTTTTCTGCAAACTCAAATGATTGCCGCCATATATTTTTAATTTTTTAAATTTTCTTCATCGGCTGAGTCAATGCGCGGCTACCTTCTGGCGGGCTTTGCTTTGTCCATGTCAATTATCTGGCAATTCTTTGACAAGGGTCAAAAATAGCGGCTGTTTTCGCACACAGTGGGCAAAAAGTCATTGCGGGACGAAAAAAAGGCCGTAACTTTGCACCGTCAAAAGGAACGAAAGGACCTGGCGACACAGGATAACAACACATTAATTAAAGTAGGGACCCTGGACAAACAGGATAACAACAAAGAGAGAAAACAGAGGGAAGGGGTCCTGAGTAAAAGAAAGAAAGGAAAAGAAAATGAAAAAGATTGTTTTGATGATGACAGCCCTTATGACCATGAGCATGGCCTACGCTGACAATGAAAACAACAACAGCACAGAGGCCGCCAACGCCTACGACATGACGGTGAACTTCCGCAAGCTTGCCGTGGCCCTTGACCTCAACATGGATCAGCTGGAGGCTGTGCAGGACATCCACCATCAGTTCTGCAACGAGATGATGCTTGCCTCGCAGGCCAACGGCGACGAGCGCCAGACCCTGGTGGAGCAGGCCGTAAGGAAGGACGTGCGCTACATGCACTACGTGCTTGACGAGAAGCAGTACAAGCGCTACCTCCTGCTGCTTAACACAACGCTGGTGAACCGCGGCCTGCGCTAAGCAAATGTTTCAAGCGGAATAATAATTGCCCCCGGCACTCAGTTCTCAAGGGAACTTGATGCCGGGGGCTTCTTTTGTATAGTTAATCAATGATGCGGACACCACCCTTGTCGGCAGAGCTGACGCTCTGTGCGTAGGCTCGCAAGGCCTTGCTTACCACGCGGTTGCGGTGCAGGGGTTGCTGCGGGCGGGCGGCAAGCTCGTCGTCGGAGAGCTTCACGTTGATGGAGCGCGAAGGTATGTCAATGACGATGATATCGCCGTCCTTGATTTTTCCGATGTTGCCGCCATTGGCTGCCTCTGGCGAGATATGGCCTATGGAGAGGCCACTGGTGCCTCCGGAGAAACGGCCGTCGGTGATGAGGGCGCACTCCTTGCCCATGTGCATGCTCTTGATATAAGATGTTGGGTAGAGCATCTCCTGCATGCCGGGGCCACCCTTGGGACCCTCGTGGGTGATGACCACGCAGTCGCCCTTCTTCACCTTGCCGCCAAGGATGCCCTCGCAGGCATCCTCCTGAGAGTCAAACACCACAGCTGGACCTTCGAAGTGCCAGAGGGACTCGTCCACGCCGGCGGTCTTCACCACGCAGCCATCCTGGGCAATGTTGCCGAAGAGCACAGCCATGCCGCCGTCGCGGGTGTAGGCATGTTCTATGTTGCGTATGCAGCCGTTCTCGCGGTCGGTGTCAAAACTCTTGTAGTAGGTTTCCTGACCACCAAGCTCATTGCAGAACTTGCCTCCAGGAGCAGAAAGATAAATGGCGTGTTTCCAACCTCCATTGCTAATCCATTCTGGGACTAAGTAGCTGTAGTTTGGCTTATTCTCCTCAAGAGCAATCATTGCGGGCAGAACAGGGTCTTCTGATTTGCTTACACCGTAATACTCAATATCCTCTGCCAAGGTATGCCCGTTGACTCGCTTTACGCTCGTGTCGATGAGTCCGCCCTTGGCCAGTTCACCCATGAGAGACAAGACGCCGCCCGCCCGTCCGAACTCCTGCACGCTGTACTTCTGGCTGTTAGGAGCCAGTTTGACCAGGAACGGAGTCTTGCGCGAGAGGGCATCGATATCGGCCATGGTGAAATCTACACCAGCCTCTTGGGCCACAGCCAGCAGGTGGAGCACGGTATTGGTAGAAGCGCCCATGGCGATGTCAACGGTCATGGCATTGAGGAAGGCCTGACGGGTGGCGATGCTTCGAGGCAAGACCGACTCGTCGCCATCCTCATAGTAGGCGAAAGCATTTTTTACTATCTGCTCAGCAGCCTGACGCATCAGGCGCACACGGTTTATATGTGTAGCCAGGATGGTGCCGTTGCCGGGCAGTGAGAGTCCGATGGCTTCGGTGAGGTTGTTCATGGAGTTGGCGGTGAACATGCCCGAGCAGCAGCCACAGCCAGGACAGGCCCTGTTCTCCACCTCTGCGAGTTCCTCGTCGGAAACAGTGGGGTCACCACCCTTAACCATCGCCGTGATAAGGTCGAGATTCTCACCCTTGTACTTGCCGGCCTCCATAGGGCCGCCGCTGACGAATACGGCAGGAATGTTCAGTCGCATGGCAGCCATGAGCATGCCCGGTGTGATCTTGTCGCAGTTAGAGATGCAAATCATGGCATCGGCCTTGTGGGCGTTCACCATGTACTCCACCGAGTCGGCAATGATGTCGCGCGAGGGCAGTGAGTAGAGCATACCGTCGTGGCCCATGGCGATGCCGTCGTCGATGGCGATGGTATTGAATTCAGCTGCATAGCAGCCGAGGCGTTCTATCTCAGCCTTGACAATCTGTCCGGCTTCGTGCAGATGTGTATGTCCGGGGACAAACTGAGTGAAAGAATTGACGATGGCAATGATGGGCTTGCCAAATTGCTCGCGCTTCATGCCGTTGGCCACCCACAGGGCACGGGCACCGGCCATGCGGCGCCCCTCGGTGCATACTGCACTACGTAGTTGATGTTTCATAGTTCTTATTTCTTTCTTACTTATTCCTTATTACTCACTCCTGGATGTATTCCTCCACTTCCACGAAGTCGTCAACCTCGCCTTCGTCGCCCTCGGCAAAGTCGGCCTCGCCAAGGAATTCTTCACCCTGGCACGGGTCAAAGCCCGGCGTGAGGTCAAACTGGTCCTGCTGCGTTATGCCGAGCGACGAGTCGCCATAGATTTTGTTCATGTAGAGGGCGAAGACGGGCAGGGCTGCTGCTGCGCCCTGTGCGTAGGCCATTGACTCAAAGTGTATGTCGCGGTCGTCGCCGCCCACCCAGCAGCCCGACACCAGCTTTGGCGTTATGCCCATAAACCATCCGTCGCTGTTGCTGTTTGTGGTGCCGGACTTGCCGCCCATGGGGGCTGTTATGTTGTATGGGGCGCGGCGAATCCTGGAGCCAGTGCCGCCGTCTACCACGCCGCGCAGCAGGTAGATCATGCGCTCAGCCGTCTCGCCGTCGATTACTTCGTTCATGCGTGGCGTGAACTTTGCCAGCTCGTTGCCCTCGCTGTCCACTATGCGGGTAACGTACAGCGGTGCCGTCCGTACTCCGTGGTTCACAAAGGTGGTATAGGCGCTAACCATCTCGGCGACTGTGTTCTCGCAGGGGCCGAGGCACAGCGACAGGCCCGGGTGGATGTCGGGGTTGCGGAATCCGTAGTCGCGCAGCAGGCGCAGGAAGTTGGAGGGTCTGAGCCTGTCAATGAGGTAGGCCGACACCCAGTTGTTCGACGTCTGCAGGCCCCAGCGCAGGGTAACCATCTCGCCTTCGCGGGCACGGCTGCCGTTGCGCGGTGTCCAGGGCTGTCCGCCGGGTGTGTAGTAGGTGCGCTGCTCGCAGGGCACCTCGGTGCAGGGCGTCATGTTGCCGCCCGAGGGCATCATGGCAAGCGAGTAGAGGAAGGGCTTGATGGTTGAGCCCACCTGGCGGCGGCCCTCGGTGGCCATGTCGTAGGCGAAGTGCTGGAAGTCAAGACCGCCAACATAGGCCTTTACGTGGCCATTGCGCGGGTCCATGCTAAGGAATCCAGTGCGCAGGAACGACTTATAGTAGAGTATAGAGTCGAGGGGCGTCATGGTGGTGTCGCGGTCGCCATTGTAGGTGAACACCGTCATTCGGACGGGAGTGCGGAAAGCGCGTTCTATCTCCTCGTCGGTGGCTCCGGCCTCCTTCATCACGCGCCGCCTCTCGCTGTCACGAATGCTGCGTGAGAGAATCTGCTGTACCCGCTCGTTTGACACGCTGTTGGAGTATGGCGCATTGCGCTTGCTGCGGTTGCCCTGGTTGAAGGCAGGCTGCAGGTAGCCCACCACGTGCTCGTAGCATGCCTCCTCGGCATATTTCTGCATGCGGGTGTCAATGGTGGTGTAGATGCGCAGTCCGTCGGTATAGATGTTGTAGTGGCTGCCGCCTGTCTGGTGGCACGAGCAGTCGCTGCCGTCGGGGCGCTGTCCGCGGTGGTCAACGCTGCCGTTGCGGTGCTTGTTGCACCAGCCATAGAGGGGGTCCTCCTCCCAGGCCATGCGGTCCATGAGGAACTTGTTGTGGTTCCACGAGGGGTAGTCGCTCTCCACAGGTTCCTTGGCCATGAGGTAGCGGCGCAGGAAGTCGCGGAAGTATGTTGCCACGCCGTCGTGGTGGTCGCTCACGTGGAACTTGAGGTCGCTGGTAAGCTCAACCTGCATGCAGCTGTCAGCCTGCTGCTGTGTGATGTAGCCCTCACGCTGCATCTGGCGCAGCACCACGTTGCGGCGATTCTGACAGCGCTCCGGGAAGCGGCGGGGGTTGAAGTAAGAGGGGTTCTTGCACATGCCCACCAGTGTGGCCGACTCGGTAATGGTGAGCTGGGCCGGTTCCTTTGAGAAGTAGGTGTTGGCAGCCGTCTTGATGCCCACGGCATTGTTGAGGAAGTCAAAGTAGTTCAGGTACATGGCAATGATTTCCTCCTTGGTGTAGTTGCGCTCCAGCTTTACCGCGATGACCCACTCAATGGGTTTCTGCAGCATGCGCTCCATAGTGCTTTGTGCCACGTCGCTGAACAGCTGCTTAGCCAGCTGCTGGGTTATGGTGCTGCCGCCGCCGGCACTCTTCTGCTGCAGTATGCCGCGCTTCACTATGGCTCGGCCCAGGGCGAAGAAGTCTATGCCTGAGTGCTCGAAGAAGCGGGCATCCTCGGTGGCTACCAGGGCATCGACAAGCGACTGCGGCAGGTCGTTGTATTCAACCATGACACGGTTCTCGCGGCTCAGGCTCCAAGTGCCCATCAGTTTGCCGTCGGCAGAGTACACCTGAGAGGCGTAGCGGTTTATGGGGTTCTGCAGCTCCTCAATGGGCGGCATGTAGCCTATGCGTCCGTCGGCAATAGCCCAGAACACTATGCCGGTGCCAATGATGCCGAGCACCAGCAGCACCCATAATATGATAACAAACCATTTCCTCATAGCATGTCTTTTTTAACTTTCTTCATGTCGTGCTGAACCATAATCCTGACAAGATCCTCAAAGCTTGTCTTCTGCGGATTCCATCCCAGCACATTCTTGGCCTTTGAGGGATCGCCAAGCAATTGGTCAACCTCAGCCGGGCGGAAGTACTTGGGGTCTACCTCTACGAGGACTTGGCCCTCGAAGAGTTGAGAGAGCCTGGTGTCGAGTGTTCTGACGCAGATGCCCTTCTCATTGACACCTTCGCCCTCCCAGCGCAGCTCTATGCCGGCCTCACGGAAGGCCAGGGTGCAGAACTCTCGCACGGAGTGGTACTGGCCTGTGGCAATGACGAAGTCCTCGGGCTTGTCCTGTTGCAGGATGAGCCACATACACTCCACGTAGTCCTTGGCATAGCCCCAGTCGCGCAGGCTATTGAGGTTGCCCAAGTAGAGCTTGTCTTGGAACCCCTGAGCGATGCGGGCGGCGGCAAGTGTGATCTTGCGGGTTACGAATGTCTCGCCACGGCGTTCTGATTCGTGGTTGAAGAGAATGCCGTTGCAGCAGTACATATTGTAGCTCTCGCGGTAGTTCTTCATAATCCAGAAGCCATACATCTTGGCCACGCCGTATGGCGAACGCGGGTAGAAGGGGGTGGTCTCCTTCTGCGGCACTTCCTGTACCAGTCCGAAGAGTTCGGAGGTAGAAGCCTGATATATGCGGCAGGACTGTGCCAGTCCTGCTATGCGCACGGCTTCCAGAAGGCGGAGCACGCCCATGGCATCGGCATCGGCTGTAAACTCCGGCACATCGAACGAGACCTTCACATGGCTCTGGGCTGCCAGGTTGTAGATTTCATCGGGCCGCACTTCGCTGATGATGCGGATGAGGCTGGAAGAGTCTGTCATGTCGCCCCAGTGGAGGTTTACGAGGCGCTTCTTCTTCATGTCGCGCACCCATTCGTCAAGGTAAAGATGTTCTATACGGCCCGTGTTGAAACTTGACGAGCGCCTCAGTATGCCATGAACTTCGTATCCCTTTTCTATTAAGAATTCAGCCAGGAAGCTACCGTCTTGACCGGTAATGCCTGTGATTAATGCTTTTTTCATATTTCTCCTTTATATATAAAAGATGTGTAACCTATCGTAGGAAGTCTATGATGCGACGGGCAATCTGCAGGGCATTGCCCTCAGGCGCTGCGCTGTAATGGTTCTGCCTGAGTGTCCATGGCTCCTCTATGGCATACCAGTCGAACTGTGGGTCCTGTGGCAGGGCCATGGCGAAGAGTTCCTGTGCCGTCTTGTTTGAATTGGGGCCTGCGCCGAGCAACTCCGGCTGTGGGTGCTGCTGGGCCTCCATCTGGGCAAGGAGGGTGTTGAAGAAGGTTTGCCAGCGGGGGTAGTAGAAGTCGCGCAGCAGCCCCTGCCACTCCTTGTGGGCATAGTCGCGCAGACCGCCTGTGTCGGCACAGTAGCGATTGCCCCATGTAGTAATCTGTACGCGGGCGTTCCATTCATACTGCCGCTGTTCGTCGGGAGTGGTGCCGCAGCTGATGGCAGCTTCGGTCCAGTGGCCGAGGCGGAACTCGGAGCGGGTGCCGAGCAGCGAGTCCTGAAGCAGCAGCATGTGGAGGAAACGGTCGGAAGCCTGGCGGAGACCGTCAATGTCGAAGGCCCTGTATGAGGCTATGGCATGGTGGTACTGCAGGCGGGCCTGGTCGGCAAGGGCCTGGCGGGTGATGTCTACCAGGTCGTAATCCATATTGTTGCTCAGCGAACTGCCAGGTGCTGCTTCCAGAGTCTGCTCGGCAGCTTCTAAAAACAGTCGTGCTGCCTCAAGGGTTGAAGATGGGGTGTAGTAGTTCTTCATCTTTGACCACGACGATGCCTGGAAGTTGTTCATTCCAGGCCGGCCGCAGAAGATGCTCTCGTGAGGTCCCTGCTGGTTGTTGCCTGCTGGGCAGTTGTAGATTGTTCTTGCAAGGAGCTGCCAGGCATTGCAAAGGGTGGGGTAGGGGGCGTCGCCGTTATTAAGGCCATAGCGGGCTCGGACGTAGTTGTTCACCCATTCCTCCTTTGTGAACCTCTTGGGGCGCCAGGGCAGTTCGCTCATCAGCTCGAACATTACGGGATTGTTCTCCGACCCCTCCATAGTGAAGCCAATGCCAGAAGGTCTTCCTTGAGAGTAGGGGGTGTAGAAGTTGCTGAGCAGTTGGTCCATGCGTCCGTGGAGCCCAACATTGGCTCCGAAGTTCTGCAGGAGGCAGAACAGCCACTGGTGCTGCTTGTAGCCTTCGGCACGGCGCCAGATGCTGGGCGCTCCGAACATGGGGCGGCACTCGGAGAAGAGGTCAAGGACCAGCAGGTCGCCCGTCTGCATGGAGTCTACCATCTCCGGGCGAGGGTTCTCTGTCCAGCCCTGTATCACCCAGGTAGCCCTTGGGTTTACCCTCTTCATGGCAGCCATGAGGCGGCGGCCTGCCTCAGCGTAGTCTATGGAAGCATCGTCGGCACTTTCATGGAAGGGGTCCATGGAGTAGTAGTCGGCCTTGCCGAAGAGCTTTGTCAGCTCATCATAGTAGAGGGTGGCGATCTCGTCGAAGCGGGGGTCGGTGGGCAGAAGGTTGGAGGGACGGGTGAAGCCGTTCCATAAGGGGGCTTCGCTAACGTTGAGGCCAAGGCGCTGCTTGGCATCGTGGGGCATCATACCGCAATAGCCCGGCAGCACGGGGTGCATGCCAAGCTGCTTCATGCGGCAGAGTATGTTCTTCTGCAGCTGCTCCTGCCTGGCATACCAGGAGTCGGGCAGCGGCCCGCCCCAGCCTTCAAGGTTGTTCATCTCCCACCATGCCAAGAAGGCAGGTCCGGCTATGAAGCGTCCTATCTCTTCACTGGAATAGCCAAGCCGAAGCAGCATGTTGCGCCAAACGCACTCCTCGCCGACGATGGCCAGCGGCAGGTTGATGCCGTGCAGGCAGAGCCAGTCTATCTCGCGCTGCCACCGCTCCCAGTCCCAGAAAGCCATGCTGTATGAGAAGGTACAATAGTTAAAGGCATAGCGGAGGCTCAGGTCTGTCTCGTGGCGCTCCCTCTGCGTAACAGGCGGCAACACCTGTGGGAGGCGGGCCTTCATCTGGTTCCAAGTAAGATGTATTCCTGCATAGTACTTAAGGTACCAGTTCACTCCAACTCCGATGTTTACCCAGGTGTTTCCCCGGACAACCACCCGGCTGCCCTGCTGGTCAAGTTCGAAGTAGTCGCGTGGAGCTGCTTTTAGTTCTATCTTGAATTTTCTTGACGCGCCTGTGTCAATGCGCTCCAAGAGTTCGTCAATAGGATTGGCCAGCACCTGCATGGCTGCCAGTAAAAGCGTTAGCAAGAGATACCTTCTCATCGGCTTTGGTTTAAAGTTCGAAAATTCCCGTTGGAACCGTTCGTTTTAGAACGTCAAGGTTAAAGTCTGTGCCGGCAATGACTCCGTAGCTGCGCATTATGGTTTCAACAGTCTTTCTTGCCAGCTCGGGATGGTTGTTTTCTTCAGAGAGGTGGCAAAGCCACACGTGCTTAAGCCGCTCGCTCATATTGTTTGCAAGGGCTTCGGCACAGTCGTTGTTGCTTAGGTGGCCGGTGCCGCTGCTTATACGTTCCTTAAGGTGCCAGGGGTAGGGGCCACTCATTAGCATCTCCTTGTCGTGGTTAGCCTCTATCACCAGATATTCGGCTTCGCTTATAAAAGTGGCCATTTCATCGGTAACACGGCCTGCATCAGTGATGATGCAGAATGTTTTGCCGCAGGCTACAATCTTATACCCGACATTGTCTGAGCTGTCGTGAGGCACATTGAATGGGGTAACTTCGAAGTCGCCAAACGATACCGTCACGCCGGGCTGCATGATGTGCCTGTCAGCCATCTCCACCTTGCGGCTCACGCAGTAGTTGCGGTCGATGCCGTGGTGCACCTCCTCGGTTGCCCAGACTGGCAGGTGGAGGTCGTGACTGAGGCTGCCAACACACTTTATGTGGTCGGCGTGGTCGTGGGTAATGATTAGATTGTGCAGCAGCGACATGTTGATGTTGTAGTCGCGGGCGTACTTCCTTATAGTGCGTACCCCCACGCCGGCGTCTATCATGAGTGCGTCGTTTTCCGTAAAGAGCAGGTAGCAGTTGCCGCTGCTGCCGCTACCAAATGACAAGAAACGTAGCATTTGTTCTTTTTTCCTGTACCTAATTATATAATGATATGTAGTGTTTTATCTTGTTTCCATTTCTATCTTCGCAGCCTTCATGCCGGGGGCGGTGGCTGTCAGGGTGACGTGGCCAGGCTGCTGCCGTGAGCGCAGGATTACCGTGCAGGCACCGTTGTAGAGCTTGCGTGAGTTTCCCACCATCATCTCGTTGGAGTTTATGTCGCCATTAATAACTCCTACGATGTCGGCAGGGCCGTCAACGGTAAAGGTAACGCTGGCATCAGTGGTTTGTACCAGGCGCCTGCGGCTGTCTAAAGCCGTGATGCGTATGTGCTGCAGGTCGTAGCCGTCGGCTTGCCACTGGCTGTTGTCGGCCTGTGCAGCGATGCGCGACGGCTGTCCGGTGGTCTCAATGCGATGGCGGGCAACGATGCTGCCTCCGGTGCGGGCAATGGCCTCAATCTTACCCTGTTGATACTCTATGCTGTCCCAGCGTATCTGGTTCCTGTGGCGTGCATCACTGACAGGGTTCTGCTTCGTTCCGAGGCTGCGTCCGTTCAAGAGAAGCTCTACCTCGTCAGCATTGGTATATGTGACGAGTGACAGCCGCTGGCCTGCTACCCTGTTCCAGTGGTCGCTCATGCCGTCGTTGCCAGTCTGTACGCCGTTCCACATCTGGTCGCCGCGCCGGTCTATGACGGCAATGTGCACCATTGGCTCGTTAGGCTTGAAGAAGCTGCGCATGTACCATGCCTTGGGCTTTGGATCCAGAGCTATGTCGAACACTCCCTGTGCCCAGCCCTTGGCTGGCCATCCCTGGCTCTCGCCAAGATAGTCAATGGCGCCCCAGTAGGCAAGTCCAATGACGCGGTCAAGGTTCATCTCGAAGAAATTCTGGCCCATGGCGGCTATTGATGCCTCGCTTTGGTAGAATGTCATCCAGGGGAAGCGTCGCCCGTCCCCGGGGAAATACATGTATCGGTAGTTGTAAGCCTGTATATCGGTTATCATGGCCAGGTCGCAAGGTAGCGAGTCGGTCTGCCAGTTGCGGTAGCGGGGGTGCATGGCAACGGTGACAAGGCGGGTGGAGTCGTAGCGGGCTACGAGCGGACGCATGAGGCGGTACATAGTTACTCCCCAGTCGTTATGGGGCTGGTTGGGATCCTGCTGCAACTCGTTGCCAAGGCTCCAGATGGCTACTGACGGAGAGTTGCGGTCGCGCTTCACCCATTCCGGCACGTCATACTGCCAGAGGGCCTCAAAGGGTACCCGCCCGCCAGTGTGCTGCCTTGTCCATTTGTCATATAGTTCGTCTACCACAAGCAGACCCAGGCTGTCGCAAAGCTCAATGAACTCACGGCTATAAGGGTTGTGGGAGGTGCGAACGTGGTTTATGCCCCATTCCTTCATAAGTCTGAGCCTCTTCTCTATGGCGCGGGGATAGGCGGCGGCACCAAGGGCACCGAGGGTGTGGTGGTTGGCATAGCCTTGAAGCAGCACTTTCTTTCCGTTGAGACGGAGGCCAAAGTCGGGTCCTATCTCAATAGTGCGTATGCCAAAGCGGTCTGTGGTGCAGTCAACAGCTTCGCCTTGTTCGTTATACAGAATAGCGCTGACAGTATAGAGATTGGGATTGTCTATATCCCATATCTGCGGGTCTGGAATCTCAATCTCAGGCAACTGCTGTTCTATGATGCGCGTAGGCGTGGAACGATTTACAATGTGGCGTCCTTCATAGACACAATGCCCCGTTTTATCGGAAATTTTTATGAGTACGGGAATGTCCCTGTCCCTTCCATGGCTAACAATTTCCGTTGAAATGGTGACAAAACGGTTGTCGCGGGTGGTGATGTATAGCGGGTGGCGGGCAAAGTACAGGTTCCTGTTGGTAGCTATCAGCTTCACTCCGCGAAACAGACCGCCACCAGTGTACCAGCGGGAATTGTTAGGCTCCCTGGTGTCGGCCATGACGGCTATTACGTTATCCTGGCCAAAACGAAGCTGTTCTGTGGCATCAATTTCAAAACCTACATAGCCATAGTTAGTACCGCCTACGCGCGTACCATTAATATATACATCGCCAGTGTACATTATTCCGCCGAAGTCAATAAGCAAGCGCTTTCCACGCAGAGAGTCTGCTGGAGTAAGGTGCAGTCTGTACCATCCCTGCGACATCTCACGGAAAGCACGGCTTGACAGTCGGCTGCGAATGTTAGCTGCCGCATCGCTGTTGTCCGGCCTCTCGTCGGCAGAAGGCTCTACCCAGGGCATCGCTGTCTGGAAGTCGTGAGGCAGGTTTACCTCCGACCACTGCGTATCGTCAATAGTTGTTGCCTCTGCTCCATCCATGCTTCCCAAGTGGAAGCGCCAGCCGAAGTCAAGCGACTGCTCTATGCGCTGGCCGTAGGCAGTGAGTGCAAAGACGGAAAATATGATAAAATGGGCAGTTTTTTTCATTGCTCAAGGATTATGTTTACGTTGTCGCGTGTTATGTCCCGGCTATATTGGAAGGTGGCATCGTGCTTTGCACGAATGACGATGTCCTTGAGGTGGATGCCGTCAATGGGCATTTCGGGCAGGCCGTTGAACTCCATGGCATAGCCGGCACCGTTGCATACCACGTTACGAATGTCAATGTTGCGGAAAATAGGTGTTTCTTCTGTGGCGGGCATGGTGGGCTGCTCCGTAGGCTGAGAGCCGTCTGCCAGCACTTCTGCCACAGACCTGCCACCATAGTACATGTTGAAGGTCAGGGCGTAGGTCTTGATATCGGTCATTGAGATACCGTCGATGAAGATATTTTCAACGATTCCACCGCGTCCTCGCGTTGACTTGAACCTCAGGCCAACGTCGGTTCCAAGGAACTGGCACTGCCTTACCATGATGTTGTTCACGCCTCCGCTCATTTCAGAGCCTACAACGAAACCGCCATGTCCGGCAAAGACGGTACAGCCGTCAACGACAACGTTCTCGCAGGGTCTGCCGCGTCGCCTACCGTCGGCATCCTTACCGCTCTTAATGCATATTCCGTCATCGCCTGCGTCAAACTTTGAGTTGATAATCAACGCATTGCGGCAAGACTCAAGGTCAAGGGCATCGCCGTTTTGGGCATAGAAGGGATTACGCGCGAGCACGCGTTCAATAATAATGTTCTCACACATCAGGGGGTGGAGGTTCCAGGCTGGCGAGTTCTGGAAGATGACATCTTGCAGGAGCACGTTCTTGCAGCCAACCAAGCTCACCATGACAGGCCTAAGGAAACGCTTTATGCTGAGCCATTGGTCCTCTGTCAGTTCCTGATTTGGTACGTTCATTGATGATAATTCCTCTCCGCGGGCATAACCCTCACATGGAACCCAGTAGTCCGGGCGCTTGAGAACTCCGCCGGGCCTTGATGTCATTTCACGCCACTGGCTTTCAGTCACCTTACCTTTTTTCAGCGGGCGCCAGTACTGTCCGTTGCCGTCGATGGCACCATGACCGGTGATGGCAATGTTTTCCTGGTTGACGGCACTGATGGGCGACTGGCAGCGGCGCGTGTCAAGGCCTTCGAACGATGTCTGGATGAGAGGATACAGGTCTTCGTCGGCAGCAAACTGGATAACAGCTCCTTCCTGCAAGTGAAGCTCAATGTTGGACAGAAGTACTATAGGGCCTGTGAGCCAGATGCCGCGTGGCACCACAAGCCTGCCGCCACCCTGGGCAGAAAGACTGGCGATGGCTTCGGCAAATGCGGTTGTGCAAAGCTGGCGGCCAGTGGCATCTGCTCCAAAGTCAGACAGGATTACTTCACGTGAGGGAATGGCGGGAGCACTGATCTCCGGCATGGCAAAGGGAAGCCCCTCGGTATACTGTTTGTAGGGGTTCTGGGCTGCTACTGACATTGTCGTGCACAATAGCAAGGTAAATAGAAATTGTTTCTTCATTAGTTATGGAATGTGTTAGTTATTGCAATCATCGCTGCAAAGGTAAATAAAAAAAACGAGAAAGGGAAGGGGAATAGTAACAAAAAGAAGAAGATGTGCTAAAAATAATTAAATTGTCGCTTGTCTGAAAAATAATTACTAATTTTGGAGCCTGAAAACCGACCTGTGTATGAATAAAAACTTTGCTTCTTTGCGTATTGCGCTTATTGTCTTGTTTTTATTAGCGTTGTCATGTCCTGTCCAAGCGCAGATGCTTCAGGCCAGCCGTAGCCATTATTCCACTGATGACGGGCTGTGCAGTAATGCAATATCTGATATTAAGCGCGATGACCAAGGGTATATCTGGATAGCGACGTGGAACGGCTTGTCACGTTTCGACGGGTATCATTTCTATAACTACCGCACTGGCGCAGGGAGCCATATTCCGCATCTTCATAACCGTGTCTCGCGTATTTCGATTGACAGTCAGCAGAACATTTGGATGTTGATGTACGATGCGCGTGTCTTCATGATGAAGCGTAGCACAGACCAAATAATTAATCCCTTCCAGAGTATTAACGGAAATGAGGACTTCCGCACTAATTGTCCTGTCATGGTAGCCTCTAACGGCGACGTGCTCGTCCATGTCATCGGTGTTGGCATTTACCGCCTGAGACCTGAGCGCGATAATTTCAACATGCAGCTCATCACCACTCGCGGACTCACGGTGACCTGCATGGCAGAAGGCTATCAAGGCGACATATGGTTGGGCACAGACCAGGGCATTCACCGTATGGATCCCAGCAACATGACGGTAGAGCGCCGTGGAAATTTCATGGAAGAGAACATTACTTGCATTTTTTCCGATGGATACAATGTTTTTGCAGGTACCCAGTCGGGCAAGGTGGTTGCCTTTGCCTACGGTTCAGAACCCACTGTTGTAAGGGAAGGCAGCCAGCCCATAACATCAATATTTGCCGACAGCCATGGCTTGATATGGTTTTCCGACGGTAGGGCAGGCGTGTATCGTCTGAACCGTGAAACAGGCGACGAAAAGTTGTTCACACAGAATGTGACCGTTCCCGACTACGACGGCTACGGTGGCTTCTTCAACGAGGCAATGGGGGTGGTATGGGTAAGGCTGAACCATGGTGGTTACGGATACTACAACCGCGAGGCAGACCAGATAGAGTATTTTCACAATGACCCTGTTAACCCATGGAACCTGTCAAACACGGTGAATGCTGTGCTTGAACTCGACGAAGGCGTGGTCTTTGAGTCTACCACACTTCGCGGGTTGGAGAAACTGGAGATAATTAATGAGAACATCACCAGGACAATGCTCGTGCCTGATGCTGAGTCAACACTGCAGAATGAAACCCGTGCACTGCTCTATGATGCAGAGCGTCATCTTACTCTGATTGGAAACAAGGCCAGTCAGCTGTTCTTCTTCAATGATTCTAATCAGCTGGTCAGCACCATCACACAAAACAGCGATGGTAATCCAATCGGGCGATGCTACGGTTTGTCGAAGGATTCCAGAGGTAATTACTGGATGTCGTCCAAGGATAACGGCATCACCCGGATAACTCCTACTGCCGGGGGAGGATACAGCGTCGTGAATATGCACCATGACGATGACGACCAGAATTCCCTGAGCTCAAACAGTGCTTATGCCACAATTGAGGATAAGGCAGGCAATATATGGGTGGCTACATACGGAGGAGGCGTCAATGTCCTGACTCAAAGAGGCGGAAAACAGGTGTTCCTGCACTGGAAGAACGGCATGAACGGCTATCCGTACAACTCTTACTTAAGGGTACGAACCTTGGCTGTTGACAATGAAGGTACAGTATGGGCCGGCACCACAGATGGCATATTGCTCATGTCGCTTAAGGATGGGAATGTAAAGGTAGAGCGGTTGTTGGAGTCAGAGGAGTATCCTGACAGTATACTTATGTCAAACGACATAGTTTGCCTTGGTGTGGATAAAACCGGAACTATGTGGGTAGGCACCAACGGCGGTGGAATAGCCCATGTCACGGGGAAAGACAGTAAAGGCCGCTGGTTGTTCCGCAGTTTTGGCGTGGCAGATGGCTTGCCAAGTGAGGAGATAAAGAGCCTTACCTTTGATTCGTTCAATAATGTGTGGTTTGCCACCGACAATATTATATGTTCCTACAACCGTGAGAAACACATCTTCTCTACTTTCTCGACAATGGAGGGAGTGGACAATACGATGTGTTCAGAGGGAGCTGCAATAACCCAGGCCAACGACAATGTGCTTTTTGGCACTGTAAACGGCTACTACACCATAGACCGCAAGAAGCTGATAAACGCCGTTGGTTCAGCGCTAAAGCTCCGCATCACGGATTTCTTCATTGATGATGTGCTCCAGAGTCCGCGTTTCAATGACAACTATGATTTCTACATTCCTGAAGCCAGCGTGGTGGAACTTGATCAGCACAGCAGCGTCATAACACTGCGTTTCGCATCACTAAACTATCAGCTTCAGCATCGCGTACATTATCAATATACATTAGCAGGCTATGACAAAGGCTGGATTAATGCACCCAGAAATCGTGAAGTATCTTATTCCAACCTGCCAACTGGAACCTACGTATTCCAGGTGAAGGCATTCCTGCTTGAGTCTCCTGAGCGTTTCGACATGAAACGGATAAAGATAACCATACCTCCCTACTGGATACTCTCATCCAGTGCCGTGTGGCTCTATATGGTTGTTGCTGCTATGCTGTGCATAAGGCTGATGTTCTGGCGCCAGAGGCAGATCAGACTGCGTATGGCTCCTTACAGCGAGGTAGAGAAGGAAAGCGGCTTCAACCTGTTCCCGTGGAGAAAGAAGAAGGAAAAGAAAGAAGCTCCCGTTGTAGACGATACTGACGAGTACGAGCTTCTGGACTAAGGTTAAAAAGCATGAAATGTTTGGCGTTTCATGCTTTTCTTGTTAACTTTGCAGACCAAAGAGAAAAGACACGGGCCGTGTCAGGGCAGATCGGGATACTCATCAAATAAAAATAGAAAACCGGGATGCCGTCTCTATCCAATGGCGGGCCACTACCCAAGCGCCTCGAGCAGATGCCGGTGGATTACAAAGGTGGAGAGCTCCCATATCCTGTCTTAAGGAGTTTTCATCACATCGCTGGCACGGCCCTCTTTTTTACTTAACAGTTAAAAGATAATAGTTTATAAGATGTTTTCTGGAATTGTTGAAGAATTTGCAACTGTTGTTGCCATAAACCATGACCGTGAGAATATAGACTTCACTCTTACCTGCTCCTTTACCAGTGAACTTGGCATTGACCAAAGTGTGGCTCACAACGGCGTATGCCTGACAGTGGTCTCTATTGACGGGCCTAACTATGTGGTAACAGCCATGAAGGAGACTCTTGAACGCTCTAATCTCGGCCTGCTGCGTGTGGGCGACAAAGTGAACGTAGAGCGCTCAATGCTGATGAATGGCAGGCTTGACGGTCACATAGTGCAGGGCCATGTGGACCAGACTGCGGTGTGCACAGCAAAGGAGGATGCCAACGGCAGCACATACTTCACGTTCAAGTATGATACTGACAAGGATATGGTTCGCCGGGGATACTTCACGGTTGACAAGGGCAGCGTCACCGTCAACGGCGTGTCTCTCACGGTTTGCAACCCTACAGAGGATACTTTCCAGGTGGCAATCATACCCTATACTATGGAACATACAAACTTCCAAAGCATTGAACCTGGTACTAAGGTCAACATTGAATTTGACATCCTTGGCAAGTACATTGCCAGACTTCAGCAACTTAATGCCGTCTCTTAGACCAAATGTATAGTTTTTTCAGCATAGGAAAGACTTTTTTACAGAAATATCAAAAAAAACGAGGCAGATTTTTGGCTGTTTCGTTTTTTTAGTGTACTTTTGCATGCGATAACCCCATTAATATAACTAAACATTTAAACTTTTATTGCCTATCGACGCAAATTTTACTTCATAACAACGCATTTTTAAGATATGAAGAAATTTGAAGGAATGTCCGACGAAAAGTTGGCCATGCTTTATGTCAAAGGCGATAACAGTGCTTTCGACGAACTTCTTGACCGTACCCAGCAGAAGCTGTTTACCTACATCATGTTTATGGTTCACGACCATGATGTGGCGGACGACATCTTCCAGGAGACCTTTGTCAAGGTGATAACAAAGCTTCAGCACGGGGAGTATGAAGACAGCGGCAAGTTCATGTTCTGGATTACCCGTATTGCCCATAACTGCATAATGGACTGGTATCGTCATGTGCAGAGCCGCCATATCAGCGAGCCAAATGCCGACAATAATTTGCAAAACCTGCAAAATGCCTCTGTCATTGACACTTACAGGGAGTCTGAGCTAATAAACGAGCAGGTGATGACAGATGTACGTCGTATTATGGAGTCGCTGCCGGCATCCCAGCGTGAGGTGGTCTACATGCGCTTCTATCAGCAGCTTTCCTTCAAGGAGATTTCCGAGCTTACCGGTGTCAGCATTAACACGTCACTTGGTCGCATGCGCTATGCTCTGCTCAACATGCGCCGTATGGCCAAGCAATATAATATAGAGCTGGCTCTTCAGGCTTAAGAACTGTCTTAAGTTGCTTTGTCTGTAGTTCTTTAGGCTCAGGCTTCAGAGTGCACGCAAGTCGCTGATCACCTTCTCTGGGTTGGCAGCCTTGAACACGTAGCTGCCGCTCACCAGCACGTCCACGCCGGCTTCCACAAGCCTGGGAGCAGTCTCGCCCTGTACCCCGCCGTCAACTTCTATTAGAGCGTTGCTGCCGCTTTGGGTTATCAGCTGGCGCAGGCGCTTCACCTTAAGAATGGTGTTCTCTATGAATTTCTGTCCGCCGAATCCTGGGTTGACACTCATAAGGAGCACCATGTCCACGTCGCATATTATGTCCTCAAGTGTGCTTACCGGTGTAGCGGGGTTCAGCGTCACGCCGGCCTTCATGCCAGCATCGTGTATTTCCTGAATGGTGCGGTGCAGGTGTGTTGTTGCCTCCTGGTGCACGTTCATCATCATTGCCCCGAGCTTTGCCGTCTGCTTTATGTAGCGTTCGGGCTGCTCTATCATGAAGTGCACGTCAAGGGGCTTACGGCACACTTTCGCCACAGCTTCAAGCACAGGGAATCCGAAGGAAATGTTTGGCACGAACATGCCGTCCATCACGTCTAAGTGAAGCCAGTCGGCCTCGCTGCGATTTATCATCTGCAGCTCGTCGGCCAGGTGAAGGAAGTCGGCTGCAAGTAGTGAGGGTGAAACCTTTGTCATGGCGATTACACATTTAGTTCAGACAATAGGCCTGGTTGTTTTTCACTCTGTAAGTATGGGCTATCTGCTTGATGAGCCTTATAACCCTCTCGCTGGGCATTAGTTCCTGTTGGGTAAATATTTGCATAGGCATTTTCTTTATGTGTTTACATTAGTAACGCGGGTGCCTATGCAAATATTATGTTATATGGCAGAATATTTTTCAATGTCAGCCATGCCGTTCAAAAAGGCAGCGGCTTCCATGCGCTTTTTCCCTGCCATCTGCAGGCTTGCAATTTCGATGAGTTCGTCCTTGCAGGCTATCAGCAGTCTTTTTTTCTCGTGAACTATCGTTCCTGGAGCGATCCCGTTGCTTGGCATGCCAGTCTGTTTGCACATGTAGACTTTCAGCACCGTGCTGTTACCCTTTCCGTCGTCAATTGTGGTCCATGCACCAGGCACCGGGCTGAGGCCCCTCGCAAAGTTGTACACCTGCCGGGCGGTCCATTCGTTCCAGTCTATGCGGCAGTTTTCCTTGTTCAGCTTCGGTGCCTGGTGTACAGCCTTGGCGTTGTCCTGTTCTATTGCCACAGGATGTCCGTTGCTGCTTATTATGGCCTCCAGTGTTTCAAGGCATATCTGTGCTCCAAGGTGCATCAGTCCGTTGTACACGAACTCCACGTCGGCATCGTCGGGTATGTCAAACGGCTTCTGCATTATAATGCGGCCTGTGTCTATCTGCTGGTCAAGGAAAAACGTTGTAACGCCAGTTCTCTTTTCGCCGTTTATCACAGCCCAGTTTATAGGAGCAGCTCCACGGTAGTCGGGTAGGAGGGCGGCGTGAACGTTGAAAGTGCCCAGCTCCGGCATAGCCCACACCACTTCAGGCAGCATGCGGAATGCTACAACCACCTGGAGGTTGGCTTTCCACTGCCGTAGTTTTTCGATGAAATCATCGTTTTTCATCTTTTCCGGTTGGAGCACCGGAAGTCCGTGTTCTAAAGCGTACTGCTTTACCGGCGGTGCTTGCAGCACACTGCCATGGCGTCCCACAGGTTTGTCGGGCTGAGTCACCACGCCCACAATATTATAATTGTTCTCAACGAGGGCCTTGAGTGTTTCCACTGCAAACTCAGGCGTGCCCATAAACACTATTCTTAAATCTTCCTTTTTCACCTGGCTTTTATCATTAATTCAAGTTTCAAGTTCTTTTTTGAACCACGGATTAAGGGATTTTGGGGATATGTTCATCCTCTACTATTTCCGATGATTGATTATTTGGGATTACTGCGGCTAAAGCCGCGATTCTCTCAGGTGTAATAATCCGTGTAATCTGCCGACTGTGGATTAATCACCAAGGTTGGGAATCCCATAAATCCCTGAATCCGTGGTTGTTTTATATACATGCGAAAGTTGTATCATTAATCATTTGCTATTTGTCATTTGGGACGAAGTCCGCTTAGTCCTCGCTCATGTCGGCAACCATGCGTCGATACTGTGTGTAGACATGCTCGCGCGAAACATATCCCTTCAGGTGTCCTTCTTCATTGAGCACCGGCAGGAAGTCGGCATGCGTCTCGTCAAAAGTGTTCATTACAACGGTCATTGGCAGGCGATCGGTAAGTACGGCCTTGGACTCCTGCATCAGCTGTTTTGCGGTGAAATGGTGGTAAAGCTCCGGTCTGAACACCACGTGGCGTATTTTGTTCAGGTGTAATTCTCCCAGCAGGTTCCCGCCGGCATCTACCACAGGTATCACTGTTCCGGTGGAACGGCTTATTTTGTGCACTATTGTTCCCAGTTCGGTGTCGGCTTCCACTGCCAGGAAGTCGCGGTCTATCACGCTGTCAAGTTGCATCAAGGTCAGCACGGCATGGTCGGTGTGGTGGGTTATCAGCTTTCCCTCCTTTGCCAAGCGTGCTCCATAGATGCTGTGAGGCTCAAAGAGGATTATTGTGAGGTAGCTCGAAACCGATACTATCATCAGAGGCAGGAACAAGCTGTAGCCGCCTGTAAGCTCTGCTATGAGGAAAATGCCGGTTAGCGGAGCGTGCATCACCCCGCTCATCACTCCCGCCATGCCCATCAGGGCGAAGTTCTTCTCAGGCACATAGACACCTATCTCGTAGATGTTCCAAAGGCGCGAGAACAGGAAGCCGCTGAAGCAGCCCACGAAGAGTGAGGGGGCAAATGTTCCGCCGCATCCTCCTCCGCCGTTGGTTGCCGATGTGGCGAAGACCTTGGTTATTAGAACTAGGAAAATATACAGCACGAGGTAGCGCTCGTGGCCTGCAAACAGGGAGTTGTTGAGCACCTTGCCCCAGTCGTCCTCTCCGGTTCCGTTGAGCAGCAGGTTTATGCTGTCGTATCCTTCGCCAAATAGTGAAGGGAAAAGGAAGATGAGTGCAGAAAGCAGCGAACCGCCCATGATGAGCTTCAGTATAGGCTTGTCCTTGAACCGTGCGAAGATGCCTTCGCAGAAGCCCATTGCACGTATGAAGTACAGGCTGACTATGCCGCAGAAAATGCCCAGACCTAAGCAGGCCGGTATTCGCTCTACGGTCCACATGTTGTCCAGGTGGAACGAGAACAGGGCTGCATCGCCACTGAAGATGTAGGTGAAGCATGTCGCAGTGACGCAGCTTACGAGGATAGGCATCAGCGAGGCCATGGTGAGGTCTATCATCAGCACCTCCAGTGTGAACACCAGTCCTGCTATGGGGGCTTTGAATATGCCGGCAATGGCTCCTGCCGCACCGCACCCTATCAGCAGCATCAGCGTGTGGCTGTCTAAGCGGAACAGCTTGCCAAGGTTCGAGCCTATGGCAGAGCCTGTAAGCACTATCGGGGCCTCTGCTCCCACGCTGCCGCCAAAGCCTATGGTGATGGCCGAGGCTATAACGCTCGACCACGTGTTGTGGATTTTCAGGCGAGAGTGGTTCTGGCTTATGGCGTAAAGAATGCGTGTTATGCCGTGAGATATGTTGTCCTTCACTACATAGCGCACGAAAAGCATGGTCAGCAATATGCCTACTACGGGGTATACCAGATAGAGCAGGTTGAACGATGTAGATTCAAAACCGCCTGTCAGCAGGGCCACTATCTGCCTGATGAGCCAGTGCAGCAGGAAAGCGGCCACGGCAGAGAGCAGGCCTACAATAAAAGCCAGGAAAAGCACGAACATGCGCTCACTGACATGAGTGGAGCGCCATGTGTCAATACGGGCAACAAAGGTGATGACAGCTCTCGACCACCCCATGTCCTTATTCGTTCATCAGTTTTTCAAGAAAGTCGTCAAGGTCGCTGTCAAGGTTCTCTATTGAGACGGGGTCTATCATTCCTATCTCGTCGTCTACCATGTAGAGTTCCTCCAGCACCTCGCGGTCATCATCCTCAAGCACAAAGCTATATGGCTTGAGTATTGAGAGGTTGTCGAGCATCTCCTTCATGTTGCCTATGCAAAGGCGAATGTCCCTTGCCGTAGTCTGGTAGAAGTCGTCGTCCTTGTTGCCAATCCATTGTTCCACTACGCAGCGGGTCAGCTCACGGTCATCGTCGTCAAAGGCCAGCAGTTCGCCCGACTCCTGCGTCACGCTGATGTGTATGTCGGTCATCTGGGTGGCTTCGTCAGTCGGGGGGAATTTGTCGGCAGTCTTGCGCAGTGCGCGTTCTATCTGCTGTAATGTCTGCTCCGTAGCTTTCATCATGTTTTTCTCTTTTTCATTAACTTGTTGTTTCTTTTGCAAAATTAGTAAAAAGTTTGGAGGTAGACGGCTGCCTCACTGGTTTTAATAGATCTCTTAACATTTTTTATATTAGGAGCGCTCCCGTACTATCTCGCTCATCTTTGTCGTTAAGGCGTAGTATGCATAAGGCGAGAAACGCATTTACTCTGTTTTTTCTTCGTAATAGGGCGTTTTGACAACCTGACAACCTAATTGAGCAAAAAACAAGAAAAAATGCTGTTTTTCTTTTGCTGTTTCTCTTAACTTTTTGTAATTTTGCACCTTGAATGGAAAACCAAATACGCCACGAAGGTATCATAGAGAAAATCAGCGGCAGCCATGTGCAGGTGCGGATAGTCCAGACTCCGGCCTGTGCCGGGTGCCGGGTGGCCTCACGGTGTCATACAGCCGAGTCCAAGGAGAAGCTGATAGACGTGACCGGTGTGGTCGACAGTAGCCGCTGGAGGGTGGGGCAGAGCGTTGTCGTGGCCACACGGAGCGGAATGGCCGGAAAAGCCCTTCTTCTGGGGTTTGGCCTGCCGTTGCTGCTAATGATAGCCGTCTTTGCAGCATCCCTCGTGTCAGGCAGCAGTGAGGGCTTTGCCGCTTTGATGATGCTCCTCTCCCTAATTCCTTATTATTTGGTGCTGTGGCTGTTCCGTGACAGCATAAGTCAGGCAATATCGTTTACCATTGAAGACATGTAGACCGCTGTAATTTGAAAAACAACAAACAATAACTAATAAATTAAATTAACTACTATGAATTTCATCCTTATTGCAGTAATTGTGCTTGGAGCCATTGCCCTTATTGCGGCATTGGTGCTCTACATCTGCTCCAAGCGCTTTGCTGTCTATGAAGATCCGCGCATTGCCCAGGTCAACGAGCTGTTGCCCGGTGCCAACTGCGGCGGATGCGGCTTCGCTGGTTGCGGAGGCATGGCCGATGCACTTGTAAAGGGAGCCGACAAGGGTAGCCTTGACGGGCTTAACTGTCCGGTAGGCGGCAGCGATGTCATGGGGCGTGTGGCCGACCTCCTGGGCATGGCCATTGCCAATGGCGAGCCAAAGGTTGCCGTGGTGCGCTGCAACGGCACGTGTGAGTTTCGTCCGCGCACCAGCGAGTACAACGGCCTTCGCTCCTGTGCCGCCATGCATTCCTGCGGTGCCGGCGAGACGGCTTGCGGCTTCGGCTGCCTGGGCTGTGGCGACTGTGTTGCGGCGTGCCAGTTTGATGCCATTCGCATGAATCCCGAGACTGGTCTGCCCGAGGTTGACGAGGACAAGTGCTCGGCCTGTGGAGCATGTGTGAAGGCCTGTCCGCGCAGCATCATCGAGTTGCGCAAGAAAGGTCCAAAGGGCCGCCGCGTCTTTGTGTCGTGTGTGAACAAGGACAAGGGCGCCGTATCCATGAAGGCTTGCAAGGTGAGTTGCATTGGCTGTGGCAAGTGTGTGAAGGAGTGCCAGTTTGAGGCTATCACCGTAGAGAACAACCTCAGCTACATTGACTTCACAAAGTGCCGCCTGTGTCGCAAGTGTGTCAAGGTATGTCCTACCCACGCTATCCATGAGGTTAACTTCCCCGCTCCCAAGCCCGAACCTGAGGCAAAGGAAACCGTGGCAAACAATGAAAGAAAGGAGGTACAAGCATGAACATTCGTACATTTCGCATAGGAGGCATTCATCCAGAGGAGAACAAGCTTACCCACGAGTCAAAGACACAGGTGGCTCCGCTGCCAAAGCAGGCCATCTTCCCGCTCTCCCAGCATATTGGAGCACCGGCAAAGCCCGTGGTGCAGAAGGGCGACAAGGTTAAGGTGGGTACGCTCCTGGCCGAGGCCGGAGGCTTTGTCTCGGCACCAATCTTCTCAAGTGTCAGCGGCACTGTGTTCAAGATTGACACCGCCGTTGATGCCACAGGCTACCGCAAGCCCTGTATTATAATAAATGTAGAGGGCGATGAGTGGGAGGAAAGCATTGACCGTTCAGAGAAGCTGGAAATGGTGAAGGACCACACCGAGCTGACGCCCGAGGAAATAGTGAAGCGCATCAAGGATGCCGGCGTCGTCGGCATGGGTGGTGCCTGTTTCCCCACGTTCATCAAGCTCACCCCGCCGCCAACGGCCAAGGCAGAGTGCGTAATAATCAATGCCGTAGAGTGCGAGCCTTACATCACGGCCGACTACCGCTTGATGATGGAGCATGCCGACGAGATACTGGTAGGCCTGGAGCTGCTTATGAAAGGTGCCAAGGTTACTCGTGGCTATATTGGCATAGAGACCAACAAGCCCGCCGCCATTGAGCTGCTCACCAAGAAGTGTGCCGAGGCGTTTGCCGCTTCGGACTACGAGGTTGAGGTGGTGCCCCTGAAGCAGCGCTACCCGCAGGGCGGCGAGAAGCAGCTGGTGGATGCCGTTATCCGCCGCCAGGTGCCTGCTCCCCCTGCCATTCCCGTCAACGTTGGTGCCATAGTGCAGAACGTGGGCACAGCCTTCGCCGTCTATCAGGCCGTGATGAAGCACAAGCCCCTCTTCGAGCGCTACACCACCGTGACCGGTAAGCAGATGAAGCAGCCCGGCAACTTCCTGGTTCGCATGGGCACCCCGATGACCGACCTCATCAATATTTGCGGTGGAATGCCCGATGGCGACAATAAGCTGCTGGCCGGCGGCCCGATGATGGGCAAGGCCCTTACCACTACTGAGGTCCCCATCTGCAAGGGCACCAACAGCGTCACTATTATCAGTGGCGACGAAGCTCGCCGTCAGGAACCCCAGCCCTGCATTCGCTGTGCCAAGTGTGTCAGCGTCTGCCCCATGGGCTTGGAGCCTTACCTGCTTGCCAAGCTCTCTGCTTTCAAGAACTGGGAGAAGGCCGAGCATGAGGACATAGTAAGTTGTATAGAGTGCGGCTCGTGCCAGTTCACCTGTCCTGCCCATCGCCCGCTGCTTGACAACATCCGTCAGGGCAAGAGCACGGTAATGGGCATCATTAGGGCACGCAATGCAAAGAAATAACACCCTGAGTTAAGGGACTGGGGGCCTGAACAAGCGCAGGCCTCCAATATAATAATTAACATAAAGGGTCTTGATGTACGCTTGTTCAGACCCCCATCCCCCTAACTTAGGGGGCAAATAAATGAGTAAATTAATTGTATCACTATCACCCCACGCCCATGGCAAGGACTCGGTGGAACGCAACATGCGCGGTGTCATCATCGCCCTGCTGCCCGCTCTGCTGGTATCGTTCTATTACTTTGGCCTCGGTTCTGTCATTGTGAGCCTGAGCAGTGTGGCGGCCTGCGTATTCTTTGAGTGGGCCATCAACAAGTTCATACTTCGCAATCCGCGAAACACCATTCTCGACGGCTCGGCAGCCCTAACTGGTCTGCTTCTGGGCATGAACCTTCCGTCGAACCTCCCCGTCTGGATTATCATCATCGGCGCCCTGTTTGCCATCGGCGTTGCCAAGATGACCTTCGGCGGCCTGGGCAATAACATCTTCAACCCGGCCCTTGTAGGCCGCTGTGCCCTGCTTGTGGCCTTCCCCGCCCAGATGACGGTATGGCCCGTTACCGGCCAGCTCACTTCCTACACCGATGCCACCACCGGGGCTACTCCGCTTAGCGTGATGAAGGAGGCCATCAAGACGGGCGATGCCTCAGTCCTTGACCGTCTGCCCGACTCGCTCCACATGCTCCTTGGCGACCCCACTATTGCCTTCGGTGCCGGTGCCATCGGTGAAGTCTGCGCCCTGGCCCTGCTCTTAGGCTTGGCCTACATGTTGTGGAAGAAGATTATCACGTGGCACATCCCCGTCAGCATCATCGGCACGGTGTTCGTGTTCAGCGGTCTTATGCACCTTGCCAATCCGGCCTACGCCAACCCCGTTGCCGTGATTCTCAGCGGCGGCCTCATGCTTGGCGCCATCTTCATGGCCACCGACTATGTCACCTCGCCTATGACACCCAAGGGACAGATTATCTACGGTGTTTGCATAGGCCTGCTCACCATCGTGATACGTAACTGGGGCAGCTACCCGGAGGGCATGTCGTTTGCCATTCTTATCATGAACGCCTTCACGCCGCTCATCAACAACTATGTAAAACCCAAGCGCTTCGGTGAAGTGCCTGCAAAACAATAAGGAGGAACGAAGACTATGAAGAAACTTGAATCATCCTTAGTAAACATGGTGCTTGTCCTTACGGGCGTGGCCATTATCATGGGCGGCATTCTGGCCTGGGTAAACCACGTTACCAGCGGACCTATAAGCGAGCAGAAGCAACTGGCGCTTGAACAGGGCATTAAGACAGTAATGCAGTCGGAGAACCTCAGGGTGGACAATACCGATACCATACCTGCTGCCGACGGCAAGGGCGTATACATTATATATAATAATGAGAAGGGAGCTGCCGTGCAGAGTTCCGTTATGGGCTTTGGCGGTGAGCTGAAGGTTCTGGTTGGCTTCGACCACGACGGCAACATCCTTGGCTACACGCTGCTTGAGCATCAGGAGACCCCGGGCCTCGGTGCCAAGGCCGACCAGTGGTTCCAGAAGGGACAGAAGGGCGACATCATTGGTAAGAACCCTGCCGAGGGCCTTACAGTGTCAAAGGACGGCGGCCAGGTTGACGCCATCACCGCCTCCACCATTACCAGCCGTGCCTTCCTGCTGGCCGTTACCAATGCCTACAATGCCTACAAGGGAAACGGCTCTGCCGATGCCTGTACTGGTGCCACTCATCAGTGTCAACAAGCCGACTCTGCCCAGTGCTGTCAGCCTGCCGACTCCACTCATTGCTGTCAGCCAGCCGATTCAGCCCATTGCAGTCAGCCCGTTGACTCTGCTCAGTGCTGTCAGCATGCAGAGTAACCAATCGTAAACCGTAAATCAGTAAATCGTAAATAACATGAGTTACGCTAATATCATTCGCAACGGCATCATAAAGGAGAACCCCACCTTTGTCCTGATGCTTGGCATGTGTCCTACGCTGGCCACCACTACCTCGGCCATGAACGGTCTGTCAATGGGTTTGGCCACTATGGCTGTGCTTATATGTACCAACTTTGTTATCTCGCTTCTGAAGAGCCTCACGCCCGACAAGGTGCGCATTCCCGTGTTCATCGTGGTTATAGCCGCCTTCGTCACCGTGCTCCAGATGGTCATCAAGGCCTATCTGCCTGATGTTGACCAGGCTCTGGGGCTCTTCATACCCCTTATCGTGGTGAACTGCATCATCCTGGGACGTGCCGAGGCCTTCGCTGCCAAGAACAGTCCCGTGGCATCGCTCTTCGACGGCATAGGCATCGGCCTTGGCTTCACCTTGGCCCTTACGCTGCTTGGCATAGTCCGCGAGCTGCTTGGAGCAGGTAGCATCTTCGGAGTAGTACTGCTGCCGGAGACCTACAACATCCTGCTCTTCATCCTTCCGCCGGGAGCTTTCATCACCCTCGGCTTCCTCATCGCCATTGTCAACAAACTAAAGAAAGCATAAGCCATGGAGTATATACTTATATTTATCAGCGCCATCTTTGTCAACAACATCGTGTTGGCGCAGTTCCTGGGCATCTGCCCCTTCCTGGGCGTATCAAAGAAGATTGACACCTCGCTCGGCATGTCGGCAGCAGTGGCCTTTGTGCTAACGCTGGCAACAGTCGTAACCTGGCTTGTACAGACCTACGTGCTCACTCCCTACGGTCTGGAGTACCTGCAGACCATAGCCTTCATCCTCGTCATTGCCTCGCATGTGCAGATGGTGGAGATAGTGCTTAAGAAGGTCTCGCCTGCGCTCTATCAGGCCCTGGGCATCTTCCTGCCGCTCATCACCACCAACTGTGCCGTGCTTGGTGTGGCAATACTTGTCATTCAGAAGGACTACAATCTGGCTCAGAGCATCATGTATGCCTTCAGCACCGCCCTCGGCTTCGGACTGGCCCTCACCGTCTTTGCCGGCATGCGCGAGCAGCTGGAGCTTACCAACATTCCAAAGGGCATGCGCGGCATGGCCATAGTGCTTATCTCTGCCGGCCTGCTCAGCCTGGCCTTCATGGGCTTCTCGGGCGTAGACGGAGGCTTGCGCAACCTCTTCGGACTGTAGTAGTCTCCTCTCATGGACGCCAAGATCATCAACGACCCGGTCTTCGGGTTCATCAGGATTCCTCGCGGGTTGCTTTACGACATTGTAAAGCACCCCCTTTTCCAGCGTTTAGGGCGCATAAACCAGCTTGGGCTGGCCTACGTGGTCTATCCTGGTGCGCGCCATACCCGCTTCCAGCATTCCATAGGCGCTTTCCACCTTATGAGCGATGCCCTGCTCTCACTCCAGCAGAAGGGCCATTTCATCTTCGACAGCGAGGCAGAGGCCGTGGAGGCAGCCATCCTTATGCACGACATTGGCCACGGCCCCTTCTCCCACGTCCTTGAGAACACCCTCATCAGCGGCATTTCCCATGAGGATATTTCGCTCCTCATGATGGAGCAGATAAACCACGACCTGGGCCAGCAGCTCGGCATGGCCATAAGCATCTTCCGCGACCAGTATCCCAAGCGCTTCCTCCACCAGCTCATCTCCAGCCAGCTCGACATGGACCGCCTTGACTACCTCCGTCGCGACTCCTTCTTTACCGGAGTCACCGAGGGCAACATAGGCTCGGCCCGCATAATAAAGATGCTCAACGTGGTCGACGACCGCCTCGTGGTGGAGCACAAGGGCATATACTCGCTTGAAAACTACCTCACCACCCGCCGCCTCATGTACTGGCAGGTGTACATGCACAAGACTGCCGTGGCCTGCGAGCGGGTGCTCGTCAACCTGTTGCGCCGGGCCAAGCACATCGTGGCTTCAGGCAGAGACCATGGGGTAGGGGATGCTTCCCTCTTCGCCTCTCCGGCACTCTATTATTTCCTCAGCAACGATATTGACCGCCAGTGGTTCGAGACCCATCCTGAGGCCCTCCAGATGTACAGCGAGCTTGACGACAGCGACATCTGGAGCGCCCTGAAGGCCTGGCGCCACCATCCGGACAAGATTCTCTCTACCTTGGCCACCGACATGCTCGACCGCTGCATCTTCCGCGTGGAGGTTAGCGAGGAACCATTCCCCATTGAGCGGTTGAACCAGTTGCAGCAGCAGCTTGCCGACTCTTTTGGCGTCAGCTTTGATGATGCCGCCTACCTCATGAGCACCGTCCGCCTGCAGAAAGACATGTACTCTGTTGACGATGACTCTATTGACATACTCTACAAGGACGGCACTACCCGCCCCATCACCCAAGCCTCAGAGCTTCTCAACGTAGAGCTGCTGTCAAAGAAAGTCAGCAAGTACCTGCTCTGCTATCAGCGTACATGATAGCTCTCTCAATATAGCCTGAAGTCTATAGGTATTTAACTTCGTACAAACTTATATTAATCACAAAAACATTACGACAATGAAAGAACTGAAAGGAACAAAGACGGAGAAGAACCTGCAGGAGGCCTTCGCCGGCGAGTCAATGGCTCGCAACAAATATTCTTACTGGGCCTCGAAGGCCAAGAAGGACGGCTACGTACAGATAGCCGCCATCTTCGAGGAGACGGCAGCCAACGAGAAGGAGCATGCCAAGATGTGGTTCAAGCTTTTGGAGGGCGGCAGCATTAAGGGTACCGAGGATAACCTTGAAGCAGCAGCCGGCGGCGAGAACTTTGAGTGGACCGACATGTATGCCCGCATGGCGCGTGAGGCCCGCGATGAGGGCTTCGACGAGATTGCCGAGAAGTTTGAGGGCGTGGCTGCTATTGAGAAGGCCCACGAGGAGCGCTATCGCAAACTGCTTGACAATGTGCGCCGCGAGAAGGTGTTCTCAAAGGACGGCGACGTCATCTGGCAGTGTGCCAACTGCGGACACATTGTAATAGGAAAGAAAGCTCCCGATGTGTGCCCTGTTTGCGACCATCCGCAGGCTTACTTCAAAGTGAAGGCCGAGAACTATTAAATTGTCATTCTCAGTCCGTTCCCAGGGCCGTTACCGCCTCACCGGCTTAGTCTTATAGCCGCAGCGGTAGCGGCCTTGCGTTAGGGCTTTGAGCTTGCTCTTTATGAGCTGGCGGCGCAAGGGAGATATGTGGTCAATGAACATGTGGCCGTCCAAGTGGTCGAACTCATGTTGCATAACGCGGGCCAGGTATCCCTCTACCCATTCATCATGCTGCTGGAACTGCTCGTCCATCCACCTCACGTGTATGCGTGTGGGGCGGGTCACCTTCTCGTGGATGGCTGGAAGCGACAGGCATCCCTCCTCCATGGAGTTTGTCTCGGTGTCGTCTTTCTCCACGATGTGAGGGTTAATATATGTGTTCTTGAAGTCTTTGTACTCTGGATAGTCCTCTGCTAAGGGGCGAAGGTCTATCACTACCAGTCTGATGGGCAGCCCCACCTGAGGTGCAGCCAGTCCTATGCCCTCGCTCTCAGCAAGGGTTTCCCACATATTTTCTATAAGGCTTTTCAGCTCTGGATAGTCGGGGGTAATGTCTTCGGCCACCTTGCGCAGCACTGGCTGGCCGTATATATAAATAGGTAGAATCACTTGGTTTGGTTTGAGATTTGAGGTTTGAATTTGATGGTTGAGGGTTGAGATTTTAGGTTTGAGGGTTGAGATCTGGGCTTTGGCGAAGCCCGCCAACGCGCCTTGCCTCCATGTAGTCCTGGAGTATTATAGTGGCGCTTATCTCGTCGACGAGGGCTTTGTCTTGTCTTGCCTTGCGGCGTAGTCCACCCTGCAGCATGGCCTGATGGGCCAGGCAGGAGGTGAAGCGCTCGTCGTACATCACTATGGGAATGGCGGGCATGGCTTTCTTCCAGCGGTTCACGAACTGCATTACCCGCTGCAGGTTCTCGCTGGGGCTGCCGTCCATTTGCCTTGGCTCTCCCACTACCATCAGTTCCACGGGTTCACGGCTTACGTAGTCCTTGAGCCAGTCAAAGAGAGTAGCAGTAGAGACGGTGGCCAACCCTCCGCATACTATCTGCAGAGGGTCGGTCACCGCCACTCCGGTGCGTTTCTTTCCGTAGTCAATACTTAGGATACGGGCCAAGAGTATTTAGCTTTGGCTTATCGTGCGTTGTACAGGAGCCAAGCGTCGGGATAGTTTGCACGCAGCTGGTCGCGGCTCTGCACAGCCTCGTTCTTGTTGTTGAAAGTTGAAGCCACCACGCGATACATGTTGCGCTCCTCGTTTCTTACTATCTGGGCAGCATAGCCGGCATTCTTCAGTCTCTGCTGCAAGCCCTCGGCATTGGCAATGACCGAGAACGAACCCACTACGACGCTGTAGTTGAGCAGGCCAGCACCACTGACAATTGTGACGCGCTCCTGGCGTACTGATACGTTGTCGGAGTTGTCGGTTACCTGTGTCTGAGTGGAAGGAACGGTCTGCACGGGGGTCACCACAGGTGTCTCCACCACTTGCTGTACGGGCTGGACAGGCTGTGAGGGCTGCACTTGCTGCTGTTGCTGCTGGGCGGCCTGGGCACGGTCGTAGGCCTGACGATAGGCTTTCTCACTTGAACCGCAACTTGTTAACGACATGGCCAGGACTGCACCTGCACACAATACGATGTACTTCTTCATAACTTTAATAGATGTATAAACGTTTTTAATTCTTGTTCAAACAATTCCAGCGCGAAGTTACGAATTATCGCTGAAAAAAGGCACAGAATGGTACATAAACTTTGTTAATCGGCCGAAATTCTATCATTTTTAACAAAAAATGACAGCTTTTTGTGCCGCCGTTATGGAAAAATTACTAAATTTGCAATTTGTAAGTCAATTACCATTAACCATTAAAAACTACTGCATCATGAAACTGAACTATTTAGGCGCATTTATCGGCGGAGCCATAGTTGGGGCCGCAGCCGGCATATTGCTGGCACCTGAGAAGGGCAAGGACACGCGTGCGAAGATTTCCAACACTGTGAACGGATTCCTCAGCAAGCACAACATCAAGATGAACCGTAAGGATGTCGGCGACCTGGTTGACGACCTGGAGGATGCCACAGTATAGCACAGCTGAGACAAGACACTGAGACACACACAAGGCGTAACCTATACACGGTGTGTCTTGGTGTCTTTTCCTTCTTTTTCTAACGAACCACTTTATTATTATGCTTTCAAGCGACCAGAGCGTAGAGACCATTGCCGAACTTATAGAGGCAGGCAAGCACTATTTAGGACTACAGGCGGAATATGTAAAGCTGGACACCATAGACAAGTTGGTGAGGCTGCTAACCAATGCCGTGCTCATCGTGATAATGCTGTTGATGCTCGTCGTGGTGCTGGTGTCGCTGTCACTGGCACTTGCCAGCTGGCTGTCCACATACATGAGCACGCCCCTGGCCCTGCTTGCCGTGGCAGGCATGCAGGTGCTGCTGCTTTTGTTTGTCAACACCGTCTGCCGTCCCATGATAGAGAAGCACCTGGTCAGGTACCTTGCCCGTCTGCTGCTAAAATAACCCCATTTCACCATGAGTTTCTTAAACGACACACCATCCCGCGACTATAGCTCGTTAGAGGACATCCAGGCGCGCAAGCAGCAGCTGCTGCGTCAGATTGACCGTGACTCCATGCAGATGAAAAGCATGTGGCACAGCGTTTTTACACGCCGCGAAGACACTACACAGGGGCAGTTCATTGCCGGCATACTGTCGAACAGTGCAATGGCCATTGATGCTTTCCTAATGGTGAGAAAGCTCAGGCAGAGATTCAAGTCAAAAGGATAGTTGAAAGCACCGTTGCCTATAATACTGCTTATAATGCTGCTGTTCCCGGGCAGCATACAGGCAGGTTCACCCGACGACTCATTGGTGTTGGCTCGAGTGTTCAGTTTCAAGCTTGACGGCTCACACACCATAGACGGATTCCAGTCGAACGTATACATCAAGCACCTGTATCAGACCCGCCGGCGCAACTTCACGCTGTGGGCTGTGCCGTCTATGTATGCCATAGCACGCGGCCAGAGGGAGTTCGTAAGCGAGGAGTACAGCCGCCTGACATGGGACTCCACGGGCTATCACAATAATATAAGGCAGGTGTACTACACCACCATACCCCACAACCGCCGCACTATGCCCACGCTGCTGGAGTTCATAACTCCAAGCATCTATGACGAGACCGTCTACGGCGACCATATTCTCTCGCCCTTCCATCGCACAAACCTTCCATTCTACCGCTATTTTACGTCGTGGCTCAACGAGCGCTATGCCCGTCTGTATTTCCGTCCGCGCTATGTCAGCAACACTCAGCTGGTGCACGGGCAGGCCACAGTTGACACCCAGACAGGCCGTATACTTGAGGCAGAGCTAAACGGCGAGTTCGACATGATGCACTTCCAGACGATAACCATGCAGGGGGAGAGCGGCAGGCGGGCGCTGATGCCTAAGTTCTGTCGCACCAATGTAGACTTCCATTTCCTTGGCAACCACATATCGTCGGCCTTCGAGGCTGCCTACGACTGTCCATTGACTCTTCCCGACACAGTCAATATAAAGGGCGACCGCCAGTTCATAGACTCCATACGTCCCTACAGCCTCTCGCCCGACGAGCAAGCTGTCTATGCACGCCGTGACTCCCTGCAGGCACAAAGGCACCAGAGCAGCGACACCATCTCTGCCGATACCCTTATGCAGCAGTCTCGTCCCCGCAAGCGCAACTACTGGAAGGAAATAGGGTGGGACATGGTGGGCGAAAACCTCATACGCAGCCTCAGGGCCAGCTCCGAGGCTGGCTATGTGCGCCTGTCGCCTATCATCAATCCGCAGTACATTAGCTACAGCCACCGCAAGGGACTGTCGTATCGCCTGAAGCTTGGTGCGCGACTGAATCTTAGCGACCAGACTTCGCTGGGCCTCAACACCCGTTTCGGCTATAACTTCAAGCAGCGTAAGTTCTACTTCAACCTGCCGTTGCGCTTTGACTATATTTATCGCGACCGCGAGGCTTACGCAGAGCTGGAGTGGGCAAGCAGCAACCGCATATCAACCAGCACCGTCCTTGACGAAATAAGAGAGACGCACGGTGACATAGCAGGACTGGAGAACATGGAACTTGACGAGTTCGATGACTGGAACCTGCGTCTTACCAACACCCTGCCGCTAAACAACCGTACCGCCATTGAGGCCGGACTGGTGTTCCACCAGCGAAAAGCCGTCAATAAGGAAGCCACGAGGCAGATGGGTTTGCCAGCAGAGTATCGAAGCCTGGCTCCGTCGGTGTGTCTCAAGGTGCGTCCGTGGATAGGGGGGCCTCTCTTCACCATAGACTATGAGCGTGGCTTAGGGGGCAACAAGGACTACCTCACCTATGAACGCTGGGAGATAGACGCATCGCTGAAGCACCGAATGCATCGCCTGCAAACCCTCAACCTGCGCATGGGCACCGGCTTCTATACCAAGCGCGACCGCAAGATGTTCATGGACTTCTCCAACTTCCGCGACGAGAACCTGCCTGAAGGCTGGGATGATGACTGGTCGGGCAATTTCCAGCTACTCAATTCGCACATGTATAACGCCAGCAAATACTACATAAGGGGCAACGTGTCGTTTGAGTCTCCTTTGCTCGGTGCCTCGTTCGTGCCACTTGTAGGTCGCTACGTAGAGCGGGAACGCATATACCTCAGTACGCTGGGCATTGCCAACACACGGCTCTACAGTGAGCTGGGCTATGGATTCACTTGCAGATACTTCTCTGTAGGCATCTTCGCCAGCTTCCTCAATACGCAGTTCCAGGAGAGCGGTACAAAGTTCACCTTCGAACTGTTCCGGCGATGGTAATGTAACTCTCAACCCTCAACCCTCAACCCTCAACTCACAATGGGATTAACAGTATATAAGGCAAGTGCCGGAAGCGGCAAGACTTTCACCCTCGCAACTCAGTATATAAAGTTGTTGGTGAGCAACCCTATGAACTACAGGCAAATCCTCGCCGTAACATTTACCAACAAGGCTACAGAGGAGATGAAGATGCGCATACTTAGCCAGCTCTATGGCATCTGGCGCCGTCTGGACGACTCAAAGAGCTATGCCCGCAAAGTCTTTGACGACCTGAATGGTGAGCTAAGCGAGCAGCAGATAGCCGAGCGGGCGGGGAAAGCCCTCCACTTGCTGCTGCACAACTATAGCTATTTCCACGTGGAGACCATTGACTCTTTCTTTCAGAGCGTGCTGCGCAACCTGGCTCGTGAACTTAATCTTACCGCCAACCTGCGTCTTGGACTCAATGATGTCCAGGTGGAGGAGATGGCCGTAGACAAACTCATTGATTCCCCCTCCGCCACCGACCAGCTGCTGCAATGGGTGATGAAATATATCATGGACAGCATCAGCGACGACCGCTCTTGGAATGTCATTGGTCAGGTGAAACAGTTCGGTCGTAACATTTTCCGTGACTTCTACAAGAGCCGCAGCGATGAGCTGAGCGAGGTGATGAACCAGGAAGATTTCTTCGACCGCTACCAGCAGCAGCTTTATGCCATCAGACAGCATGCCAGGCAGCAGATGGAGTCCATAGGCAATGACTTCTTTGATGTGCTGCAGGCTGAGGGCCTTGACATAAAAGACCTTAAGGGCGGTTCCCGCGGAATAGCCGGCCTGTTCGTTAAGCTCAAGCGCGGCGACTTCGATGAGAGTATCCTTAACAAGACAGTGCTTGAGTGTGTGGGCAATCCTGAACAGTGGCACTCAAAGACACACCCGCGGCGTGAACATATTTACCATTTGGCCAACGGGTCACTGGGGCAGCTGCTACAGCGGGCAGTCAACGAACAGCCCCGGCAGTGGAAACTCTACAAGAGTGCCGACCTCACGTTGCGTCATCTCTCCCAGTTAAGGCTCCTTGGCAGCATCGAGCAGCAAGTGAGACTGCTCAATGATGAGCAGAACCGCTTCCTACTCAGCGACACCCAGCAGCTGCTGCACGGCCTCATTGACGGCAGCGACTCGCCGTTCATCTTTGAGAAGATTGGCACACAGCTGGAGCATATCATGATTGACGAGTTCCAGGACACCTCTACCGTACAGTGGCAGAACTTCAAGGTGCTTCTTCAGGAGACTATGAGCCACAAAGGGTCGGACAATCTCATCGTGGGCGATGTGAAGCAGAGCATATACCGCTGGCGCAGCGGCGACTGGCGGCTGTTGGCAGGCATAGCGCAGGAGATGGGAGCTTCAAGCGATAAGGTCAGAGTTGAGACACTTCATACCAACTACAGGTCGGACAGCCGGGTGGTGGGCTTTAACAATGCTTTCTTTACCGAGGCCGCAGCCATAGAGGAGGTTGAGGCCTACGATGACGTTTGCCAGAAGGTGCCACAGGGAAGGGGGGAAAACGGCAAGGTGCTGGTAAAGCTCCTTCCGGCAGATGACTACGAACAGCAGATGCTGATGGAGTTGAGTAGCCAGGTTGGCATGCTTCTCTCACAGGGCACACCTCCGAAAGACATTGCCATCCTGGTGCGTTCCAACGACTTCATACCCCTCATTGCCCGCCATTTGAACGAGCAAATACCTTCGCTGAAAGTGGTGAGCGACGAGGCCTTCCGGCTGGATGCCTCTCCAGCCGTGATAACCATCGTGAAGGCTCTGCGCTATCTGCTGCGTCCGGATGATTCCATAGTGAGAGCCTTCTTGGAGAAAAGCTGGGACGGATACTTGGGAACGCAGTTGCCTGAGGGATTTACGCCTGTGTTGCTGCAGCTTCCGCTCTATGAGTTGGCAGAGCAGCTCTACGACATATTCCAGCTTGAGCGCATGCAGGGACAGAGCGCCTATCTCTGCGCCTTCTTCGACCAAGTGGCCAAGTTCGCGTCAGAGAATGGTTCCAATATAGAGGCTTTCTTGAACGAGTGGGACAACAGTATCTGCGAGAAGACAATACAGAGTACCGATACCGACGGCCTGCGCATCATCTCCATCCATAAGTCCAAGGGCCTTGAATTCCCTTGCGTCTTGATTCCCTTCTGCAACTGGAAACTGGAACTGCCCAGCGTGCTATGGTGTGAACCCACCGAACAGCCTTTCAGCCAGCTGCCCATAGTCCCCATCGACTTCAGCCAGAAAGGCATGAAGGGCACTATCTATGAGGCTGACTATAACGAGGAACATAGCCAGAACACGGTTGACAACCTGAACATTCTCTACGTGGCCTTCACTCGTGCCGAGCACCAGCTCTACGTCTACGGCAAACGCAATGCCTCTGCAACTAACCGCTCTTCACTCATTGAGCAGGTCTTGCCAGTGGTGGCAGGGAAACTTGAGGGTGCTGTGCTTACATTGCCTGGCAGCGACCAAGAACCCATCGTGTTTGAATATGGCTCAATAATAGCTCACCCCTCATCCCTCGCCCCTCGCCCCTCAACTCTTAACCCCTTCCTGCAGCCAAGTAAGCCAATAACTCTTTCTATAGAGACCTTGCCAGCCAAGACTGTCTTCCGGCAGAGTAACAAGAGCCACGAGTTCGCCTCTGCCAGCGATGATGAGCAGGCCGACCGCAAGCTTCAGTTGGAGTATATTCAGGTGGGCAGTGTGCTTCATAACGTCCTTTCCACCATAAAAACCACCGATGACATAGACCAAGCTCTGTGGCAGATGGAACAGGTCGGTTTGTTAGGCGGACAGGGGCAGCTCACACGCAATAACCTGGCCACAATGCTGCGCAAGCGGTTGGCCAGCCCTGTAGTGGCCAAATGGTTCAAGCCTGGCCTGTGGCAGCTTTACAATGAGTGCACCATCCTCAGCATTGACCCTAGTACGCAGCGGGCCATAGAGCGGCGTCCAGACCGTGTGATGACCAATGGTAACGAGACCATTGTGGTAGACTTTAAGTTCGGGCGAGAGCGCGCCGAGTACCACCAGCAAGTCAAGCAGTACATGCAGCTGCTCACAGAGATGGGCATGCCCGGCGTGAAGGGCTACCTATGGCTGGTATATAGCAACAAGATAATAGAAGTAACAGCATGAAGACATTCTTAGAATACGTTGCCGACGACCTCTTTCAGAAGCACGGCACAAATATGGCCGGTTTCACCGTGGTTTTCCCGAATAAGCGCGCCTCCTTGTTTCTTAACGGTCACTTGGCCATGTGTGCAGGGAAACCTCTGTGGAGCCCTGCCTATACAACCATAAGCACACTCTTTGCCAGTCACTCACGACTGCGCATGGCCGACAATATCAAGTTGGTGTGCGAGTTGCACAAATCGTTTACGGCTCAGACCGGCATAGACGAAACACTTGACCACTTCTACGGCTGGGGCCAGTTGCTGCTGGCCGACTTCGATGACATAGACAAGCAGTTGGCCGATGCCCGCCGTGTGTTTGCTAACCTGAGCGACCTGCATGAAATGGACGATGACAGCTTCCTTACAGACGAGCAGCGGCAGGTGATAAAGCGATTTTTCAGCCATTTCACCGAAGAGAGCAACAGCGAACTGAAACAGCGCTTCCTGCGGCTGTGGAACCGTATGGGGGCCATTTATGAAGATTTCAACCAGCGCCTTGCCAGCCAGGGCATAGCCTACGAGGGCATGATGTATAAAGATGTGGTGAACAATCTTGACTGCTCTTCTATGGGCAACTACATCTTCGTGGGCTTCAATGTGCTGCTTAGCGTGGAGCAGCGTCTGTTCACCTTGCTGCGTCGTGAGGGCAAAGCCCGCTTCTACTGGGACTTCGATGAGTATTACAAGACCGACCACGAGGCCGGGCACTTCATAAGGCAGTACCTTGACTTGTTCCCCAATGAACTTGATAGCTCTGACAGACAAATCTATGATAACTTCAGCCGCAAGAAACAGCTTCACTTCGTGTCGGCTACAACAGAGAATATCCAGGCCCGCTATGCCACTACTTGGCTGCGGCAACTTGGCCAGGATGCTGGTAGCCGCGACTCTGCCATCGTGCTTTGCAATGAAGGCTTGCTTCCCACTATCATCCATTGTCTGCCGCAGGAAGTGGAGAGTGTCAACATCACTATGGGCTATCCCCTTGGACAGTCGCCTGTTGCCTCGTTGGTAGAGACGCTCATCGCCTTGCGGCGCGACGGCTTCGACCATCAGCGCGCCATTTCCGCCTGCGCCATGTAAAGGCCGTGTTGCGCCACCCCTACGTGATGCAGGCATCGCCGGATGCAGTCAAGCTGTTAAAACAACTCATTGACGAGAAGACATTCTTTCCTAACAGCAATCAGCTGGCTGTCGACCCGCTCTGCTCGCTGTTGTTCAGTCAACCGCCTTCGCAGCTTAACGACAACACGGGCCTGCTGGTGTGGATAGCCGACATTTTGCAGGCCATTGCTAAATCGCCCGTCACCGAAGGCTCGGAGCGGGTGGAAAAGCTGCAGCCGCTGAAGGAGGAGTGCCTCTTCCGCACATACACCCTGCTCAACCGCCTGCTGAGTCTGGTGGTAAACGACGGCCTGCTTGTAGACACCATCACAATGTCGCGCCTGATAGACCAACTGATGCAGCAGACAGCCGTTCCATTCCACGGAGAACCTGCTGAAGGCTTGCAGGTAATGGGTCTGCTTGAGGCGCGCAACCTTGACTTCCGCCATTTGCTTATCCTCTCGGCCAACGAAGGCAACCTGCCTCAGGGCACGAGCGACACCTCGTTCATTCCCTACGCCCTGCGAAAGGCTTACGGACTCACAACACAGGATCACCGTGTAGCCATTTACAGCTATTATTTCCATCGTCTGCTGCAAAGAGCTGAGGACGTCACAATAGTCTATAACAGTGCTACAAACGACGGACAGAAAGGCCAGATGAGCCGTTTCATGCTACAGCTTATGGCAGAGAGCGGTCATACCATAGAATTTCATACGCTGCAAGGGCAGCAGGCTACAGAATCGGCCGTGCCGCAGCCGGTAGATAACAGGTCGCAGGTGCCAGATATGCTGTCGCCAACGGCCATAAACCGCTACCTTACCTGTCCTCTGCGCTTTCATTTTTATTATGTGTGCGGCCTTCATGAGCTTGACGAGACCGACGACACTATTGACAACCGCATCTTCGGAAACATCTTCCACGAGGCTTCGCGCTTCCTCTACTCAAAGCTGAGGGAGAAGAGCGACCGTATCATGCCTGCCGACATTGACTATGTTCTGAAGCACTCCGAAGACATAGAGCGCGCAGTAGACAAGGCTATAAGTCAGGAATTGTTCCATCTCAAGCCCGGCTTCCAGCGGCATATAGCCGGCAGTCTGAATGGTTTTCAGCTCATCAACAGGGCCGTCATAGTTCACTATCTGCGGCAGCTGCTCACCATAGACCGTCAGCTCGCCCCATTCACCATCCTTGACTTGGAGGGCCTGGTGAATATGGAGCTGGAGGTAAGGCCGGGCATGAAGGTGAACATAGGCGGCCGCATAGACCGCTTGGATATGGTAACCGATGCCAATGGCCGTGAGCACATCCGTGTCGTGGACTATAAAACTGGTGCCCACCGCTTGAAGGCCCTGTCAGACGTAGATGCCATATTCGTGGAGGAGAATCAGGAGAAGAAGAAGGCTGGCTATTATCTGCAAACCATGCTCTACTCCGTCATCGTGGCTGCTCAGCACCCTGAGACGCCCGTCTCGCCCGCTTTGCTTTTCATCCAGCATGCAGGCCAGGAGGCATACGACCCAACGCTAAGCTTCGGAAACACTCCCATTAGCGACGTGCGTCAATACGAAGAGCCGTTCCTTTGTCAGCTCCGCGACATAATCGGTCGTATGTTCGACCGCGAAGTTCCTCTTCAGCCCACTTCTGTCCAGGAACACTGTAACTATTGCCCCTACCGGTTGCTGTGCTACCAGTAGGGGCAAGTATGGGTTTTCAATATGGATTGGGCGCTATTCCGTTTCGTAGTCTGTGGGGTCGCTTATTCCCGCCTGGCTCAGAGCCTCGCGGCGTTCCACGCAGGTGCCGCAGCGCCCACAATGTTTAGCGCCGCCCTTGTAGCACGACCAGGTCTCGCTGTAGTCTAATCCCAGCTCCTTCCCCCTGCGGGCTATGTCGGCCTTAGTGAGGTGGGTGTAGGGAGTCAGCAGCCCCACACCTTCATAGGTGCCTGCCTTGGCGGCTGCATCGAAGGCGTCAACAAATTCAGGGCGGCAGTCGGGGTAGATGGTGTGGTCGCCGCCGTGGTTGGCCATCATGACATATTTCAAATGTTGGTTTTCGGCCATTCCAACGGCAATGCTCAGCATTATTCCGTTGCGGAACGGCACCACCGTGGAGTGCATGTTCTCAGAGTCGTAGCTGCCTTCCGGAATGTCCTCGCCGCCCTGTAGGAGCGAGCTGTCGAAGTATTGCGACATGAAGCCAAGGGGAATCTCTATGTGCTCTATGCCTAAGCGCTGGCAATGCAGGCGGGCAAAGGGCAGCTCGCGGGCATTATGCTTTGAGCCGTAGTCGAACGAGATGGCCAGGGCTATGCGGTCGCGGTAGTCGTAGAGCATTGTGGTGGAGTCCATTCCACCGCTAAGGATAAGTATGCAGTCTTTCATTACAATGTTTTTTATTTTGTTATACGAATTGCAATTTCTCCGCAAAGGTAGCCTTTTTGGTCTACGCGGCCAAATATTTTTTGAAGAAAAACAGGTAAAAGTTTGGCCGCGTCAGCAGAAAATTGTAATTTCGCGCCTGTTTTTAAAGGAGTAGTATACATTAATTATAATAAAGATGAACAACAAGACACTTATTTCTCTGATTCTTATCATATCCATGAGCCTCACAGCCGGAGCCGGCGGCATCAAGACACTTGGCGACGGCAGCAGCTATAACTTTGAGCGCCTTTCCCAGATGGAGGGAAGCGGCGTTCAAAAGCTGATAGACGAAGGGAACGGCAAGGCTACTTATATTCTTTCTGCCAATGATACTATTGCCGTAGGGGATAAGTTCCAGCTTGACGAGGGGGCTCTCGTCCGGTTTGAGGCCGGCGTGACCTTTGTCGTGGAGGGTGAGGCCAACTTCAGCAGCACCGCCACAGCCTATTTTGAGAGTGCCTTCGACTGCGAGACGCTGAATGCCAACATCCGCATTGCCGGCCAGGCTGGCACCACTGTGCAGTTTGCCAACTGCATGTTCAACATGGTGGGAGTGGAGTCTGTATCGGCTGGTGCCCTTGCCTTCTCCGACTGCTGCTTCTTAGGCCATGACGGCTCCAATGCCGCTGCCATCTACTTCATTACCGCAGGCGAGAAGAGCATCATCCAGAACTGCTACTTTGAGGAGTGCCGCAAGGCTGCCATAGGCAGTTCTGCCAATGCCAGCCAGGCCATGACCATAAGCGAGTGCACCCTGGTGAAGAACTCGCGTGACAACAGGAACATCCCGCAAATCAATATTACGGCTGCCGAGATAGAGATTCAGAACTGCCAGATAGAGGGCGACCCCGAAAACCACGATGCCAACAACATGGTTGGAGGCATAGGCATCAGCAATTTCATGAGCTATTCCAGCAATATCCTCATCAGCGGCTGCTTTATAAGCGAGAACCGCTACGGCATAGGCACCGTTGGGCCTGTGCGCATCACTATAGAAGGCAACCAGCTTCTGAACAACGACCACGAGGCCAACCCCATGAACGGTGGCAGCGGCATAAGCATCTACGATCCCTACAAGCAGACGCTGGCACTTATTTCGCGCAATAGGATAGAGGGCAACCTGTGGGGAGTGACCGTCATTGGCGGCAAGGACGTGAGGTTAGGCAAGCCTCAGGCCAGCGACTACCCCTGTGAGGGCATGAACGTTTTCCGCAACAACGGAAACAACGGACAGCTCTACGACCTCTACAATAATTCTGCTAACACCGTCTATGCCCAGAACAACATCTGGGGTGTGGATGAGCAGACCCAGGAACTCATTGAGACCGTAATCTTCCACAAGGCCGACGATGCCAAGCTTGGTGAGGTTGTCTACTGGCCGGCAGCAACGACGACAGGTATTTCGTTGCCGAGCGTTGACTGCCAGCAGGGTAGGGAGGTCAACCTTGGTGGAATAGCCACGGAAGGCAGCAAGCGCAGCGGCATCGTTATAACTCAAGGCCGCAAGATTCTCAGATAACAGACTTTCCAACACCATAACCCTTTGCACTCTATGGACGAGAAGCAACGTATATTTCAGCTGCGTGAAGCTTTACATCAGCACAACTACCGTTATTATGTACTGAATCAGCCTGTTATAAGTGACGAGGAGTTCGACCATCTCATGCACGAGTTGCAGCATTTGGAGGAGCTCCATCCTGAGTTGGCCGACCCTAACTCGCCCACCCAGCGCGTTGGCAGCGACATACAGCAGGAGTTCAGGCAGGTAAAACACCGCTACCCCATGCTGTCGCTTGCCAACACCTACAGTGAGGAAGATGTGCGCCAATGGTATGACAGTGTAACAAAGCTGCTCGGCGGTGAGTCGTTTGAAGTGTGCTGCGAGATGAAGTACGACGGCCTCTCCATTTCCCTCACGTATGTCGACGGCCGCCTGACCCAGGCTGTTACCCGTGGCGACGGTGTCCAGGGCGATGATGTTACGCAGAACGTCAGGACAATTCCCTCAATACCGCTGGTGCTTACCCCTCAAGTCTCAAGTCTCAAATCCCAATTCCCGAAGGAGTTCGAGATTCGCGGCGAAATCCTCATGCCGTGGACGTCGTTTGAGCGGCTAAACCGTGAGCGTGAGGCAGCCGAGGAGCCTCTCTTTGCCAATCCGCGCAATGCTGCCAGCGGTACGCTGAAAAACCTTGACCCACGTGTGGTGGCTTCCCGCCAGCTTGATGCCTACCTTTATTATCTGCTTGGCGAAGAACTACCTGCCGAGGGCCACTACGAGAACCTGCAGGCAGCCCGCCAGTGGGGACTGAAAATATCCGAGGGCATGAAGAAGGCCCGCACCCTGGAAGAGATATTCGACTTCATCAGATACTGGGATACTGAGCGCAAGAAGCTGCCTGTGGCTACAGATGGTATTGTGTTGAAGGTAAATAGTTTAAGGCAGCAGCGTTCGCTCGGTTATACAGCCAAGAGTCCTCGCTGGGCGATAGCCTATAAATTCAAAGCGGAGCGTGAAAAGACAAGGTTGCTTGAGGTGACATATCAGGTTGGGCGCACAGGAGCCGTAACTCCTGTGGCTAACATGGAGCCGGTCTTGCTGGCCGGCACAACAGTAAGGCGTGCCACTCTGAACAATGAGGACTTCATCCGTTCCTTCGACCTGCATATAGGCGATATGGTCTATGTGGAGAAGGGCGGCGAGATAATACCACAGATTGTGGGAGTGGACATAGATGAGCGCCCCATCATAGCCCAGCCCGTACAGTTCATTAAGCGCTGCCCGGAGTGTGGCACGCCGCTGGTGCAGACCCTCCCCCAACCCCTCCCTGACGGGCGGGGAGAGGTCGCTTCTGCGGACAAGGCTATATGCTCCCCTCCATCACAGGGAGGGGCTGGGGGGGGAGCTGTTTGGTACTGCCCCAACGACACGGGCTGTCCGCCACAGATAAAGGGGCGCATAGAGCACTTCATAGCCCGCAAGGCCATGAACATCGACTCGCTCGGGCCGGAGACTGTGGACGAGTACTACAGGCGTGGTCTGATAAAGAATGTGGCAGACTTGTATGACATTGAGGTGCAGCAGATTAATGGTGATGGTTCAAGAACTAAGTCAGCCCAGAAGATAGTCAACGGCATAGCCAAGTCCAAGGAAGTTCCTTTCGAGCGGGTTGTTTTCGCCCTTGGCATTCGCTTCGTGGGAGAGACCAGCGCCCGCCTTCTTGCCCGCCACTTCAAGAGCATGGATGCCTTGATGCAGGCTGGTCTGCAGGATTTGCAGGAGGTGGAAGGCATTGGCGAGATAATGGCGAAGAGCATCGTCTCCTACTTCCACAACGAAGACAACCTCCGCATCATAGAGCGCCTGCGCAGCTATGGACTGCAGTTTGCCCTCAGCGATGAGCAGACTGCGCAGCAGAGCAACCGCCTTGAGGGCATGTCGGTGGTTATAAGCGGTGTGTTCCAGCATCACTCCCGCGATGAGTACAAGCTGATGATTGAGCAGAACGGAGGCAAGAACGTTGGCAGCATAAGCGGGAAGACAAGCTTCATCCTGGCAGGTGACAACATGGGGCCGTCAAAGTTGGAGAAAGCCAACAAGCTCGGAGTCCGCATCGTTGGCGAGGAGGAGTTCCTGAACATGCTTTCAAGTGACAACAGCTGAAATTGACAGAAAGACATGAAGATAATCGTTTCGTCTGAGATAAAGGCCGTTTGCCCCGTGTTTGTGGGGGCTTGTGTTGAGGCTAAGGTAGAGAACAGCCCCTTCAACGGGCCGCTGTGGGACGAGATACGCGAGGCAGAGGCTGGCTTCAGGGCCAGTCTGACAACGGAGAGCCTAAAGGAAATGCCGTCTATTGCCGCTACTCGGGCTATCTATAAGAAATGCGGCAAGGACCCCTCGCGCTACCGGCCAGCCAGCGAGCAGCTTATCCGCCGCATACTGCAAGGCAAGGAACTCTACCAGATAGACACCCTTGTGGACCTCATCAACCTGGCCTCAATAGGCTACGGCTACAGCATTGGGGGCTTTGATGCCGACAAGTTCGTTGGCGACACCCTTACGCTTGGCATTGGCCGCGAAGGAGAGCCTTACGAGGGCATAGGCCGTGGCGTGCTCAACATTGCCGGTCTGCCTGTCTACCGCGACGAGCTGGGTGGGGTGGGTACGCCTACCAGCGACAACGAGCGCACAAAGATTACGCTCAGCACCACCCACCTCGTGGTGCTCATCAATGGCTACGACGGCGACGAGCAGCGTGTCATTGACAATGCCTGCTACATACAGCAGCTCATCAGGCAATATGCACAGAGCAACGGAGGTGCTGTCTCGGTGTACAGGTAGAAGTTTTTCACTGAAAAAAAGAGCCGGTTCGTTGAAAGCTTTTGTTCGTGTGGCCTGCAATTGCTACCTTTGCAGCGAGAATGAAGTAACACGAAAGTAACGCAAAAAAGAAAGGAAACGGACTATGAAGAATGGGATGATAATCTGCTTGCTGGCTCTCTCCGCCCAGGCCCTTGCCGGCGACTTCACCTATAAATACTTGGTGATGACCGACAGCGGCGGCAACCACACCTCGCTTGCCACGAGCGGGCTCACGATGCGTATAGAAAACGGGAACCTTGTTATAGTAAGCAACGAGGGAACCACCACGCTCAGCCTGGCCTCGCTGGCAAAGATGGAGTTTTCAGAAACCAAGGTGGGCAACACGACTACTGCTATCGGCATGCTGCCTGTTGGCAGTGCTGATGTTGAGGTGTTCAACCTTCAGGGTGTCGGCATGGGCACCTTCAGCAGCATGAGCCAGGCGCGTGCCACTCTGCCTGCCGGCATATACATAGTGAAGCAGAACGGACAAACAAGGAAGATAACACTTAAATAAAACGATAGTCATGAGAAAGTTATATGCAATGATGGCAGCCTTGATGATGGCTGTAGCTGTTCAGGCACAGACGCTCAACGTGGAGGTGGGGCAGGTGACCTACCAGATTCCAGCCGAGCAGGCCGGAGAGATGCTCTATCAGAACGGTCAGACGCTTACCATTATCAATAAGGAGTACACTCTTGGCGACATAACCCAGATGTATATTGACGACACGCAGGTCGTTGACGATGCCGTCAGCGTGGTCTACAGCGGCACGCAGGCAAGGGTCTTTGTGGCTGGCAATGCCGCTCGGTATCTTACTGTAAATGTGAGCGGTGCACACGTTGGGATAATCCAAAGCAGCGACCTGGCGCAGGAGATAACCTACACCCTGAGCGGAGCCACCACCGACGGCGAGTTCTATATGGAGGGCTCCTATAAGGCTACCGTTGAGTTCGCCGGCGTTACCATTACGAATGCCAACCCCGTGTATAGCGGAGCTGCCGTCTATGTAAAGAATGGCAAGCGCATAGATATCAGCGTGAAGAAGGATACCGAGAACAGCCTCACCGACTGTGCGTCGCCCTCTGCCGACCTGGCCCACAAGGCATGCCTCTGGGTGAAGGGCCACGCTGACTTCAAGGGTAAGGGAACGCTCAATGTAAACTGTAAATACAGCGACGCACATGCCATAAAGACAGGTGAATACATGACGCTGAAGAACTGCACCATAAACATTCTCGCCGCTGGTAAGGACGGCCTCCACGCCAGCGAGTACTTCCTCATGCAGAGCGGCACGCTCAGCGTTAGCGGCGTAGGTGCCGATGCCGTGCAGGCAGAGCTTGACGGCACTGTCAATACTGGCCAGACCACCGACCACGAGGGAGAGGACTCTGGCAACATTTACATAGAGGGCGGCACCCTCACCCTTACTACCACTGCCAATGGCTCCAAGGGCCTGAAGAGCGACAGTACCATCATCATTACCGATGGCACTCTCACCATAAACGTAAGCGGCGGCGTTGACACGAGCGACTCTACAGACCCGGCATACGTGTCTGCCATTGCAGCAGGCAAGTTCGTGCAGAACGGCGGCACTATAAACATCACAGTGAAAGGAATTTCTGGCCGTGGCGTTAAAGCTTATGATATAGAGACCAACGGCGGTGAGCTTACCATCAACAACAGTGCCGGGGCAACCACCGTTTCCGGCGACGTGAAGGGTGCCAAGGGTCTTAAGGGCCTCAACATAGCCCTCAACGCCGGCACAATCAGCATAACCATGAGCGGAGCAGCAGGCAAAGGCATCCGTGCCGGCGACGGCACTCAGTCCACCAGCAGCAGTGGCGGCGGTGGCGGCGGCTGGGGATGGGGACCCGGCGGCGGTGGCGGCGGCATGGGCGGCGGCTCCACCTGGTCGAACATCACAGGCTCTTACACTCAGGGCAAGAGCGACGGCACAGGACCCACCATTACCGTCATCACAACCGGAGCTGCCAGCAGCAGCTCGTCGGCAAAGGCTATCAAGGCCATCTGCAACATCTATATCTACGGAGGCACCACGGAAGTAGAGACATCCAAGAGCGGCGCCGAGGGCCTGGAGTCGAAGCAGAACATATACATTGAGGGCGGTCAGCACTACTTCAAGTGCTACGACGACTGTATCAACGCCAAGGGAAAGATATTCTTCAACGGAGGAGCCACGGTGTGCTACAGCAACGGCAACGATGCCGTTGACTCCAACGCCGGCACCACAGGAGCCATCACCATCGGCAACGGAGCCGTCTTTGCCTTCACCACGAAGGGAGCACCCGAGGAAGGCCTTGACTGCGACAACAACAGCTACATCCAGATCACAGGCACGGGCATAGCCATCTCTGCCGGAGCATCACAAGGCGGCGGCGGTGGCGGCGGTGGCGGCTCCAGCAGCGGCAACACCATCTCGAACGCAGCTCAGGGCTATGCCTTCGTCACGTCAACGATCAGCTATCAGGCCAACCGTTACTACACCCTGGCCAATGCCTCTGGCACCAACCTCGTGACCTACAGCTTCCCTGCATCATGCAGCAGCTCGCTGGCCCTGTTCACGGCTACCGGTATGGTAAAGAACAGTTCATATGCCGTGAAGTACAGCACCACGGCGCCCACCGATGCCACCACAGCCTGGCACGGCCTCTACCTTGGCTCCACCCATAAGGGCACTACTCAGGTCACTTCGTTTACAGCAAAATAGCATCGTGAGAAAAAAGCAGTACTATTTTGTGAAAAAGCAGTCCCTTTTTGTGAAAAAGCAGTGCCTTTTTATAAAAAAGGACTGCTCTTTTGAGAGAAAGCTCAGCGGCTTGGGAAAGACGCTGGGCCTTTTTCTCGTTTTCGCTGTCTGTGCGGCATGCCAGACCACGCTCCGCACCGGCGATCTCTTGTTCCATGTCGTGGAGCAAGGCAACGCCATTACCGCAGTCACCCCCGCTATGACCGACCATGTGGCCATCTATGCAGGCCGCGGCATGGTTTTAGAGGCCTATCCCGGCATTGGTGTTGCGCTGACTCCGCTCCCTGTGGTGCTCAGTCGCTCGTCAGGCCATTATGTCACTGCAAGGGTGGGGGAGGCCGACCGCCGCCAGTCGGTGGCCAATGCCAGAGCATACATCGGCCTGCCTTACGACTCCCTCTTCCTGCCCACCACCGGGGCCGTCTACTGCTCCGAGCTGGTACAGCTGAGCTATGTGGACCGGCGGGGGCACCCCATTTTCAGCGCCATCCCTATGTCGTTCCACGACTCCACCGGCACCATAACCCCCTTCTGGCAGCAGTTCTACCAGCGCCACGGCCTCGGCGTGCCTGAAGGCGAGCCGGGCACGAATCCGGGCGAGCTGAGCCAGCGCCGTCAGGTGAAGATGGGAAGCAGAATAATTAAATAAACAAAAAATACGGCCCTTGGGAAAAAGAAAACGGCTCCAAGTTAGGATTTTGTTGTAACTTTGTGGCCTATTATTAAAAATGAGTACTTATTAATACATTAAACATTGTTTTAAGTCATGACAATCAATGAATTCAACTTTGCCGGTAAGAAGGCAATTGTGCGCGTAGACTTCAACGTGCCCTTAGACGAGAACGGTAACATCACAGACGACACCCGCATCCGCGGTGCCCTGCCCACCCTGAAGAAAATCCTGGCCGACGGCGGTGCTGCCATCATCATGAGCCACATGGGCAAGCCCAAGGGAAAGGTGAACCCCAAGCTCTCGCTCGGACAGATTCGCGAGGCTGTGGAGAAGACCCTCGGAGTGCCCGTGGCCTTCGCTGCCGACTGCGCCAAGGCTGATGCCGAGGCTGCTGCTCTGCCCATGGGTCAGGCCCTGCTGCTTGAGAACCTGCGCTACTATCCTGAGGAGGAGGGCAAGCCCGTTGGCATTGACAAGGAAGACCCCGCCTACAAGGACGCAAAGGACAAGATGAAGGTGGCCCAGAAGCTCTTTGCCAAGAAGCTGGCCAGCTATGCCGACTGCTACGTCATGGATGCCTTCGGCACGGCTCACCGCAAGCACGCCTCTACCGCCGTCATTGCCGACTTCTTCGACGCTGACAACAAGATGCTCGGACTCCTCATGGAGAAGGAGGTTCAGGCCTTCGACAACGTGCTCAACAACATCAAGCGCCCCTTCGTGGCCATCATGGGCGGCTCCAAGGTGTCAAGCAAGATTGGAATCATTGAGAACCTTCTTGGCAAGGTGGACCGCCTCATCCTCTGCGGCGGCATGACCTACACCTTCTCGAAGGCTCACGACGGCAAGATTGGCAACAGCATCGTGGAGCTTGACAAGCTTGACGTGGCCCTTGGCGTAGAGAAGCTGGCTAAGGAGAAGGGCGTGGAGCTTGTGCTGGGCACCGACTGCACCGCCACCAACGGCCTTGACTTCGGCACAATGACTGTCAAGGAGGGTGCACAGATTATCACCTGCCCCGCCAATGACGTGCCCGAGGGCTTCGAGGGTGTTGACGCAGGTCCTGAGAGCCAGAAGGCATTTGCCAAGGCCATTGAGGGTGCCAAGACTATCCTCTGGAACGGTCCAGCCGGTGTCTTCGAGTGCGACTCCTTCACAGCCGGCAGCCGCGCCATCGGCGAGGCCATTGCAAAGGCTACCAAGGAGGGTGCCTTCTCACTCATCGGAGGCGGCGACAGCGTGGCATGTGTCAACAAGTTCGGACTGGCCGACCAGGTGAGCTACATCTCTACTGGCGGCGGCGCTCTTCTTGAGGCCATCGAGGGTAAGACTCTTCCCGGTGTGGCTGCTATCAAAGGCGAGAAAGAGGGAAAGTAAATCAATGCTTCCGTTATGAAGAAAACCTTCATTACCCTTATGGGGCTTCTGGTCATGATTAGCTGTGACCAGAGGCCCCGTTCTGTTGACAGCAGCAGCATAGACCCGTCCTATTCCAACGAGAGCGCGGAAGGGGCTGACAACGGCAATGACTATGTCGATGCCGATGCCGCCCGCGACACTGTCACCACCACGCCGCTCGTTTACGACTACGACGAGGACAAGGTGCAAGTCAGCCTGCATCTCTTCTATCCTGAGAGCGGCGCCAACCAGTATCTGCTTACTGCCGTCCGCGAGTTTATCAGCGAGCAGCTCGGAGGCAGCTACACAGGCCGCTTGGACAACGGCGAGGCCCTGCTGCAGCACTATGGCGACAGCATACGCAACTACCTCGTGGCTGAGCATGAGAACGACAAGGCCAATATGGACGAGGACTACATCAACGGCTACTTCCGCAACATCGTTATAATGAAGGCCTACGAGACGGAGCGTCTCGTCACCTTCACCTACGACGAGGACATCTACCTGAACGGTGCCCACGGCAGCCATGCCACCTACGGCATGACGTTCCGCAAGAGCGACGGCCGCCGCTTTGGCAGGGACATGCTCCGCTGCGTGTTCAGCGAGGACATGCACCTGTTGGTGAAGGACGGCCTGAAGCGGTACTTCTCGGACATGAACCAGTTGTCAGACCTTACCGACGAGGAGCTGAAGGAGTTTATCCTTACGGATGATCATGTTGACTACCTCCCCATGCCCAACCATGAGCCTTATATCACGGCAGAGGGAGTGAACTTCATCTACCAGCCCTACGAGATTTCGTTCTTTGCGGCCGGCCTGCCCTCATTCACTGTTCCCCTTGACAGCATGCAGCCCTTCTTCACCATAACGGCTCAGCGCATGGCTGCTTATTAAGAGGTGTAGGAACGGACAAAAACACTGATTGACACGGCTTTTCTTAGATTTTTAGTAAGAAAAGAACCGTGTCAATCAGTGTTTGTCTGGTGCCTAAAGCCCCAATTACAACTTGTTAGTTGTTCGTAGGCATGGTGTTGATGAAGGGAGCTGCTGCTGCCTCGGCCTCCTCAGCCTTGCGGCGTGCCCTGTCGTAAGCTCTCTGGGCTTTCTCTACAGCCTTCTGAGCCTTTTCAGCTTTTTTCTGTGCCTTCTGTAGGGCCTTCTCTGCCTTCTGGGCAGCTTTGCGTGCCTTCTGTGCTTCCTTCACCAGCTTTTCCTCCTGCTGGCGTTGCCTTGCAGCCTGCTGCAGCTGGTCGGAGGTCATGGCGGCAGCGTCCTGCTGGGTTACAACGGTCTGTGCATTGGCTGCCGGAGTGGCCATGAACATAGCTATTGCTATTATGGCACCATAAATGAATCTTTTCTTCATAATGTAATTGTCTTTTAAGGTGGAAATGTGGTTGCTTTTGGCTGGCAAAATTAGTCATTTCCTGCGAACTAAGCAAGAAAAACTGCTAAAAATGGCGAAATACTTGGAGGTTTGCTCCTTTTTTCTTACTTTTGCAGTCTTAACACTTGTTTAGCATGATACAGGAGGAGGAAAACAAGAGGAGCTTCGCCTTGGCCGTTTCATTAAAAAGCACTACCTTTGCATCATTAAAATATAAAAAGGAGAGACAGTTATGCAGATAGCCAACCCCATCTACGACACCGTGTTCAAGTACCTTATGGAGGACGAGCGCATAGCGCGTACCATTCT
>JAFTAR010000154.1 GCA_017455495.1 Prevotella sp.
ACCTGAAGTTCGGTGTTAACAAGAAGGGCGAGATACGCTTCGGCCTGGCTGCCATAAAGGGCATGGGCGACGGTGCCGCCATGGCCATCATACATGAGCGCGAGGAGAACGGCCCCTACAAGGATATCTTCGACTTTGCCCAGAGGGTGCCGTCGTCAAGCGTCAACCGCAAAGCCTACGAGAGCCTGGCCCTGAGCGGCGGCTTCGACGGCTTCGGCATACGCCGCGAGGTGTTCTTTGCAGAAAACACGAAGGGCGAGGTGTTCCTCGACACTCTGGTGCGCTACGGACAGATGTACCAGCAGGCCAAGGCCGAGGCCCAGAACTCGCTGTTCGGAGGCTTTGACAGCGTAGAGATAGCCACGCCACCCGTGCCCAAGACCGACATACGCTGGAGCGACATAGAGCGCCTGAACAAGGAGCGCGACCTGGTGGGCATATACCTCTCTGCCCACCCCCTTGACGAGTACAAGATAGTGCTCGACAACCTGTGCAACACCAAGTGCCAGGAGCTGGCCGACGTGCAGCAGCTAAAGGGGCGCAGCGACGTAATCCTGGGCGGCATCGTTACGGCAGTGAGACAGAAGTTTACCAAGCGGGGCGAGCCCTGCGGCTTCATCACCATTGAGGACTTCGACGGTGCCGGCGAACTGGCCCTCTTCGGACAGGACTGGGGCCGCTGGAGCGGCATGTTCACCGAGGGAGCCTCGGTCTACATCACGGCAAAGCTGCAGCAGCGTTTCCGCGACAGCGAGGCCGTGGAGCTGAAGGTGCAGAACGTGGAGTACCTGCAGACTGTGAAGGACAAGGCTATTGACCGCATCACCATAATCATGAATGTAGACATGCTTGACGACACGATTGTGGCCAACCTCAACGAGGTGGTTTGCGAAAACCCGGGAAACACAAAGCTCTTCTTCCAGCTGCGCGACAGCTCCGGCAAGAACAACGTGCTGCTGCGCTCAAAGAGCCGCCTGGTGGACGTGAAGCACTCCATGCTGGACTTCATTGAAACCACCGAGGGCCTGGACTACCACATAAACTAAATTTTTAGAACCACGGATTAAGGGATTGGGGGGATATGGCTCTTCCACTACTAATCCCGATGATTGATTGTTTGGGATTACTGCGGCTAAAGCCGGTTTTGCAGCCCCTGTGAGTGCACGGGGTACCAGGAAGCCAGGAAGCTGACAACCATCACCGTGAGGAACACCACGATGATGTCCGTTGGGTGAATGCTTACAGGGTAGGCGTTGACGATGAAGCTGCCCTCAGAGTTGCCCAGGGTAATAACCCCAAAGCGCTGCTGAATCCAGCATAGCAGCAAGCCGATGATGATGCCCGACAGGGCTCCCACAGCCGAGATGAGGTTGCCCTCGAACAGGAATATCCGTTTTATCACGCTCTCTCCGGCTCCAATGCTGCGCAGGGTCTGCACGTCGGCCTTCTTGTCAATGATGAGCATTGACAGCGAGCCGATGATGTTGAAGCATGCCACTATAAGTATAAAGGTAAGGAAGATGTAGGCAATGAGCTTCTCTATCTTCATTATGCGGAAGGTGTCGTCCTGCTGCTCGTAGCGGTCCTGCACGCGGAACTCAGGGCCGGCTATGCTCTTTATCCTGCTCTTCACGGCCTCGAAGTCGCTGCCGGGCTTCAGCCTCAGCTCCAAGGAGGACAGCATGCCCTGCTGGTCGAAGATGCTGCGGGCAAAGCCAATGGATGTGAGAATGTAGTCCTTGTCGTAGCGAGACTGCTGCACAGAGAATATCACGCCGGGCGAATAGAGCCTCGGGGCCTCGCCGTTGGCCTCGCGCACAAAGCCGTCCTCAGGGTCGGTGAGGTCCAGCTGGCCCTGACGGCGCGGGGCATAGATGCGGAGCGGATCAGTGAAGCGGTAGCCGGTGCCAAGCTGGTCGGCAAGCCTGATGCCAAGAATGCCGTAGTGCATGTTCTGGGTGGCATGCAGCTCAAAGCGGCCGTCGCCCTTCAGTATCCTGCGGATATGGGTAAGGCTGTCAAAATTGTCGGTCACGCCCTTTATCGTCACCATGGCCTGCCGCTCGCCATAGACCGCCATGGCCTGGTCCTCCACGCAGTCGGTAGCCACAAGGACCTCCGGCAGGCGGCGTATGCTGTCAAGGGCAGGCAGGTCGGCAGCCACCGTCTTGCCCATCACCGGCGTAACCTTCAGCTGCGGGTCGAAGTCGGTGAACAGCGTGGCCACCAGGTCGCTGAAGCCGTTGAACACGCTGAGCGTCACCACCATGGCCATAGTAGCTATTGCCACCCCCACCATGGAGATGGCGCTAATGATGTTGATGACGTTTGTCGACTTCTTGGAAAAGAGGTAGCGCCGCGCTACGTAAAACGGGAAATTCACTTCTTCAGCAGTTCGTCAATGCGGTCAATGTAGTCCAGCGAGTCGTCTATGTAGAAGCGCAGCTCGGGCACTATGCGCAGCTGGTGGCGCACCCTCTGGCCCAGGGCGTAGCGCAGCTGGGCGTTGTTGCGGTTAATGTTCTGCAGCAGCTCCTCGCCCCGCTCCGAGGGGAAGATGCTGATATAGGCCGTACACACGCTGAGGTCGGGCGAAATCTTTACCCTCGTCACGCTCACCATGACGCCGTGCATGGAGCGGGTCTGTTCCTGAAACAGGGTGCTCAGCTCCTTCTGAAGCAGGCGTGCTATCTTGTTCTGTCTTGTCTCTTGCATTGTCTTGTTAGGGAATAATCGGTTGCAAAGGTACGAATTAGTAGGTGAAGAAACAAAGAAAAGTCTGTTTTTCTTTTGTTCTTTCCTTTTTTTTCCCTACTTTTGCAGCGATTTATGGCAAAAAGACAAACTAAACATATAACAGCATGAAGAAGAAATCGTTACTCTGTGCCATGGCCATCGGTGCCATGGTGATTGCCGGATGCGGCACCCAGACAGGCAGCGCCCTCACCCAGGTGGGCACAGCAGTGTTAGGAAACGTGTTAGGAAACCAGTCGGGAGTTCTGTCCAACGTGGGTCAGGCAGCCGGCAACATTCTGCAGAGCGTGCTTGGCGGCTCCCAGAAACCCACGCTGCAGCAGCTTATTGGCACCTGGACCTACAGCCAGCCCGGCTGCGCTTTCACCAGCGAGCAGTTTCTGGCACAGGCCGGCGGCGAGGTGGTTGCTGCCGACATAAAGAACCGCTTGAAGCCCACCTTCCAGACCATTGGCATCACGTCGGCCAACACTCAGGTCACCTTCAACCAGAATGGCACCTACTCCGCCCGCATTGCCGGCCACACGCTGAGCGGCAATTTCACCTACGACGAGTCGAACCAGAAAGTCACTATGCGCGCCACGCTGCTTAACATCACCTGCTACGCCAAGCGCAACAGCGACGGCATCGCCCTGCTGTTTGAAGCCTCTAAGCTGCTCACGCTGCTGCAGACCATTTCTGCCCTTAGCGGCAACACCACGCTTCAGACTGTGAGCGAAATAGCAGGCAACTACGACGGCATGCGCATAGGCTTTGACTTCAGACAATAATCTGCCATGAGAATCAGCATCGCCTTGCTGCTGGTGCTCATCTTTGCCAGCAGTTGCAGCAATAAGGAGGAGGCGAGGACGAAGCTTCCCGTAAGAGTGGCTACTGAGGTTGTGCAAGTTTGCACCGACCTCAGTAGTCGCAGTTATGTAGGTATTGTAGAAGAGAGCGAGGCCACAGCCGTGAGCTTTACCGGCATGGGTGTGGTGAAGCGCGTGCTGGTGAGCGAGGGTCAGGCCGTGAGCCGCGGTCAACTGCTGGCCGAGATGGACGACACCCAGGCCCGGAGCATGCTCAGCGCCGCCGAGGCTGCCATGACCCAGGCCAACGATGCCCTCCAGCGCTACTCCATGCTCCACGAGGCAGGGTCGCTGCCCGAGGTGCAGTGGGTTGAGATACAGAGCAAGGTGGCCCAGGCCGAGTCGCAGCTGGCCATGGCTCGCAAGAACCTCAGCGACTGCCGCCTCACGGCTCCCGTCAGCGGCATCATCGGCCGGAAATTGGTAAGCGCGGGCGAGACAGCCCTGCCCTCACAGGCCGTGGTGAGCATTTTCAACATAGGCACGGTAAAGGTGAAAGTGGCCATTCCCGAGGCCGAGATAAGCTCCATCAGCAGCGACACGCCCTCTACTGTCAGCGTGGAGGCCGTTGGCCAGGACTTCACCGGAGGCCGCATAGAGAAGGGCGTGCAGGCCGATGCCCTCACCCATACCTACGACATAAGAATCAGCGTTGCCAACACCGGGCGGCAGCTGCTGCCAGGCATGGTGGCAGCTGTTCGGTTTGCTGCGACTGAGTCGCAGCCTACGGAACAGCAGGCAACACTGCCTGTCACCGCCGTGCAGCGCCGTGCCGACGGCTCGCTGTTTGTCTGGACGGCAGGCCCTGACAGCGCAGCCCACCGCACCGCCGTCACCATAGGCCATACTTCGGGCAACCGCATCGCCATTACCAGCGGCGTGGAGGCCGGCCAGCGCGTCATCACCGAGGGCTACCAGAAACTGAGTGAAGGAACAAGGGTGGTGTATTAAAACAGAAGAAAAATGAAACAGATGAACTGGCTCCGCTGGCCGCTGGAGCACTACTCCATCTCGCTGCTCATCATACTGATACTCTTTGTGCTGGGCATCTACGGCATGTACATCATGCCGAAGGACGAGTTCCCCCATGCCACCATCCGCCAGGGCGTTGTAGTGGCCGTCTACCCCGGCGCCACCACAGAGGAGGTGGAGCAGCAGGTGACCCGCCCCTTGGAGCGCTACCTCTTCACCTACGGCGAGGTGAACCGTGCAAAGACCACCACCACCTCGCAGAACGGCATGTGCATCGTGATGGTGAGGCTGAACGACGACGTGAACAACAAGGACGAGGTGTGGAGCAAGATAAAGCACGGACTGAACACCTTCAAGGCGCAGCTGCCCTCGGGCGTGCTGGCAGTGGTGGTAAACGATGACTTCGGCAACACCTCGGCCCTGCTTAGAGCCGTGGAGAGCGGCCAGCGCAGCTATCGCGAGCTGAAAGACTACTCCGATCGCCTCAGCGACCGTCTGCGACGCATTCCCAGCGTGGCCAATGTGAAGATTTTCGGCGAGCAGAAGGAACAGATTTCGCTCTATGTAGACCGGCAGCGGCTGCAGGCCTACGGCATAGGTCAGCAGATGCTCTTCTCGCGCCTCCAGGCACAAGGCATCACCACCATGAGCGGCAGCATCAGCGACGACGACCAACAGGTGCCCATACACATTGAGGCTACCGAGAACAGCGTGGAGGAGATAGAGAACCAGATTATCTTCTCCGACCCTGTCACCGGCAAGATGGCCAGGGTGCGCGATGTGGCCAGCGTGGTGCGCGAATACGACACCCAGAGCAGCCGCATAGAGCAGGACGGCCACCCATGCGTGCTGCTGTCAATGGAGATGACTCCCGGCAACAACGTGGTGCAGTATGGCGAGGAAATAGAAAGTGTGCTCAGCAGTTTTGCCGCCGAGGAACTGCCCGACGACGTCACCATAACCCGCATTGCCGACAAGCCCAAGGTGGTGGCGCTGAGCGTCAGCAATTTCCTGCGCGACCTTATCATCTCAATGGTCATCATCATCCTTGTCATGATGGTGCTCTTCCCCCTGCGCTCGGCCATTGTGGCGGCTATCACCATTCCGCTGAGCACCTTCGTCAGCGTGGCTATAATGTACATGATGAACATTGAGCTGAACATCGTCACGCTGGCAGCCCTCATCGTTGTGCTCGGCATGATAGTAGACAATGCCATCGTGGTCATTGACGGCTACTTAGAGTATCTGGGCAAGGGCTATGCCCCCAAGGACGCCGCCATCGAGTCGTCGCGCCAGTACTTCATGCCCATGATGCTGGCCACCATCTGTATATGCGCCATTTTCTACCCCTTCCTCATCACGATGAAGGGCATGTTC
>JAFTAR010000155.1 GCA_017455495.1 Prevotella sp.
ACTTTTGTTTTATGTTTTGCGACTGCAAAGTAAATCAAAAGGGCTGAATCCTCAACGGAATCAGCCCTGATTTTTTCGACCCCTCATGCACGCATCTGCGCACGCGCGAGAAATTATAGTTTTAGCGGACACCAATAAAAGAAATACGGATTCTGCCAACAGAAACGGCGCTTTTCTTACCTCACCAGTATCTTCCTGCCGTTCCTTATAACGATTCCCCTGTGGTTGTCGCCCACGCGCTGTCCTGCCAGGTTGTAGGTCTGGTCCATGGTTAATGGCTCGTTGTTCACGGTTTCTATGTCGGTTGGCTCGTTGTCAAAGACGGCGGTGAGGCTGGCACGTGCATTTGCCGGAGCAGTGATGTAGGCACGGAAGGCATCAATGGTAACGTCTGTACCTGAAGTAACAGAGAATTCGCCTGTGCTGGCATTGTAGCCATAGACACCACTGGGAAGTGATAGGTGGGCCATAGTTCCTTGGAAGGTGTAGCCATCTACTGTTGTGGAGTATGAGGCAGGAGTGGCAGTTATAGCCTTGTTCGTCAGGTTTGCAAATGGTGTTGTGGTTGCAGCCTCAAAGACGTAGGGTTTATAGGCTTCTGTTTCTGTGACTTTGGTAAACCTCAGCGTACCATTGCTCACGCTTGTTAGCTCGTAGAATGTACCAGCCGCAGTCACCTCACTGGCAGTCAAAGCAAAAGGCAGGCATACAGTAGACCTGCGGCCCACAGTGAAGGCACGGTCGTAAGCTATGGTAGATGCCGATGATGCAGCGATTCCGAAGGCCGTATTGGAAACTGCAGCAAAATCCTTGACGAAATCTATCGTATTGACTGTAATTGCTTTTGAACTACTATTTGAACCGCCTTTAATCGTTGTGATGTGCTGTGTACCACTAAAAGCGATATATGTAGTTGCATTTGTAATCACGCCACTCGCACTACCATCATTATTGAAATATCGAACATCTCCACCTGTAAATGCTGTGAGATCTGCAATAGCGTAGTCATAGCCCGTTACATCAAAATAGTAGCCGTTTGTAGGACCGGCATAGTCACTTCCAAACAAAGCAGTACCGGTTCCTTCAATGCTCGTACCGAATCTTGCATAAATTGTAGGATTATTACCACCAAGTTCCCATGCAAATGGAGCAGTTTTGTTAGATGTACTATTAATAGTTGTGGCGATGCTCATACACTCGTTATCTGTAGCTTTTTCGAGATATACATCTTTCACAGACAGAGTAATTACGCTCATTTGATATTGTGGACCTAACAAACGTATATCAGTCACATCTGCTAATGTAATCCCCAAAGAAAACAAATCTAACGTCAAATCTTCAGTTGTATAATTATCTGTAGTTTTCAACTCTGTACTACCTTTTCTGAATTGAAGACGATATAAATTCCCTGACTGAGATGTCGTACTTACTTTGGTAATTTTAAAATGCAGAGTGGAATAATTTGCTAATTCTCCTGAAGAGAAAGTAAACAATACCAGATTCGCATTGGTCGTCTCTGTAAATGAAAGATTGCCACTTGTAATATTCGCATTATTCAATGTGCCGAAAGAAGCATACAACCTGTCTTTCTTTGCACTCACCGTTCCCACGGCCATTATCATCACCAAAAGGAGTATAATCTTTTTCATTGTCATCATAGGTATTTTAGGGTTATTACTCTTCATCGTCTTCCCACTGCGAGGCAGTGCCTCTGGCACCGAACGAGCCAGTAGACATTGACTGCGCTCCACTTGTCTTCTCATTAACCGACCCTGCCATGAGTGCATTCTGGGTGCCAACGAACAACGAAATTGTGTTAGGTTTTTTGTAAGTCTTTTTCATCTTTGCTTTTGTTATAAAGGTTCTAAAAATGTAACTGTCGCATTGCGTTTTCCGACGGTGCAAAGTTACAAACATCCTGTGTGACGGCGATTCGAAATAGTTACATTCACCTTCCCTTTTGTTTCACCAGCCTTTTCTTCAGGTCTCTTTTTCTTCTTTTTCACTAATTGGGAGAAATACAGTTCACAAATTGAGAGAAATTTACACTACACACAACCTGACAACCTATTAATAAAAATATTTATCAAAATTTGTGAGTTCTATTTATCTCAATTAGTGAAAAGCCTTTTTCCCAATTAGTGAAAAAGAGAAAAGGAAAGAAAAGGCTCAATTATTTTGGAATGTCAGGAAAAAGCCTTATCTTTGCATGGTGTTTGAAAAAGATAAAGAAATAAACAACTAACTTAAAGCATAATAGAATGAGAACAAGACTTTTATCCTGTGCACTGGCCGTCATGGGCACTATGGCAGTGGGCGCCCAGCATGTCATGGACGTGAACACCAAACGCTTGGGAGTACCCGTGCAACCCACCATGTACGGCATCTTCTTCGAGGACATCAACTACGCTGCCGACGGCGGCCTCTATGCCGAGATGGTGAAGAACCGCTCGTTTGAGTTCCCCCAAAGCCTGATGGGCTGGAGGGCCTACGGCAACTTTGAGGTGAGAAACGACGGCCCCTTCGACCGCAACCCCCACTATGTGCGACTGAGCTACAGCGGCCACCGCGACAAGTTCACCGGACTGGAGAACGAGGGCTTCTTCGGCATCGCCGTGAAGCAGGATGCCACCTACCGCTTCAGCGTGTGGGCACGCTGCCCCCAGGGCGGCAAGGCCACGCTTGAGGTTCGCCTGGTTGACAACGACATTATGGGCGAGCGCCAGGAGTTTGCCACCACCCATGTTGACGTGGAGGGAAGCGAGTGGAAGAAATACACAGCCACCATCACCTCGCCGCGCACCGAGCCGAAGGGTGCCCTGCGCATCTTCCTGCGCCAGACGGGCCGCGAGCCAATGGCCGTTACCGACGTGGAGCACATTTCGCTCTTCCCCACCGACACCTGGCAGGGCCGCGAGAACGGCATGCGCCGCGACCTGGCACAGGCTCTGGCCGACATGCACCCCGGCGTGTTCCGCTTCCCCGGCGGCTGCATAGTGGAGGGCACCGACCTTGCCACGCGCTACAACTGGAAGAACACCGTGGGGCCTGTGGAGAACCGCCCGCTGAACGAGAACCGCTGGCACTACACCTTTGGCCACCGCTTCTTCCCCGACTACTTCCAGAGCTACGGACTGGGCTTCTTCGAGTTCTTCCAGCTGTGTGAGGACTTCGGCAGTGAGCCGCTGCCTGTCATCAGCTGCGGCCTGAGCTGCCAGTTCCAGAACCCCGACCCAACAGTGCCGGGTGTCCACGTGCCTGTGGACAGCCTTGACAGCTATATCCAGGATGCCCTTGACCTTATAGAGTTTGCCAACGGACCCGCCGACTCCCAGTGGGGCCGCGTGCGTGCCGAGATGGGCCACCCGGAGCCTTTCAACCTGAATTTCCTTGGCGTGGGCAACGAGCAGTGGGACTATGACGACCAGCACGGCGGCTACGGCCCTGTGTTCACTGAGCGCCTGCGCAAGTTCAGCGATGCCATCCGCGCCCGCTACCCCGACATCAAGCTCATTGGCACCACCGGCCCCAACAGCGAGGGCTGGGACTTCGACCTGCTGCAGCCCCGCATGAAGGAGCTGCACGTAGACCTCTACGACGAGCACTACTACCGCAACGAGGAGTGGTTCCTGAGCCACGGCCTGCGCTATGACAGCTACGACCGCCGCGGCCCGCGTGTCTTTGCCGGCGAGTATGCCTGCCACGGGGCACACGGAAAGAAGTGGGACCACTACGAGACCTCGCTCTACGAGGCTGCCCACATGACGGGCATAGAGCGCAATGCCGACATAGTGCACATGGCCACCTACGCTCCCCTCTTCGCCCATGTGGAGGGCTGGCAGTGGCGGCCCGACGCCATCTGGTTCGACAACCTGCGCATGTTCAAGAGTGTGAGCTACTACGTTCAGCAGATGTTTGCCATGAACAAGGGCACCAACGTGCTCTCGCTGCTCATGGACGGCAAGCCCGTGGCCGGCCAGGACGGTCAGGACGGCCTCTTTGCCAGCAGCGTGTGGGATGCCACCACGGGCGACATTATTATAAAGGTGGTGAACACCAGCCGGCAGCCCCAGCCTGTCACCATCAACCTGAAGGGCCTTCGTGGCGAGCGCACGGCCCAGACGCTGACCCTGCAGCACAACGGCTCCATGACCGACGACAACACCCTTGACCAGCCGGAGCGCATCACTCCGCAGCCCGGCACCATCAGCGTGGCCGACGGCCGTCAGGGCAGTGTGCTGACAGACGAGGTGGAGGCTATGACCTTCCGTCTGTACCGCATCAGAAAGTAAGGCACGGATTCCAGGTCTCCTTGTGCCCGTCGGCAAAGGTGACCTCGAACATGGAATCATCAGTGAAGCGTATGACAGTGCCATCGTCCAGGACTCTCTGGTCGGTGGCATTGTTATATGGCCGCCCTATCTGCAGCATGAAGTTGCAGCGGCGCAGGTAGCTCACAAGGGGCTTCAAGTCGGAGGCATGCTGGCTGCGGCGGTCAAAGAAGGTGCCGAACCAGGGGCGCACAGCCGGCTCGCGGTCGTCGCCGGGCTGAGAAATCATAACGTGCAGAATGGTGGCGTTCACACCGGCATGAAAGTAGCGGTCGGCAAGGGGCTTCAGTTTTGCGAAGCTCCAGTCATCCTGTGCGTATGTGGTCCAGGAACCGTCAGTGAAGCTCTCGGCCCACACCCGGTTCTTGCCGCTGCTGCGTGCGGCACCAAGGGCTGCGTTTATCTCTTTCTGGCGGAACTTTCGGTCGTTGACCCAGAATTCTGCCGCCACCTCGTCGGCCATGCTGCCGTATGTGATGCTGTTGCCGGGAAAGGGGCTGTGGGCATAAGGCTCACACCATGTGCGAAGGCCGTACTCATGGGCTTTCTCCGTCAGGCCGCCCATGTATTCTGAAGCTACAAGGTCGGAGATAAGCCGGTTGAGGTCTCTCTGGCAGGAGTCGTTGGCATAGTCAAGCTCGTAGCCGAAGCGCCAGCGGAAAAGTGTATATATGGAGTCGGTGTAGTTCTGCCTGCCGCGCTCCCAGCTGTCCACCACTACTGTCGTCAGCGTAGGGCGGCAGCAGGGCGGAATGCGGCGCAGTATCTCCCCTATAAAAGCCTCGAAATGGCGCTTTACGTGCTCCTTTGACAGTTTGTCAACTTCCAGCCCCTCGGCTTCGGGCGAGCATGGGCCGTTTACCACATCTGTGCCTCGGGCTGTCTTGCACACCTCTACGCCCTGCGGCATCCAGTTGCGCATGGCCTCTTCCGGCTTTACCCAGGGTCCGCCCGACTGGCTCCAGCCGGGGCAGTTGAATATGCCCATCTCTATGCCCAGCTCCCCTGCCGTGCGCAAGGCGGTCTGAAGATTAGCCCACCACGCAGGACTCTGGAACTTGTTGTTCCCAAACATCTGGCCTTCCCAGGGGTTGTCCCATCGGTCGCGGTTGCGTATGTCGGTAGCCAGGAAAGCCAGAGTGATGCCGTTATCCTTCATCCACTGTAGGTCGGCCACCACGCCCGCAGAGTCCACACGCTCGTTGACCCAGTAGTAGTAGCAGCCAACACGTATGCTGTCGGGCGGAGAAAGAAATGCCTGCCAGAGGCTGTCGCGATCCATACTTGTCCGGGAACTCGCACAAAGGGTGCATGTCAACGCAAGTATCAGTAGCAGTAGTTTTTTCATATTGGGGGCAAAGTTAATAAAAATAAAGAGTAAAGCCAAGGAAATGCGGTGAAATAATGTGGGCTAAAAATGTTTTTCTGCAAAAAGATAGCTTCACAATGCTCTGTTTATAAAAAAAGTTGTATCTTTGCACCCTGATTGTATAGTAAAAAGAAGAAGGATTGATGAATACTTTTCTCTTCATTAACTGGAACCCCGACATAGAGGCTTTCCATATAGGGTCGCTCTCATTCCGCTGGTACTCGCTGTGCTGGCTCATTGGCCTGGCACTGGCATACATAGTGGTGAGAAAACTGTATAAAGACCAGAAGATACCGCAGGAGAAGTTCGACCCGCTGTTCATCTACTGTTTCCTTGGCATTCTCATCGGAGCCCGCCTGGGCCACTGCCTGTTCTACCAGCCCGGCGAATACCTCACCAGCATGAAGGGCTTCATAGAGATGCTGCTGCCCATACACTTCACCGACCCCGACTCGTGGAGCTGGAAGCTGACGGGCTATGAGGGCCTGGCCAGCCACGGCGGCACGCTGGGTCTGATGCTGGCCCTGTGGCTCTATGTGAATAGGGTTAAGGTGCCCCTGTGGCAAGTGCTTGACAACATTGCCATAGCCACGGGCATCACCGCATGCTTCATACGCCTTGGCAACCTCATGAACTCTGAGATAATAGGCTCGGTGACATCTGTGCCCTGGGCCTTCGTCTTCGAGCAGCGCGACGGCCTGCCACGCCATCCGGCACAATTGTACGAGGCCATAGCCTACGGCTTGCTGTTCTTCATCATGCTCTGGATTTACAAGAAAAGGAACAACCCCAAGAATGGAAATGAAACAGGCAATGTAACTACTCCCCTCCATAATAGGGAGGGGCAGGGGGTGGGCCTGCTGGGCACCGGCTTCTACTTCGGCTTCTGCCTCACCTATATCTTCACCTTCCGCTTCTTCGTGGAGTTCTTCAAGAAGACGCAGGTGGGCTTTGAGGACAGCATGCCGCTCGACATGGGGCAGCTGCTAAGCATACCCTTCGTAGCCATTGGCATCTATTGCATGATTAAAGCAAGAAGTAAGAAGTGAGAAAAGAGAAGTGATATGATGAACTCAAAGAATAGCAGAATGAGGATGATGTGGTTGTTGAAGGTGCTGCTGGTACTTCTCACTTATCACTTCTCGCTTATCACTTCTTCTGCGCAGACCCTCTACAGCCAGAACATGGAGGCTGCCAGGCTGTTTCTTGAGAGCGGCTGCCTGAAGAAGGCCCAGCAGCACTACATGACGGCCATAGAGCAGGCAGAGAGCACCGGCGAGGGCAACATCACCGATGCCCAGATGGGACTGGTTGACGCGCTGAAATTCTGGCAGCCCGTGGAGGCACAGCGATGGGCCAACCGCTGCGAGCAGGCCAGCAGGCGCGATGCCATCACGCGCAGGAACCTTATTATTATGAATGCCTGCATAAGCTTTACGCTGGGCAACACGTCGCTCTTTGACACTCACTATCAGAACTACCACAGCCTCTTGGATGCCAACGAAGGTCTGCCTGCCAAAGGCCTGCGAGCCATGGAGGCCATGCACCAGGCCATGAACCACTATTACGACGAGGCCCTCAACCAGTTGGCCCAGGAAGACAGCATCCTCTTGCTTGACCGCCTTGACATCACCGCCTGCATATACCGTATGGCCTGCGACACCACTCGCCTGCTTGCCACACTGCAGCGGCAGATGGAAGCCAAGGACTCGCTCATGGCAGCTCTATACGATTCTAACCTCAGCTCGGCTGCCACCACGGCCTCCATGACGCGTGCGCAGCAGAAGGCCGAGGCCGACAGCTCCACACTGCTCAAGGTGGTGCTGGGCCTGGCAGCGCTGTGCCTCGCCATGCTTATAGTGTGGCTGCGGCTGAGGCATAAGGACAGGAAGGCGCTGATGAGGAAGAACAAACAGCTCACCGAGGCCCTGAGGATGGCCAACGAGACCGACGAGATGAAGACGGAGTTCGTGAGGCGCGTTAGCCACGAGATACGCACGCCGCTGAACGCCATCATAGGTTTCAACGAGATTCTCTACAACAGCGGCATTGAGCTGCCGGCCGAGGAACGCTCAGACCTCGTGATGCGCATCAACGACAACATGGATGCCATCACCAAGATAGTGAACGAGATGCTGCGACTGGCCGAGACGGAGACCGAGGTGAAGTATGAGTGCGAGGACAGGGTGCTGTGCAACGACTTCTTCTCGGGCCTGCTCTATAGCCACGAGAAGGATGCCAGTGCCGGCGTGACGCTGAAATACACCACGAGGGTGGTGAACCGCGACAGGGTGATTATAAATGCTGAGGTGGTGACCGACATCATGGAGAACCTCATCAGCAACGCCATAAAATTCACCAGCGAGGGAAGCATAGAGCTGTTCTGCCACAAGGAGAAGGGCATGCTCCACCTCACTGTTACCGACACTGGCACCGGCATTCCCGCCGACAAGCAGGACGAGGTGTTCGAGAAGTTTGCCAAGGCCGATGCCTTCAAGCCGGGCATAGGCCTGGGTCTCACCGTGAGCCGCAACATTGCCCGCAAGATGGGCGGCGACCTCGTGCTTGACAAGAGCTACGACAAGGGGGCACGCTTTATCCTAACCCTGCCGCTGATTACTGATTAAGTAGTTCCTCAGGTTGGGAATCCCATAAATCCTTTAATCCGTGGTTTTACTTCCCTCCCACTATTCGCTTGATGTCGTTCAGCTTGTTCAGGGCCTCAACGGGAGTGAGGTTGTTGATGTCAAGCCCCAGAATCTCGTCGCGCACCTGCAGCAGCACCGGGTCGTCGAGCTGGAAGAAGCTTAGCTGCATGCCCTCGCGGCTGTCGGCAATCTCGCTCATTGGCTTGCCCGCCTTACCAACCTGGGCATTCTCTGCCTCCAGCTGCTTAAGAATAGTGTTCGACCGCTTCACTATGGAGCGGGGCATGCCGGCAATCTCTGCCACATGTATGCCAAACGAGTGCTCCGAGCCGCCGCGCTCCAGCTTGCGCAGGAAGATGACCTTGCCGTCTACCTCGCGCACAGAGACGTTATAGTTTTTTATGCGCGGGAAATTCTTCTCCATCTCGTTCAGCTCGTGGTAGTGGGTGGCAAAGAGGGTGCGGGCGCGGGCCTTGGGCTGCTCGTGCAGGTATTCCACTATGGCCCAGGCTATTGATATGCCGTCGTAGGTCGACGTGCCGCGGCCCAGCTCGTCGAAGAGCACCAGCGAGCGCGGCGTCACATTATTTAATATATTGGAGGCCTCGGTCATCTCCACCATGAAGGTAGACTCGCCAAGCGAGATGTTGTCGCTGGCCCCCACGCGGGTGAAAATCTTGTCCACCATGCCTATGCGGGCCGACTCGGCGGGAACGAAGCTTCCCACCTGGGCCATCAGCACTATGAGGGCCGTCTGCCTGAGCAGTGCGCTTTTGCCCGCCATGTTGGGGCCGGTGATGATGATGATCTGCTGGCGCTCCTGGTCAAGCACAATGTCGTTGGGCACATACTGCTCGCCAACGGGCAGCTCAGTCTCTATAACCGGGTGGCGGCCCTGGCGTATGTCTATCGTGTCGCCCTGGTCTATCACCGGCCTTATGTAGTGGTGCTCCTGTGCTGCCTTGGCAAAGGATAGCAGGCAGTCAATGCGGGCCAGCAGCGTGGCGTTCACCTGTATCTGCGGGATAAACTCCTGAATGGCCGCCACCAGCTCGTTGAAGAGCTTGTTCTCCAGGGCCAGTATCTTGTCCTCGGCGCCAAGTATCTTCTCCTCGTATTCCTTCAGCTCCTGGGTGATGTAGCGCTCGGCCTGGGCCAGCGTCTGCTTGCGCACCCATTCCTGCGGCACGCGGTCCTTGTAGGTGTTGCGCACCTCAAGGTAGTAGCCGAACACGTTGTTGTAGCCAATCTTCAGGCTCTGTATGCCGGTAAGCTCCGCCTCGCGGTTCTGTATCTGCAGCAGGTAGTCCTTGCCGCTGTAGGCTATGTGGCGCAGCTCGTCGAGTTCAGCATTCACGCCGTTCTGTATCACGCCGCCTTTCTGCACCATCTGCGGCGGGTCGGGGGTTATCTCGCGCCCTATGCGCTCACGGATGGCCTCGCAGGGTGACAGACGCTCAAGAATAGATTTCACCACTGCCTCCCCTTGCGTTGGCAGAGCGGCGGCTGTGGCTTCGTCCTCCCTGGCTAATGTTGTGTTTTTAATAATTTTGACAGCTTCCAAGGCCACCCTGAGCTGCACCACCTCGCGGGGAGAGATGCGCCCCACGCTGGCCTTGGCAATGATGCGCTCCAAGTCGCCCACGCGCTGCAGCTGCTCGTCTACCAGGGAGCGGAAGTCGGGGTTGCGGAAGAAGCAGTCCACCACGTCAAGGCGCTCGTTGATGGCTTTCTCGTCGCGCAGCGGGAACACCAGCCAGCGGCGCAGCATGCGGCTGCCCATGGGCGAGGCGGTGCGGTCTATCACGTCAAGCAGGCTGCGGCCGTCTTCCTGCATGGGCTGCACCAGCTCAAGGGAGCGGATGGTGAACTTGTCAAGGCGCACGTACTTGTCCTCTTCTATGCGGGTGATGCCGGTGATATGGCCCAGCTGCGTGTGCTGGGTCTGCTCCAAGTATTGCAGAATGGCGCCGGCGGCGGTGCAGCCATTCCTTAGGTGGTCCACTCCGAAGCCCTTCAGGCTCTTCACGTTGAAGTGCTTCAGCAGCTTCTGGTGGGCCGTCTGCTCGGCATAAGCCCAGTCATCAAGCTCGAAGGTGAAGTAGCGGCTGCCGAAGTAGCGCTCGAAGTCGTGCTTGCGGCCACGCTCATAGAGCACCTCCTTGGGCTGGAAGCTGGAGAGCAGCTTCTCCACGTAGTCGTAGGTGCCCTCGCCGGTAAGGAACTCGCCGGTGGAGATGTCGAGGAAGGCCACACCGCAGGCTGCCTTTCCGAAATGTACCGATGCCAGGAAGTTGTTCTCTTTGTAGTTCAGCACGTTGTCGCTCATGGCAACGCCCGGTGTCACAAGCTCCGTGATGCCTCGCTTCACCAGCTTCTTGGTGAGCTTGGGGTCCTCCAGCTGGTCGCAGATGGCAACGCGCTTGCCGGCACGGATAAGGCGGGGCAGGTAGGTGTCGAGGGCATGGTGGGGGAAACCGGCCATCTCGTCGCCCTTCACGCCAGCGCCGTTGTTGCGCTTGGTAAGGGTGATGCCAAGTATGCGCGAAGCCTCAACGGCATCGTCGCAGTAGGTCTCATAGAAATCGCCGCAGCGAAACAGCAGCAGAGCGTCGGGGTGCTTTGCTTTGAGGTCGAAGAACTGCTTCATCATCGGCGTCATCTCGCCGTCTTTCTTTGCCATGCCTTTCTTATTTATTAGCTTGCAAAGTTACAACTTTTTTCCCGAACGGGGAAGGAAAAGAAAGTTTTCTTGCACAAAAGGAAAGAAAAATTTTGAGTTTCCGTCTTTTCTGCTTATCTTTGCAAGTTGAAACTATCAGAAATACATTATCATTTATGGAATACAACTTCAGAGACATTGAGAAGAAATGGCAGCAGCGCTGGAAGGAACAGGGCACCTATCACGTAGTGGAGGACGAGAAGAAGAAGAAGTTCTACGTCCTTAACATGTTCCCTTATCCCAGCGGGGCCGGTCTGCACGTAGGCCATCCGCTTGGCTATATAGCCAGCGACATCTATGCCCGCTACAAGCGGCAGCAGGGCTACAACGTGCTGAATCCCATGGGCTATGATGCCTACGGCCTGCCCGCTGAGCAGTATGCAATACAGACGGGGCAGCACCCCGCCATCACCACCGAGGAGAACATAAACCGCTACCGTGAGCAGCTGGACAAGATAGGCTTTTCGTTCGACTGGGACCGCGAGGTGCGCACCTGCGACCCCGGCTACTACAAGTGGACGCAGTGGGCATTCCAGAGAATGTTCCGCTCGTACTTCAGCACGTCAAGCAACAAGGCACAGCCAACTATCAAGCTCATTGAGCATTTTGAGCTGATGGGCACTGAAGACTGTCATGCCCTGGGCACCGAGGAGCTGCATTTCACTGCCGCTGAATGGAATGCTTTCTCTGAAAAGAAGAAGCAGGAGGTGCTTATGAACGACCGCATTGCCTACCTGGCCGAGACTATGGTGAACTGGTGCCCGGCTTTGGGCACGGTGCTGGCCAACGACGAGGTGGTGAACGGCGTCTCGGAGCGCGGCGGCTACCCCGTGGAGCAGAAAAAGATGCGCCAGTGGTGCCTGCGCACCTCGGCCTATGCACAGCGCCTGCTTGACGGCCTGGACGAGATAGACTGGACCGACTCGCTGAAGGAGGCCCAGCGCAACTGGATTGGCCGCTCGGAAGGCACGGAGATGGAGTTCAAGGTAGCCCCCGTGTCCGATGCTTCTCCATCGGAAAAAAGCTTCACC
>JAFTAR010000156.1 GCA_017455495.1 Prevotella sp.
GACTCCTGTCTGCTGATTCTGCACGACTGGAGCCACTACCTGCTGCTTGAGGATGAGGAGATAGACCGCGAGCGCGGCGTGATACACGAGGAGTGGCGCACGCGCCGCGCCGGGCGCGCCGTGCAGCGGCTCATGGAGCAGGCCATGCCTAAGGTGTACCGCGGCACCAAGTATGAGGACTGCATGCCCATCGGCTCGATGGACATAGTGGACAACTTCCCCTACCAGGACCTGCGCGACTACTACCAGAAGTGGTATCGCCCCGACCTGCAGGCCATCGTAGTGGTGGGCGACGTTGACGTGGACCGCATGGAGCGGAAGATAAAGCGCGTGTTTTCATCTATACCTCTGCCGAGGCAGCGGGCAGAGCGCATCTACTATCCCGTGAACCTCAACGACTCCATGATAGTGGATATTGAGAAGGACGCCGAGCAGCCCATAGTGCTGTGCCACCTGTACATGAAGCGCCCGGCCACGCCCGACAGCCTGAAGAACACCGAGGAGTACCTGCGCGGAGCCTATATAGACAACATGATTGGGCAGATGCTCAACGACCGCCTGGCAGAGCTGAAGCAGCAGGCCGTGCCGCCCTTCCAGAGTGCCACGGGCCGCGCCAGCGACTTCTTCCTGAGCCGCACGATGGAGGCCTTCTCGCTCAGTGTAAGCTGTAAGCAGGAGAACATCCTGGGCGGCATCATTAGTGCCGTGGCATGCTGCGAGCAGGTGCGCCAGCAGGGATTCACCCAGGAGGAGCTGGACCGCGCCAAGCGTTTCCGCCTGAACCACGACGAGCGCAAATGGCGAGAGCAGAACGACCGCCAGAACTCGCGCTTGGTGAGCCTCTGCGTGCAGCACTTCCTCAGCGGCGAGCCGCTCATCTCCATGGACAAGCAGTGGGAGCTGACGCAGAAATTCGACCACGAGGTGACGCTGCAGGAGGTGAACGAGGCTGTGCGGCAGCTCATCACCGACCAGAACCAGGTGGCCATTATGTATGCTCCTGACCGCGACAACGTGCCCCTGCCCACGGAGCAGCAGATAGAGGACGTAATCCTGGCCACGCAGAGGCTGCAGTATGGCGCTGCCCAGCAGTCGGCCGCTGATGTGCAGACTATGGAGGCCTATTTCCAGCAGCTTAACAACACCATGACAGCAGGGTCTGTCATCAGCGAGCAGCCCTGGAAGCACGGCTTCACTGAGCTGACGCTCTCAAACGGCATGAAGGTGTACTTCCGCCAGACCGACTTCAGCTCGAACGTGGTGCAGATGAAGATAAAAGCCGACGGCGGCACCAGCCGCTATGGCGATGCCGACATTGACAACTTCTCAATGCTGACCAGCGCCGTGACGGAAGGCGGCGTGGGCATCTGGAACCAGACGGAGCTGCGCCGCCAGCTCATGGGCAAGAGCGTCCGCGTGCAGCCCTCGGTAGGCTCGCGCTCACAGAGCATCACTGGAGGCGCCTCGGTGCAGGACGTGGAGACGATGTTCCAGCTGGCCCACCTCTACTTCACCAGCCCGCGCCGCGACACCGTGGCCTTCGCAGGGCTTAGGAACCGCACCCACTCGTTCCTCACCAACAGGAACGCCTCGCCGCGTGTGGACTACAACGACTCCATCTCGGCCATTCTCTACGACCACCACCCGCGCATGGAGCCAATGACTCAGCAGCGCTTAGCCAACGTTGACTACGACCGCATGCTCCAGATGTATCGTGAGTGCTTCAGCGATGCCTCGCAGTTCCGTGCCGTCATCATAGGCAACATCAGCATTGAGCAGCTGCGCCCATTGCTCAACAAGTACTTGGCCACCCTGCCGGCCCAAGCCTCGGCCTTGGATAGAGCCAGTGCTGTCGTTCCCCAGGTCACGGCTCCTGCCGGCGTCCACGTGTTCCGCAAGGCCATGGCCACGCCGCTGGCCAATGTCAGCATCTTCCATGTGGCCGACGTGGAGTTCTCGCCGTGGAACGACCTCCGTCTCGACTTCCTGAAGCGCACGCTGAGCATTGCCTATACCGACTCTGTGCGTGAGGAGATGGGCGGCACCTACGGCGTGAGTGTAGACTTCGACCTGGACCGCGACGACACCCCCGACGCCATGCTGCGCATCAGCTACAACGCCGACCCGGGACGCTATGAGGAGCTGAACCCCGTGGTCTACGCCCAGCTGCGCCGCATAGCCGAGCAGGGGCCGGAGCCGACAGCACTGGAGAAGGTGCGCGAATACCTGCTGAAGCAGTACGACCAGGTGGCCATAACCAACGACTACTGGGACTACATAGCCTGGCACGAGCTGGACGACGAGGCCGACTTTGACGAGGGCTATAAGGACATGGTGCGCCGCATGACGGCGGCCGACGTGCAGCAGCTGGCCCGCCTGCTCTTGGAGCAGGGGCGCTGCATAGAGGTGACCATGCTGTCAGAGTAATGTTAGTAGGTCACGCTTGAGCGTGACCTACACCTTCACTTGCACGATGTCGTAGCTGTCAATGGTGCGGCGGTCGGCACTGACGTTGAGGCCCACGGCCCAGACGGGACGCTGGTCAGCGGCGAACTTCACCGCATAGTCTTTTGTCAGGATCTGCTGGAGGGCCTCACCAGAGGTCTTGTTGAACTTGAACTCCAGGATATAAATGGCATCGGAGAGCTTCAGGGCGATGTCCATTCGGCCGTCGCTGGTCTTGTCCTCTGCGCTCGTGTCGCAGCCCATACCGACCATCAGCGCATAGAAGAGAGCCTGATAGAACTGCTCGTCCTGGTGCTTGTCGGTGATGTCGTAGGGGATGCCGGCATACCACTTGCGCACGCTCTCTAAGAAATCCTCAAAGGTGGAATTCTTGCGGCGCAGACTCCAGTAGGCATTGAGCATCAGGTCCTCGCTGCCCACATAGTCCTGGGTGACATAATTGTACAGTGAGCGCCCGAAGCCCACACGCACCTCCTCATTGGGGAATCCAAGGGTGAAGCTGTTATCTTCGAAGTGATAGTCCTTCAAGGTGAGGTAACCGCTCTGGTAGAGTACGGGTATTGGGTCGCTGATGCGCTCTGTAGGAGCATTGAACTTGTCCATTCTGCAATCAATGCCCTCCAGCTCAGGAAACACGGGCTGCTTCACCTGGAAGAGGTCAATGAGCGACGAGGGTGTTCCGGTGGAGAACCAGTAGTTGTCTATCACCCCTTTGTCGAAAGCATAAAACAGGCTCCAGGGGTTGTAGATGTCGTTCATCAGCTCGGTGAAGTGGTAGCCGTCGTACATCCGCTTCACCTCGCGGACGCAGTCCTCATAAGTCCAGTTCTTGCGACGCAGGCGGATCATGCTTTCCGTGAGCCACTCCAAATCAGGCTTCAATGTGGAGAAGAGTTCCTCCTCAGTGATGCCGCAGATGCCCTCAAACTCAGTGTCAAAGGTCAGGTCGGTGAGGTTATTGAGCTCGCTGAATACTGAGAGCTGTGAGAACTTTGAGATGCCCGTGAGGAACACGAAATGGAGGAACTCGGCCTGGCCTTTGAGCGGAGAGAACAAATCACGCACGCGCTGCCGGAGGTAGTCCTGTAGTTTTGTGTCGCGTATGCTGTCAAGCATCGGTGCGTCGTATTCGTCAATGAGTATCACGACCTTCTGCCCTGTCTTATTATATGCTTCAAGGATGATATTAGAAAGTCGGGTGCTGAAGTTCTCTTTTTTATCTACGGGCAGCCCATATTCCTTTTCGAATCTCGCCAATAATCCACCGAGGATGCTCCACACACTGTTTTCGTCATAATATTTTCCTAAAGACAGGTCCATGCGTATCACAGGATACTTTATCCACTCCGTCTCCAAATTTTCTATTGCCAACCCCTCGAACTCATCCTTCCGTCCCTCGAAGTAGGCCTGAAGGGTGCTGACGAGAAGCGACTTGCCGAAGCGTCGCGGACGGCTCAGGAAATAGTTCTTCCCTCCGTGACGTGCCAGTTTATACACATACGCAGTCTTGTCCACATACACTGCGCCGTTTTTCCTGAAGTCGGGGAACCATTGCAGTCCGATGCCATATTTTCTCTTCTGTGCCATAGTGTGTTTTGCTTTTCCGCTTGCAAATATACGCAATTATTGCGAGGCGGCAAAAAAAACTATGTTTTTCTTTTGCTCTTCCCGCGCTTTTTCGAACATGGAGTGCCTTACATAAGTTTACAGTAAGCCCAGGCTCCATGGAGTCCGGGCTTACTATAGAATAATGTATATGTGCGCGCGAGGTACTAATTTACTTCACCACCACCTTGCGGCCGTTAACAATGTTGATGCCCTTCACGAGCTGCTGCTGGCGCACGCCCTGCAGGTTGTAGATCACTACGGCATCGGTGGCGGCAGCATCGGCGGTGCTTATGCCGTCGGTGATGTTCTCTGTGATGCTGAGAGGCATAATCTGGTTGACGGTAGCTGAAGAGCCGTAGAGAATACCTACGATGGTGGCCTTCGTGTAGTCTATGCTGGCCAAGCTCTCCTGGATGACGTAGGGGAAGTAGTTGGTCTTGCCGTTGTTCAGAGCTATGGTGACACCGTCAACATCGGTTACGGTGGCTGCGGTCTCAGAAGTGCCCTTCACAGCAACGTCAGTGAGCTTCACCACGCGGCACTTGTTGGCAGCCACGTTAATGTCGGCGATGGTGCCCTCAATGGGTGCGTAGGTGCCGTTCTTGGTGATGGACAGCTCCTCGGCACTGGTGGCCTCGGTCATGCAGATGCGTGCACCCATGTTCTGGTTGTTCTTCTTCACGTAGACCACGCCGTTGAGCACGTCGCCCACCTCGAAGTCAAGGCCTGTGCAGTAGAAGTTGGCACCGGCGTTGGCATCCTGCACGTAGTAGCCCCAGCCGTTAATCATAGTGCTGGTGATGATGGCATCGGTCAGTGTAAGCTTCACCAGGGCGTTGTTTGCAGCATTGGCGAAGTCGGTTAGTCCGCTCACCTCTACGTAGCTGTCAGCCTCCTCGTTTGCCAGCAAGGCGGTCTCGTCGTTGACGGGGGCCAGCGTCACGGTGATGGCATCCAGATAGGTAGCTGCCTTGGAATTGAGCAGCACGCTCTCGGCATTGCCCGTCCAGGTCTGTGTCTGCTGGTTGGCAGCTGTCAGCGAGCCGCCGCCCTTTACCACCTCCCAGCTCGTTTGGTAAGTGATAGCGCCTGTTGATGCGTTAGTTGCAGGGTTGCCCGTGCTGATGATGGCGGTCACGGCATAGCCCTCAGGGGCGGTGACGCGCATCTGTCCGCCGGCAATGAACTGCAGCTGGTTGCCGCGACTGCCGTTCAGGTAGTAGCGTGTGGGCATGGTCATGGCATTGACGAACTTCAGCGTCACGCCGTCTGCTGTGACAGTCTTGCCGCCCAGGTTGCCGGCGTTGGTGTCATCGGCTGTTCCAACCGGCAGGTTGAGGTTGTTGTTGGCCCAGTCGAAGAGAACTGTGGTCTCGTTTGCACTCTCCGCAACGATATCTTCTTCCTTCAGAGGAGCGATTTGGAAACGAGCACCATTAAAGGTGCACAGTCCTGTGATGCTCTTAGCTTTTTCTGGCCACTCGTAGTCTGCTGGCAGAACCATGAAAGCGTCCTTCACTTGGACTTTGTCTTCGCCGCTATAGGCATAGTAGAAGCGGCCTTCTTTCTGTATTTCTACATTCTTGATGGTAAGCAGGCGGCCATGATATTCTGCCGTCGCTATTGTGGTAACCTCAACGTTAGTGGCAACAAGTGTTCCTTCTGTAGCAGTAAAGGTGTCGCCGTCAGTGGCAATAAGCTTTATTTCATCACCAAATTCGGGATTGGCAAAGTCCAAGGCGCTGCTGCTCTTAGTTCCAATGATATAGCCATTAAGCAGTTGGCCGGCTGTTAGCGTGATGCCTGAAACTTCAATAGCCCCCGTGGCATCCTCTACGTAGGCCAAGTTGAAAATGTCGTCTAATGCATTGACCTGAGCATTATTCAATGTCAACTTAACTACCTTGCCGTCTTCAACTGCACGGAAGGCGGCAATGTCGGCAGCCTCCACGTCGAAGCTCTCAGCGGCGGGCTTCACGGTCTCGTCGTTCTCATCGGCCAAGAATACCTCTATCTTCAGCATCTGGCGGGTTGCTGATGAGGTGAAGATCACCTCTGTAGCGTTACCTGTCCAGGTGTTTTCTGCTATTGTACCGTTATTGGCAGTGAGGTCGAAAGACCCTGTCTTCATGGTAACAGCAATCTTGGTGAGAGCCTTGCCTTCAGGAGCATTGAACTTGATGGATCCGTTTTTGTAAACGTAGAGAGCACTGATACCGTCGTTGGCGCGCATGATGCGGGCTGGCTGCGAGGCATTTCCCTGAACATTGGTCAGCGTGATGCCGTTCACAGCGAGCGGACTGGTGAGGTTGCCAGCGGCAAAATCCACGCCCTCACCCACGGGCCAGTTCTCTGGGTTGTTCTCAAAGTCGAAGGTAGCGTCGGCACTATTTGAAGCTACGGTGTACTCAAGGCCGTAGAAGTTAATAGTGGTGCCACGGCCCCAGATGACGTATGAGTGGCCAGCCTCAAGCTGGTACACCTTGGTAGCGAAGCCGTACTTGCCATCTGAGGTTTCACTGTGTATAGTGAGTGTACCGTCAACAATGCTGTAGTCACTCTGATCCTTCATCTTCATGTCCTTGCCGTCATTGGAGGCATAAGTGCCGACGTTGTCGGTTTGGGCTGTAGACTGGCGACGATAGTAGACCTTCAGTTGTGCGTCCTGCTTGGCGGTAATGACAAGAGTGGTACTGCCACCATTGTCGGTGCCTTCAGGGGCATCGGCTGAAGGATCGGCTTTGGCTCTTACTTGGATGTAGTGGGTGAAAGACACGCCGTCAATGTCGGCACTGGCTTCTTTCAGCGTGCCGGCAAACGTTGACTTCACGGTAAGAGCGTCGTCGTCAACGTAGGTCTGATTCGCCTCAACGCTGGTGTCGGCCGTGGGATACCACGACTGAGCGCTGACACCAAGAGCCATCAAGGCGGCAGTGATAAGTGTAAAGATTTTCTTCATGTGTGTAATGTGTGTGAATGTTATTTTAATGATTGTGTTGTTTAAGTATGCAAAGGTAGTCATTGTTGCCGGGAAGTACAATACTCACTTTTAGGTATTTTTCTCTTAGAAATTGGGTAGGAGCATGGGGATTAGTTCCCCATGCGTCCTCCCACACCACCGTACAAGCGGTTCCGCATACGGCGGTTCCGTGCTTTGACACCTCCGAGGGCGTGCGTCTTGTTGTCTTAGGCTATCAGCTGCCAAACATCGCTCTTGCCTATCCTTTGATTCCGTCATACTTTCGGCAAGCAGCCTCCTTGAGGAGCAACTGACTCTTAGGCAGCCGTAACTTTCAATTACTAATTCGCTGCACGGTTCGGTCCTTCCCTGTAGGTACACGTACCTTGGGTACTATGACCTCGGCTGACTTCTCATGGCAAGCTTTACTCCGCTATGGTACATCGAATAGCTGTATCTTCGCCATGCGTCCATGAGACCTCCCCGATTAAGAACATAATCTTTCACACTTATGCCTGCTTGATTTACACCACCCGTTCCGAATAGCTATAGGGCTTTGGCTTCTTTGGCAGTCTCACCCACGGGCATATGCCTTAGTATCAAGTTTCTGTTCGTCAGGCCAGTGCTTTGCCGCCGGCTTCCTTCAGATTCCACCTCGCGATGGACACCCTTGCCTTTGGCTGTGTGCTTGCCGCTATTAGGCCGCGCTCGGGACTTGCACCCGTTAGATTATGCCCATGTCGGGCGAACCAA
>JAFTAR010000157.1 GCA_017455495.1 Prevotella sp.
GGAAGGACTCAAGACTATCACCACGGACAACGGCTCTGAGTTTGCCGCACATGAATGGCTCTCAAAGAAGCTGGGAGTACCCATCTACTTCACTGACTCATACTCGTCATGGCAAAAAGGCAACATCGAAAACACCAACAAGCTCGTCAGGCAATATATACCGAAGGGAACGGATATCAGCACTGTAACAGACAAGAGAATCGCAGCAATACAAGCTAAAATCAATGCTAGACCGAGAGAAAAACTAAATTTCTATACACCAAATGAGGCCTTTTTCAAACATTATGCCTAACTTTGCAGCAAACTTGCACTTGCTGGTTGACTCTATATATGGCCTCTGACCCCTGACCAATCGTTGAATTTTGAATGGATTAATTTTGATTTTTGAATTAATAGTCGTACCTTTGCAAGGTCAAATAAAGGAAACATATATGAAAAAGACGATTTTATGTACACTGCTCCTTGCTTTGGCTGGCAGCGAGCGGGCTGTGTATGCCCAGCAGGGCATTACCCCCGAAGTGCTGAAACAGCTGGAAGGCAGCTATACGGGCACGCCTGCCGAGAAAGCCATCCGCAATGCCATCAGCAATGTTGGCATTCAGAAGATGGCAGTCAATCAGGAGAATGCAGGGGCAAAGGACAAGGACTTCAGCATCGAAGTGAAGAACACAGGCATTACCGACCAGGAGAGCAGCGGCCGTTGCTGGCTCTTCACAGGACTGAATGTCCTGAGGGGGAGGGCGATGAAGAAGCTTGGCACGAAGGACTTCGTCCTCAGCCAGTGCTACCTCTTCTTCTACGACCAGCTGGAGAAGAGCAACCTCTTCCTGCAAGGCATCATCGACACACGCAAAAGGCCCATCGACGACGAGATGGTGCGCTGGCTCTTCCAGCATCCCCTCTCCGACGGCGGCACCTACACGGGCGTGGCCGACCTCGCCACGAAGTATGGCGTAGTGCCTGCCGACGTGATGCCCGAAACGTATGTCAGCAACAGTACCAGCGAGTTCTGCAGCCACCTCAAAAGAAAGCTCCGTGAGTTCGGAATCACCCTTCGCGAGAAGAGCGAGGCAGGCATGAGCGAGAAGCAGCTGCAGCAGCTCAAGGTGGAACAGCTGGGCACCGTCTATCGGATGCTCGTCTTTGCCTACGGCGTGCCGCCTGCAGAGTTCACATGGAAGGACAAGACATACAAGCCCCTCGACTTCTTCAAGACCTACTGCATCGACGAAGGCGAGGACCTCAACAAGGACTATGTCATGCTCATGAACGACCCAGGCCGACCCTACAATAAGGTATATGAGATAGACTACGACCGCCATGTCTATGACGGACACAACTGGCTGTACGTCAACCTGCCCATCGAAGAGCTGGAGAGCATCGCCATCGCCTCGCTCCGGGACAGTTGCCAGATGTACTTCAGCTGCGACGTCGGCAAGTTCCTCGACCGCAGCACCGGCTTTGCCGACCTCAAGAACTACGACTACGGCAGCCTGCTTGGCACCACCTTCGGCATGAACAAGAAGCAGCGCATCGAGACCTTCGACAGCGGCAGCACCCACGCCATGACGCTGATGGCTGTTGACCTGGACAGCGAAGGCAAGGCAAAGAAGTGGAAGGTAGAGAACAGTTGGGGCTCCTCCAGCGGTGCAAGCGGCTACATCCTCATGACGGACGAATGGTTCAGGGAGTACATGTTCCGCGTCGTCGTAAACTGTCGCTACTGCCCCCAAAGCGTCCTCGAAACCCTGAAGCAGAAGCCCGTCCGCCTTCCCGCATGGGACCCCATGTTCCAGGAAGAGGACTAATAGCCCCCTCTCTAACCCCTAACCCCTTTTCCCCACAAAGGGAAGATGGGGAATATGTACAACGCAAGCAGCCATGCCCCTGCGTTCAGAAATATAAAGACAACCCAAACTGCCATGCCCCTGCGTGCAGTTCCCTCCCCTTTTGGGGAGGGTCAGGGAGAGGGGCCTTACATTGGAAACAACAAGACAGAACAAGATAGCCCGCCTCATCCAGAAGGAATTGAGCGACATCTTCCAGAAGCAGACAAGCGCAATGAGAGGCGTGTTGGTAAGCGTAAGCGTCTGCCGCATCAGCCCCGACCTAAGCCAATGTCGCGTATATATCAGCGTCTTTCCCAGCGAAAAAGCGGAGGAGATAGTGCAGAATATCAACACCAATCAGCGACAGGTGCGCTATGAACTCGGCACCCGCGTGGGCAAGCAGCTCCGCATCATCCCCGAACTCAAGTTCTTCGTGGACGATTCGTTGGACTATGTAGAACATATCGACGAGTTGCTGAAGCAGTGAACTATGAACTGTTCATAGCGAGAAGGTACCTCTTCGCCAAGAAGAGTCACCATGCCATCAACATCATCAGTGGCATCTCCGTGCTTGGCGTGGCTGTGGCAACGATGGCAATGGTGGTCACGCTGAGCGTCTTCAATGGCTTCCAAGACCTCGTGGCAGACCTCTTCACCGCTTTCGATCCCGAACTTAAGATAACCCCCGTGGACGGACAAACCGTCAGCGCGAAGGATGCCGCCTTGCTCCGGCTGGGGAAGAA
>JAFTAR010000158.1 GCA_017455495.1 Prevotella sp.
ATCCCACCAACGACCTGGTCACCGGTCCAGACATCATCTTCTTCTGGGTGGCCCGCATGATTATGGCCGGCGAGGAATACTTAGGCAAGTTCCCCTTCAAGAACGTCTACTTCACAGGCATTGTGCGCGACAAGCTTGGCCGCAAGATGTCGAAGCAGCTGGGCAACTCGCCTGACCCCATCATGCTCATGGACAAGTATGGTGCCGACGGCGTGCGCATGGGCATGATGCTCTCTGCCCCTGCCGGCAACGACATTCTCTTCGACGAGGCCCTCTGCGAGCAGGGACGCAACTTCAACAACAAAATCTGGAACGCCTTCCGCCTCGTCAAGGGCTGGCAGGTCGCCGCCACCACTCCCGACGGGTCACCGTCGGGTAACAAAACCGCCGTTGCCTGGATGGACGCCAAGCTGCGCCAGGCCAACGAGGAGCTTAAGGACCACTTCTCGAAGTACCGCATCAACGATGCCCTGATGACGGTCTACAAGCTCTTCTGGGACGAGTTCTCACAGTGGTATCTGGAGATGGTGAAGCCGGCATACGTTGACGGCAAGCAGCAGCCCATAGACCGCGAGACTTACGAGGCCACCCTGCGCTTCTTCGAGACTCTGCTGAAGATGCTACACCCCTTCATGCCCTTCATCACCGAGGAGCTGTGGCAGGCCCTCTACGACCGCAAGCCCGGCGAGAGCATCATGCGCGACCAGCTTGTGCTCGGCGGTTTGTCCGCCGAGGACCAGAAGCTCATCGCTGACATTGAGCAGGTGAAGCTCGTGGTTAGCGGCGTGCGAACAGTGCGCTCGCAGAAGAACATAGCCCCCAAGGAGCAGCTGGAGCTGCAGATGGTGGGCCAGAACCGCTTCCAGGCATACAACGACATCATTGTCAAGATGGCCAACCTGAAAGCTATCAGCGTGGTGACCGAGAAGGACGCTACCGCAAGCACCTTCATGGTTGACACCGACGAGATGGCAGTGCCCTTGGGCGACCTCATCGACGTGAAGGCCGAGATTGAGAAGATGGAGGCCCAGCTGAAGCACTTGGAAGGCTTCCTCATGGGAGTGCAGAAGAAACTCAGCAACGAGCGCTTCGTGGCTAACGCCCCCGAGCAGGTGGTGGCCCTGGAGCGGAAGAAGCAGGCCGACGCCGAGGAGAAGATTGCTGCATTGAAAGAATCTATAAACGCGTTGAAGAAATAAATGGAGTGGTTAGTAAAGCTATTTACTGATAGTGACTCTTTGCCCCACATAGTATTGCTCTATGCAGTGGTCATTGCAGTTGGCGTCTATCTGGGCAAGATCAAGGTGGCCGGCATCTCGCTCGGCGTCACCTTCGTGCTCTTCGCCGGCATCGTGGCAGGCCACTTCGGCTTCACCGGCACGCCAGAGACTCTCAACTTCGTTCAGGACTTCGGCCTTGTGCTCTTCGTGTTTATGATTGGTCTGCAGGTGGGGCCGGGCTTCTTCGAGAGCTTCGGCAAGGCCGGTGTCAAGCTCAACGGCTTGGCCGTCACTGCCATCCTGCTCAACATCCTGGTGATGTTTGCCTGCTACTACATCTTCTTTGACACCAGTAACAAGAACACACTGCCCATGATGGTGGGCACGCTCTATGGTGCCGTGACAAACACGCCCGGCCTGGGTGCTGCCAACGAGGCCCTCAGTTCTATCCGTGGCGATCAGGCTCCCCCCATCGCCTCGGCCTACGCCTGTGCCTATCCGCTCGCAGTGGTGGGCATCATCCTTGCCATCGTGGCCATACGCTACATCTGCAAGGTGCGCTTAGAGAAAGAGGAGGCCGAGCTTGAGGCAGAGGCCAATGCCAACGTCTCGAAGAAGCCGCACAAGATGCACATCGAGGTGACCAACAAGTACTTGGAGGGCAAGACGCTTTTGCAGGTGCACGACTTTCTGAACCGTGACTTCGTCTGTTCACGCATCCTGCACGAGGGCCATGTCAGCATACCAAACCGCAACACCGTGTTCCACGTCGGCGACCAGCTCTTCATTGTCTGTGCCGAGAGCGACTACGAGGCCATCGTGGCCTTCCTCGGCCCGGTCATTGAGGTGGACTGGGCGCAGACCGACCAGCCAATGGTGTCGAAGCGCATACTCGTGACCAACTCAAGCATCAACGGCAAGACGTTCGGTCAGATGCACTTCTCAAGCGTCTATGGTGTCAACGTTACCCGTGTCACCCGCCACGGCATGGACCTCTTCGCCTCACCCTCGCTGCCGCTCCAGGTGGGCGACCGCATCATGGTGGTGGGTCCAGAGGATGCTGTAGACCGTGTGGCCTCAAAGATGGGCAACAGCATAAAGCGCCTTGACGCGCCAAACATTGCCACCATCTTCGTGGGTGTCTTCATTGGCATCATCTTCGGCTCCATCCCCTTCATACCAGGCATGCCCCTGATGAAGCTCGGCATAGCCGGAGGCCCGCTCATCATCGCCATACTCATTGGCCGCTACGGCTACAAGATAAAGCTTGTAACCTATACCACGACGTCGGCAAACATGATGCTGCGCGAGATAGGCCTGGTGCTATTCCTCGCCTCGGTGGGCATAAAGGCCGGTGCGGGATTCTTCGAGACCGTGATGCAGGGCGACGGACTGCTCTATGTGCTCACGGGCTTCCTAATCACCGTGATACCCATACTCATCGTGGGGCCGATAGCGCGCATGAAGTTCAAGTTCAACTACTTCACCATTGCCGGCATGATTTCGGGCACCTATACCGACCCGCCTGCACTGGCCTACTCCAACAGTATCTGCTCGAAGGAGGCTCCCGCCGTGGGCTACTCTACGGTCTACCCGCTGTCCATGTTCCTCAGGATACTGACAGCCCAGCTCATTGTGCTCTTCTTCTGTCAATAGCAACTACACATTATTATAATAATACACGCAAACCAATATGAACAACTTAAGACTACTGCTTGTCTCATTGCTGTTGCCCGCATCAATGACGGTTCTTGGACAGGGTGCCAAGAACATCGTCTTCAGCGAGGTGCTCACCGGCAATGAGACGAGTGTTGTTGATGAGTACGGGCAGCGGCAGGCTTGGATAGAGCTTGAGAACACCTCGTTCACCACCTACAATGTGCGAGGCATGTTCATCACCACCGACCGCTCAGTCCTGCAGCCCATGAGTGCTCCCGAGCGCATCAGCCGGATGAGCATGATTCCCAGCGGTGATGAGCGCACCAGCCTTGGGGGCCGCCAGCACTTGGTGCTCTTCTGCAACTCCAACCCTGCTCATGGCAAACTGCACCTCACTGTTCCCGTTGCCGACTCTGCTGCCGTCTGGGTGGCGCTCTACAATGGCAACGGCGTGGAGCTTATTGACTCTGTCAGTGTGCCGGCCCTTGCTGCCGACTGCTCCTACGCCCGCCAGGCTGACGGCTCCTGGGCCGTGATGCAGCCCGACAAGGTGACGCCGGGCATTGAGACCGTAGCCGGCAACAAGGAAAAGGCCAAGACTGGAGTGGACAAGTTCAAGGAGCAGGACCCGCACGGCTTCGCAATGGCCATCATGGCTATGGGCGTGGTGTTCCTCTGCCTGGCCCTGCTGTGGCTCTTCTTCTCGCTCTTCGGAATGCTTATGCGCCATCTTGACACCGCAAAGAAGGTGGTCAACAAGCAACCCATCAAGCCTATCACCAAGACGGTGGAGAAGACTGCCGAAGTGGCCCATAAGACTGGCAACATCCTGCAGGAGGGCTTTGACATGCGCGGCGTTGACATGGAAGTCTACATGGCAGTCATCGGCATGGCCCTGCGCCAGTACGAGGACGATGTGCACGACGTGGAGAGCGGCATCATCACCATCAAGTCGAAGGACACAGGGTGGGACGATGAATACAGCAAGATGACCCACTGGCACGACCCTGTACGTCCCACAGACCACAACGCCCCCTCTATTCCCAAGAATCCCAAGTTACAATGATAAAACCACAGACAAATGAAAAAGTATCAGTATAAAGTTAAAGGTGTTGACTACGAAGTGGAGATCGCCCAGGTAGAAGGGAAGATTGCCAAGGTTAACGTCAATGGTATTCCTTTCGAGATAGAGATGCAGAAGCCTATCAACGCTGCCAAGCATCCCGCTCTGGCCTCATCCAAGCCCCAGGCCCAGGTGGCAGCTCCTGCTGCTCCGGCAAAAGCTCCTGCAGCCCCCGCAGCTCCTGTTGCCGCCCCCGCTGCTCCCGTTGCCGCCGGCAATGCCGTCAAGGCTCCGCTGCCTGGAACAGTGACCGAGATAAAGGTGCAGGTGGGGCAGACCGTCAGCGTGGGCGACGTGGTGCTTGTTCTTGAGGCAATGAAGATGCAGAACAACATCGAGTCCGACTACGCCGGACAGGTCACGTCTATTGTCGTTAAACAGGGCGACACCGTCATGGAAGGTGCCGTGTTGCTCACAATCGCTTAAAATGCCATGTGGGAATTTATCGCAGAAAACTTTAACGAGTTCCTCACCTACACAGGCTTTGCCAATGCCACTGCGGGGAACCTCATAATGATAGTGGTCGGAGCCATCTTTATATATCTGGCCATAAAGAAAGACTTCGAGCCGCTGCTGCTCGTGCCCATCGGACTGGGCATCATCCTCGGCAACATTCCCTTCCGTGCTGATGCAGGACTGGAAATCGGACTCTACGAGGACAATTCCGTACTGAACATCTTCTACCAAGGTGTCCGACAGGG
>JAFTAR010000159.1 GCA_017455495.1 Prevotella sp.
GATAGTAGCCTTCGCCTTGAGAAAGGGTGATAGCCTTCATGGTGGTGGTGTCTGGCTTCAGGAGTTCAAGGGCAAGTTCGTGGGCTTTCAGTCCCTCTTCGTAGCGCTGCGTATCAATACAGACAACCCCCAGACGATAGGCACAGCCTGCATGCTGCATCTGGCTGAGCAGCAGTGCACGGCTAAGACAGTCGTAGGCTCGCTCCAGATTGCCAGTCTGCGAATGGCTCATACCCGCTGAATACAGGGTGTTAAAGGTAGAGTCGCCCTGCTCCAGCAAATGGTCATACATCATGGCTGCGGCGGTGAAGTCGCGATTCATAAACCACGCATCGGCCAACGCCCTGTTGACAAGAATGTTCGTGGAGTCCTTCAGACTATACTTCAGTCCACAGATGATGCCTTTCTGCGGCTGGTCACTTCTGGCATAGGCTATCGTGAGCCCTGCCACCACCTCGCCATCCATCGGATAGTGTTCAAGCAAGCGGCTTGCCCAATACATATAGGAGTCGACATCGCCTTGTTGCCTATAGCTGTTGGCCAGCTGCCGAAAGGCGGTATGCGACAGGCTATCCTCCGGCATATTCTTCAGCAATTCGGCTGTCTGCCGATAGTTGGCTCGTTGGTAATGACAATCGGCCAGTTTCAGTCTGACCTCACATGGAACCTTATCCTCAGGCACATAGGGCTTCGACATGCTGAAGTCGTTATCCATCGAGAAACGGGTGACGCCCTGCGACTGTGCCCGCTCGTAGGCCTGCCGGTAATACCTTAGCGCCTCAAAGGTGTTGTAACGCAACATACAACTGTCACCTTGCTGCACCAGCAGCTGCAGGCTGTCAGGAGCCTCGCCCCTTGCGGCGGAAACCGCTAAGAGGGCGAGGATGAACATGAATGATAATCTGTTCATATTAAAACGAGAGAGTGTGTTTATTCTTTCTTCTTCTTCATCTTGACAATGATGCGGCCCTTGCCCTGGCCATCCTTGGCCTTCTGGACGTCCATGCTTTCAATGTTGGCAGGGGTGATGGTTTTCAGTGTTTCAATGTCCACCAACTTGCCATCTACCTCAATGTCATACTCATTGGTGTTGAAGGTGCCGCCCTCGGTCATCTTCTTTGGGCTATCGTCCTGCAACATAAAGTTAACGGGCACAGTGTACTTGACACGGACCACCTTGCCGTTCTGTCGGCCTGGCACCCAGTTGGGCATGGCGTTGATGACGCGCACGGCCTCAGCGTCCAGCAACGGCGATACGGACTTGACGACCTCGGTTCCTGAGATGCTGCCGTCTTTCTCTACGACGAAAGTGGCGATGACGCGCCCCTGAACACCAGCCTTATAAGCTGCCTCAGGATAGCGTACGTTCTTGCCGAGAAACTCAAACAGTGCGGACGGACCACCAGGAAACTGAGGCATCTCTTCGACGACGTCGAAGGCACGATCCTTCTTTTGGTCAACCTTCAATGGGTTAGGCATTTCTACAGGCTCTACTTGCTGCGGCTGTGCAGGGGGCGCCACCACGACAAGCTCATTGACAGTATCTGTCTTGACAGTCGTGTTCTTTTTGCCCTTCTTGATAATCTTTTTCTGAGGCTGCTGATAGACATAGTCATAGACGGTCTCAGCATTCAGAGCGAGGGCAACACCTACGATAGGTATGAGGGCGAGCAATTTCAAGAAACTGCTGCGCGGTGATTTCTTATGTAACATCATGGTTATACGGTTTTTGAGGGTACTGTGAGAGATACCGTTAGCAATGGAGTACCCACCAATGCTTGCGGCCTTGGTGATTAACAGATATTGATATTGACGCGCGTTAATCCCTTGAGAGAGTACTGCACCGTCGGCCTCGTACTCATGGATGGCGCGCAGGTCCTGGCGCAGCATCCACATGGCAGGGTTGAACCACTGCAGGGCGGTGAGAAGGTCCACGAGGAGTACGTCGCACGAATGGTGCTGGCGGATGTGTCCCCGTTCATGGGCGAGTACGGCAGCTTCATGAGCCTCGTAGTCGCTATGGTTCATGACAATATACGAACAGAAGCTGAATGGCGGCACGTCACCGTGAACCACGCAAAGCGTGGTACCGTCAGCCTGCGGATAACGCTCGCTGCGACGTACCAGCATCAGGACTCTCCAAACAGACAACAAGGTATGCCCCAGCGTAGCCAGTACACCTATTATCTATAGAATAGGTATAACCGTCTGCCACCTTTGAGTGCCCCCGTTAATCGGGGGAACGGCATAAGCCTGGGGGCTTAGTTCGCCTAGCGTTACCATTGGGCCTTCTGTTACTACCGTCTGATGTGTCGTGATGACACACAGTGGCAATACAAACGACAACAGAGCCGTCGACAGCAGTACTATGCGGTTGACCCGATGGAAGGTCTCCTTCGAGAGCAACAAGCGGTAGAACATGTAGAATAC
>JAFTAR010000160.1 GCA_017455495.1 Prevotella sp.
ACACTGAGGGCAATGGCCTCAATGGTGACGTGGCGGTAACGGGAGCTCTCCTCACTCATGCGGCGGCAGGCCTCACGGATGCGCATGCCGGAAAGGACATTGCTGAAGGAGGTGCCATAGTGCTCGTTGATGACCTGAGAGACATACGTGGTGTTTGAGTCAGACATCTTTGCAAGCTTGGCCAGGGTGAAGTCGGGCTGGCAGATGGCATCGGCGGTGCTGAGCACCTCCTGGATGCGGTAGATAAGTGCATCCTTGTGCTCGCTGCTCAAGCTGCTGCCGCTATACTTGGCCTCCACCAGGTCCTTGCGCAGCTGCTGCTCCTCGCGCTCTGCCTGAAGCTGCTGCTGATAGAGCTGGTAGAGCTGGTGGTTGCTCAGGTTGAGCTTGCGGTTCTTGCGCCACAGCAGGACTGTTGAGGCAAGCACGGCCAGCAGGGCCGCCGCTATGGCTATGATGACATACTGCTGCATGTGCTGGCGGTCGTCGAGCAGCTGCGCGCGCGACTCTACCAGCAGGTGGCTTATGGTGGCGGCCTGGTCGCTGATGCCACTGGCCTGGGCCAGCTTTTCGGCCTTCTCCAGCCATGCCGTCTCATGGGCATAGTCGCTCTCCATGCGGTAGGTATAGGCTATGCTCATATAGGTGGCTATGGAGTCGCGCCCCGGCTCCCAGCGGGCACTCACCACCGAGGGCTGCTGCAGAAAGAGCTGGCGGGCCTCGGCCCACAGGCCTTGTTGCACCTTCTCAATGGCTCGGTATTGCAGGCGAACATACTGAAGGTCGGGAATGCTGTCGGGGATGCTGGCCGTCATCAGCCGTCTGTAATTATCAAGCGGCAGGTCGAAATTCTGGTTTGAAAGGTTGAAGAATGCCGTCATCACCAGCTCCCAGTTGCGGGCGGCAAAGGCACGGTCAATACACTGCTCGAAGATGTCGCGAGCCTGACTGGCCAGTTCCGGCGAGTTGGAAATGGCACCATAGTCGCTTATGAGGTCGCCCATGTTCACCATGATGACAGGCATGAACTCGTCATAGCAGGCACTGTCGCAGAGACTGTAGGCCTGCGAGAAGCGCTCGTAGGACTTAATGTAGTCCTGCTGCAGGTACTTATATACACACCCGCTGTTGTTGAGAGCACGTATGCGCTGAGTGACATCATAGGCCGCCTCGAAAGCCACGGCCTCGAAACAGGCAAGGGCCTCGCTGCCCTGGCGCCGCTCAAAGCAGGCGCGACCTTCTGAAAGCAGGCTGTCAGCATCGGCCAGAACGGAGGCAACCGGCTGAGCAGAGGCTTCCTGAAAGCCAAGCATTGTCAGAAATAGCAGCAATAGACCTGTTCTTCGCATATTATTATATAAGTAACGCGCAAGACAAACAGTGGCGTCTGTCCCGTTTTCGCAGGCGCAAAGGTAGCAAATTTTAAGCGGAGCACCAAATTTTTCGATATTATTTCTCAAAATAGAAAAAATAATGCTAACTTTGCGGTCATTATGAACAGGCTGAAACAGCTATGGGTGTGGACAAGGCGCATGGCGCACTGCCGGGGATTTGGAATTCAGAACCCCGACGACTACCGCTTTGTGCGCTATGTGGTAAACGAACACAGGCCTTACCATGCCTACGAACAGCTGCCACACTCGGCAGACAGCATAACGGCAAAGCTGGGACGCTTCTACCTGCGACTGGCCAACAGCGTGCAGCCCAAAACCGTTGTAGACCTCGTGAATATGGGACTTTTCTTCAAGGCCGGATGCCACAAGGCTGAAATAACAACCGCAAAACCAGAAAAGGCTATAGAGGGCGGCAACACCATCATCATAGCAGAAGCCGCCAGCTTTGACAGCGCCTTGCTAAGCTGCTGCAACAAAGACACCGTGCTCGTGGTGCACAACCTGTGGAAACAAAAGACGCTCTGGACAGAACTGACTGCCAATGACAATAAGGCAACAACGGCCTTCAATCTCTACTACTGCGCCGTGCTCTTCTTCTCGGAGCGCCTAAGCAGGCAACGCTACATAGTAAACTTCTGATTAATGGATATTTATAAAACTGTACGAACCATGAAAATGACTAAAATCTATACACGGCGCGGCGACGAAGGAATGACCGACCTCGTGGGAGGAGTGAGAATAAGCAAGGCCGACATCAGACTTGATGCCTACGGCACCATCGACGAGCTCAGCTCCCACCTGGGACTGCTCGTGTCGCTGATGCAGCCGGGCGAAGAGCGCGATTTCGTGATTAACATACAGAACAACCTCTTTTGTGTGGCCTCTCACCTGGCTACCGACCAGAGCCAAACGAAGCTATACCCGTCGGGCTTGCTGGAAGAGGGCGAGACCACACGGTTAGAACAGCGTATAGACATGCTCAAGGACCAGCTGCCGGAGGCTCAGGGCTTCGTGCTGCCGGGGGGCTGCACGGCAGCGTCACAGTGCCACGTGTGCAGAACGGTATGCCGGCGTGCAGAAAGGTGTATCACCAGGCTTGCCAGCGAGGCTACAGTGGGCAAGGACATTATACAATATGTCAACAGACTGAGCGACTATCTGTTCATTTTGGCCAAAATAATAAATTTTAACGCAGGGCAGCCCGAAATAATATGGCAAAAGCCTTGCAGTTAAGAAATTAATTATTACTTTTGCGGCCAAAATTTAGCCGTAAAGCTGAAATGTTAAATTGTCAAATAGTAAAATACAATTATGTACTGGACACTTGAATTAGCTTCGAAACTGGAAGACGCTCCCTGGCCTGCCACCAAGGAGGAACTTATAGACTATGCCATACGCTCGGGATGCCCCCTCGAAGTTCTGGAAAACCTGCAGGAGATAGAAGACGAGGGCGACGTTTACGAAAGCATAGAGGACATCTGGCCCGACTATCCCACCAAGGAAGACTTCCTCTTCAACGAGGATGAGTATTAGACGGTCTTTTTAGACGTAACCGACTGAAAATTAGCGAGGTGTGAAATTCGGATTTTTTTCACACCTCGTTTTTGTTGAGAATTATTAGGAAACGTATGGGCAACATAAAGATAATAAGAGGTGTGTTCGATACCAAGTTGGAACTGGAACATGCCAGCGTGGCGGCAGGTTTTCCGTCCCCGAGTGATGACTACCGGCATGAGACGCTGGACTTCAACCGGGACTACATTCGGCATCCTGAGGCATCGTTCTATGGTGACGTGGAGGGTGACTCAATGAAGGACGCTGGTATCTTCAATGGCGACCGTGTCATAATTGACCGCGCCGTAGAACCACATGACGGCTCTATTGTCATTGCCTGGGTTGGCGGCGAGGGCTTCACCATGAAGTATCTTGACCTGACTCATAGGAAAGACGGCTACATCGAATTACGTCCAGCCAACCCAGACTACCCTGTGTTCAAGATTGACGACCCGGACAATTTCGAGGTGTGGGGTACTGTTGTTCACTTGATCAGAACATTTGAGACGATTTAGCCTGAATTATTCATGGCAATTACAAGAACCTGTCGAATGTTTTTGTTTTTAAACACGAATGTCCACGAATTAAACATGAATTATTCAAAAATTAATTTAATGGGAAATCCGTGTTTAATTCATTAAAGAATAATGTGGGTTAGAAAATGTACGGAATAGCCGATCTGGATAATTGCTACGTCAGCTGCGAGCGGGTCTTCAGGCCAGACCTCGTGGGCAAGCCCGTGGTGGTGCTGTCGAACAACGACGGCATGATTGTGGCGCGTTCCAATGAGGCAAAGGCGTTGGGAGTCAAGGACTGCACGCCCTATTTCCAGTTGGCCGAACAATTCCCCAACGAGAAAATCGCTGTCTTCTCGTCGAACTACGAACTCTACGGGGAACTGACGGGCCGTGTGATCAGCATCATCAGCAAAGAGACGCCTGCCT
>JAFTAR010000014.1 GCA_017455495.1 Prevotella sp.
CGCTGAGCCTGAAACATGGCAACGGCTGCATACGGAATCTATCATTCTATCATACAATCTATCATAAGGCTAACCGTTTGGTTCTCCGATGCTTATGAGCCGTTATGATAGAATGATAGATTTTTCTTGAAAAAACAAATAGTAGTATTTTCTTGTGTGTGCCGCGAAAAGTTGGTAAAAAAAGTTGTCCTAAGTTGTCTAAGTTGTCTTTTGATCAGATAAAGACAACAGATACAACTTAGGACAACTTTAATAATCTTATTAAGTTGTTTGTTTTACCTTTACTTAATCACAACCTTGGGCTTTTCAGCCCGAGCTTGTTCACGTTCGGAAGAACACGAGCAAGCTCGGTTCTTCGCTCACTTAATCACAACCTTGCGGCTTTTTAGCCCGAGCTTGTTCTTGCGTCCCTACGGTAGCGGCATAGCCGAGCGCACGTTCGGAAGAACACGAGCAAGCTCGGTTCTTCGCTCACTTAATCACAACCTTGCGGCCGTTCACGATGTAGAGACCGCTCTGTGCGTTCTGCACACGGCGACCCTGCAGGTCGTAGACAACGGTGTTATCAGTGTTGGCAGTGGCTACGGTCTGGATGCCGGTGGCAACCTTTTCTGTCAGCAGCAGATACCATACAGTGCCCTTGTTATTGTTGTCCCAAGGCAGGCAGATGCAGTTAAGATCTTGCTTGTCGAACTGAGTGAGGTCAACCTCAATGAGACCTTTCTCGTCAGCCTGCACATTCATGAACACATACTTGCCTGCATCAGCTTCTGCATAGTCGCTAGCATTTTGTTGTGCATCAACCTCATGGTTCAAGTAGAGCACGAGCTTCATATTGGGAGAGGTTACGATAGTGAGCTTGCTGTAGTCAGAAAGGTCTGCTACGACATTCTTGCTACGCTGTCCTACGACAACATCGCCATTGCCGAGAACAATGGGGTGACCATCTTCACCTAAGCCAATTCTTGGGGTGAGTGTCGGGAACGCTTCTTTGAAGTCAACAAATTCTCCTGCAGGTTTGCCGGGGTCTTCCTCGTATGTAATATCAGGAATGTCAACAGACTCATTTTCAGGGTAGGTCTCAAGATAGACGGAGTTGATGACAGCCTCGCCTGGTGCAATTGCATTGCTACCAGACAAGCATATCTCGTCGCATGCCAGAAGGTATTCATTATAGTCGTTGGGAGCAACAGCTTCAAGAGCGTCCTTGATGATAAATTCGTTTACACCATCCTCAGCCCAAAGAGTCAAGTTGGAACCGCCTTTATAGAACAGGATGCGGAACTTCTCACCACTAACGATGTGGCAGTCAACCACCAGTTTCTTATACTTAGAAATATCGCCGGATGGCAGACCTATATTGCGAAGTTGGTTATACCACGTTGTGCTCCAAGTAAAAGTCTTTGTAGCAGCATCCCATGTAGTGTTAGTGTTAGAAGGGTTTTCAAAAGTTGCATAAACCTTCTCTCCTTCGTCATTGTAGGTCTCAAGGTAGACATCGTTGATTACGGCCTCGCCTGGAGCTGCGGCATTACTGCCTGACAGACAGATCTCGTCGCATGCCAACAGGTACTCATTATAGTCGTTGGGCGCAACAGCTTCAAGAGCATCCTTGATGATAAATTCGTTTACACCGTCCTCAGCCCAAAGAGTCAAGTTGGAACCGCCTTTGTAGAACAGGATGCGGAACTTTTCACCACTAACGATATGGCAGTCAACCACCAGCTTCTTGTACTTGGTGATGTCGCCACTGGGCAGGCCGATGTTACGCAGCTGGTTATACCACGTTGTGCTCCAAGTGAAGGTGCGTGTAGTAGCATCCCAAGTAGTGTTGGTGTTTGATGGATTCTCGAACGTTGCATGTACCTTCTCAGTCTTTGCATTTACAGCCGTAATGCCAAATAAGCAGAGTGCTGCCATGCAAAATAGTTTTGTAAAGTTTTTCATACTGTTGTTGTTTTGTTTGTTGTTAATAAGGTTAAAGAAAAGAATTATGGCTGCAAAGGTAGCGGTTAGCGCTGAAATGGGCATGCCTAAGCGTTTCCTTTTGTTTCCTTTTTGTATCAAACCACAAATATCCATAAATTAGAACACGAATTTCCCAGAAATAATTCATGAGAAATTCGTGTCTAATTCGCGGAAATTCGTGTAATAAAAAAGGCAGCGGAAATTCGTGTGATAGAAGTCCTACCCCTTGTTCTCCGAGTACTCCGTCGGTGTTACACCGAAGTGCCTGCGGAAGATGGTGCTGAAGTGGGCGAGGTTCGAGAAGCCCACGGCGTAGGCCACCTGGGTGACGTTCACCTTCTGCTCCTTTAGCAGGCGTGCTGCCTGTTCAAGGCGAATGTTGCGTATGAACTCGCTGGTTGAGAGGCCCGTCATCTCCTTCATCTTGCGGTGCAGCTGTGCGCGGCTGATGCCCACCTCCTGGCAGAGCATCTCTACGTTGAAGTCGCTGTCGCTGAGGTTCTTGTTCACGGCCTTCATGATGCGCTCCATCAGTACCTCGTCGTTGCCCTTCACCTCTATCTGCTCCACCTTGTCCTGCTGCTGCTGTGCTCCGCTGAACTTGCCCTTCAGGTGCTGGCGGCTTTGCAGCAGGTTGTCGATGGTGAGGTGCAGCTCCTCCATGTCGAAGGGCTTGGCCAGGAAGGCATCGGCACCGCGCTCAAGGCCCTCAAGGCGGTTGGCCACATCGGCCTTCGAGGTGAGCATGATGACCGGCAGGTGGGAAATGTTCATGTTGGTCTTTATCATGCGTAGCATGGTGAAGCCGTCCATCTCGGGCATCATCACGTCGCTCACCACTATGTCGAAGTCGCCGGTGAGCAGTTCGCGCAGTCCCTCCTTGCCGTTGTGGCAGATGGTGAACCTGAAGTAGCGGCTCAGTTCCTGCTTTATGTACTGGCCTATCTCCGGGTCGTCGTCAACTATCAGCACATGCTTCCTTGAAGTGGCAACGCCTCCCTGACCACTCTGCGCCTCAACGGCCTTCGGCATGGGCTTGGAGTCAATCTCCTCGGGCTTGAGGTGGCTGTTGCCAAGGGGCAGCGTCACGGTGAAGAGCGAACCCTGCTGGCCGTCGGTCCTGTTGGCGGCGGTTATGGTGCCGTGGTGCATGTCAACAATCATCTTGCACAGGTTCAGGCCAATACCGGTGCTTGCTGTGTTGGCACGGTCGGAGTTGCGGCCCTGGTAGAAGCGGTCGAAGATGTGCTTCTGAGTCTCCTGGTCAACGCCAATGCCCTTGTCAATAACCTTGATGCAGAACTGGTCGCCGCTTTGGCTGAGGCTTATGTTCACCTCGCCGTTGTCGTTGCTGTACTTGAATGCGTTCGACAGCAGGTTGCTTATCACCTTGTCAAACTGTGTGCGGTCCACCCAGGCCTCCAGCTTGTCTATGCCTTCGTGGCTGAAGCTGAAGCTTATACCGCGCTCCTGGGCACTGAACTCAAACATCTTGCAGATGCCCTGTATGAAGGTCACCATCTCCGTCTGCTGGCAGTGCAGGTGCATCTGCTGCTTGTCAATCTTGCGCACGTCGAGAATCTGGTTCACCAGGTTCAGTATGCGCTGCGAGTTGTGCTCAATGGTGTCTATGGCCCCGGTGGCAGGCTGTCCCTCGGCAGCATTGCCCTGCTTCACCTTCTTCAGGGCGCTGAGAATGATGGTGAGCGGCGAGCGTATGTCGTGGGTGGCATTGATGAGAAACTTCATCTTCTCCTCGTTCAGCTGCTGGTTGGCGCGGCGGCGCATGGTGATGAAGATGTAGGTTGCCAGGGCTGCAAGGAGCAGGAAGTAGATGAAGTATGCCATGGTGGACTTGTACCACGGCGAGCGCACGGTGATGATTACCACCTTCGACTGCGACTGGCTGTTGCCCTGAATCATGCGGGCCTCTATGCGGTAGGTGCCGGGCTGCAGGTGGCCCAGGGTGAACTCGTTCTGGCCCTGAGGCATGCTCACCCACTGGTCGTTGTTAACGCGGTACTGGAGCACGGCGTTCTGCGACGTGGTGAAGTCGAACTGCGAGAATGACAGCGTCACTGTGTGGTCCAGATAGCTCAGGGTGAAATACTTGCAGTCCGACAATGCCTTGCCGTCGGTAACGTTGATACCGTTGAGCACGGTGCCCGCCTTTACATACTGGTCGCCAACGCGCAGTCCCGTCAGCTGCAGAGACTTCTGTGTGGTGTTTGCCTCATGCCTCACGTTTGAGGGAATGAAGTATGTGAGGCCGTCGTTATGGCCGAAGAATATTCGGTCGTCGTCGGTATGTACGCCTACTCCCAGCACGTATTCGCGCTTGGTGAGGCCATTGCCGCCAACGTGGCCTATGAAGGTCCTTGTCTCCACGTCAAACTGCCAGATGCCGTCGGAGGTGGAGCACCAGATGTCGCCCTGATTGTCCTCCACTATGTAGTACACCAGCTTGCCCTTCAAATCATCGCTCTCCATAAATTGGGAGGCTTCCGTATCTGTCCCGCCCTTGTAGATGTACAGGCCGTTGTCTGTGCCTATGAGAATGTGGCCGCGGCTGGTTTCGCAGAGCGAATAGCACATGGTGCCCTGTAGCAGCACCTCCCAGCCCAAGGAGCGGAAGCTGTCGGCAACGGGGTCGTAACAGGAAACGCCGTTTGACGTGGCCAGCCAGATGCGCCCGTCCTGGTCGGGCATCATGGCCATAACCCAGTTGTTGCACAGCTTGCCCCTTATGCTGTCGCGCTGGTCGAAGGTGAAGTTGCGCACCCGCCCTGTCTGCTTGTCGTACATGCAGAAGCCCTTTGCAAAGGTGCTTATAAAGATATGGCCGCGGCCGTCGTCGGTCATGTCGTTGAACTTGTCGCAGTCAAAGCTCACCTTCAGCTGGGCGGCGCCGGTTTGCGGGTCGTAGCTGTACAGGCCGTCGTCAGAGCCCACCCAGTACTGCCTGTCCTTGTCGCGGAATATGAACTCGCAGGCATCGGGGGCTGTGGGGTGGCTCACTATTCGGCCGTCGCGGTTGAAACCGTAGATGCCCACTCCCTGCACCGTGGTCCAGATGACCCCGCCATCGCCCTCGCAGACAGAGGACACATTGCTGCCCAAGCGCACGCCGTTGGCCTCGAAGCTCCAGCTGCAGAAGGCCTGCTGGCTCTGTGGCAGCAGCACCAGTCCTTTGCGCTGGCAGCCCACCCACAGATTCCCGCCATTGTCGAAGAGCATAGAGCTTATCTTGGCCGTGTTCATATCAATGCCTATGGTATTGACATTGACACGCTCCAACCGCGGAATGCCCCCCTGGCGCATGGCCATGTGGTAGAGCCCCATCCCGCGCGTACCAATATATATATTATTGTCGGGAGCCGTCATCAAGTAGGAGAATATCGCGTCCTGGCCGGCTGCGTCACCCAGATCCACACCATAATTCTGCATGCTGCCGCCCTGCCATGCCATGAAGCCGTGCATGCACATTACCAGGATTTTGCCGTCGGTCTCCGTGATTGCCAAAGGGTTGCCGTGTTCCGAGCGGTAGGTATGTACACTGCCGCCGGGCTCTGCCATGTAGATGTTCTCGTCGTAGTTGCAGTACCACATGCGTCCCTGGCTGTCGCGGAAAATCCTGCTGTAGAAGTCCTGGCCTATGCCGGTTTCGTAGCGTTGGACCTGGCTGCCGTCCTTGTCAATGGCGAATATGCCGTAGCCTGCCGTTCCGGCAAGTATGGTGCCGTCGGGCAGTTCGCTGATGTTGCTTATATGGGGCTTGTTGCTTATAGGCAGCGCAATGTGGCTGAAACTCTCTGTGGCGGGGTTGAAGAGGTCGAGGCCCCTGTTGGTGCCCACCCACAGGCGTCCCTGGCTGTCGCACAACAGGGTCACCACCATGTTGTTGGCCAGCGAGGTGCTGTCGGCATCGTTGTGCAGGAAGGTCTGGAAGGCGTAGCCGTCGTAGCGGTTCAGGCCGTAGTCGGTGGCTATCCAAAGGCTGCCCTGCCTGTCCTGGCACAGGTCGGCAATGAGGCTATTGGAGAACTGGTCGCTTGGTAAAAACGTAGCGGTCTGAGCAGTCAACTGACTGATACAAACCAAGAAGCATGCAAGAAATACAGAAACAAGACGTTTCATAGTTATGGTAAAATAGACCAAAAGCTTGTTATTATTAGTAGTTTACTGAATGCAAAGATATTAAAAACCGCTGACACTACCTACTTTTTTAACGTCTTTTTTGTTTTTCTTTTTGTGCCGCAAAAGAAATGCGGCCGCCGATATTCTCATACAGGCTGGCCGCATCATTAGTTTTACCATAACTAACTTTTCCCTTCTGTCGGGCTTTGGTCTTTCATGTGTATTGCCCAAGGCGAATAAACTACTAACTAATAAACTAACTATATGAAGAAAATTATTTCTGACTGTTGTCCTTTTGACAGTGCAAAGGTACTACATTCCTGTTACAGTCCTTATCTTATATGTTTCTCTTCCTTTTGTTTTTGCCAACAGACTGTTTTTTGTGAAAAAAGCAAAGCCTGCCGCGAGTTTTAGCAAAAACAGCCCACCCAGTCCGCATGGATTGCTGACCGGGTGGGCATGCTTAGGGTAATATTGAACCACGGATTAAGTGATTTGCCTGATGGGAAAATCTGTGCAATCCTTTAATCCGTGGTGTTTATTTAATAACTTATTGTATTGGGAGATACCAGTTCTGCTGGTTCATCAGCAGCTGGCGCAGGCTCTCGTCGGCCTCGCCGTTGCGCCGGCTTACGGGGTCGGCCAGGTAGGCCGGGTCGCCGCGGCGCAGGGCCACTCGCATGAGGTCGTAGAAGCGGTAGCCCTCGAAGCTGCCCTCAAGAGCCATCTCGTTTACAATCATGTCTTCCACCAAGGGCATCTGGTAGAGTACGGTGTCCCGGCGTGTGGCCAGCTCTGTGGCAGGCTGTGGCAGGGCATAGAGCGTGTCGCACTGGCTGTCACCGCATCCGCGTGAGTGGATGCCGCTCACCCGCTCACGAGTGAACGTGGTCTGGTTGAAGGCGATGAGGTCGCCGGCTTCTGCCTGCTCAATGCTGTCCACATAGAGGCTTATGTAGTCCGGGCACATGCCATACTTCAGCACGCAAAGGGCCGACTGAGGCAGACCGGCGCGGCAGAGGGCCTCGGCGTAGCGCAGGTAGACCATGGTGGCGCGATAGGTGGAGACATAGCTGGACACAACCTTGTAGATGGTCTGATAGGCGGAGTTGTACTCAGAGTATTCGTCCTGGCCGCCCATGGAGGTGAGCCTGTAGTTGGAGTAGAGGCGAAGGTCGCCCACGAAGAGCTCGTCGCTCATGCCGGTGTGGGGCACATAGACAGTGTCGGTGGTGGTCTCAGTCTTGTACTCCATGCAGTAGGTCTGGCTGGCTGAGAGGTTTCTCATGCCGCGCGAGGGTTCCAGTTGGAAGTAGTAGTTGTTCTGGCGCGTGGAGCAGAAAATGTTCTGCAGGTCGCTTACATTGCCGTCGAAGATGCGTGCCTCCATGGGAATGTAGCTAATGATGTCGCTTGTTACGGAGTAGGCATCCCTTGGCGATGAGAACACGGTGGGGCTGGTCCAGGTGACGTTTCTGTTGTTTAGCAGCACCGGCTCTTCGGGATCGTTCAGATAGCTGTTGTACCAGCGTGCAGCCTCCTCGTAGCGTCCGGCCCAGAGGCAGAGGTCGCCAAGGAGCGGGCGCATGGGGATGAAGAAGAGGTCGAAGTCCCAGCCGCCTACATTATAATCCGGCAGGTCGGTGAGGGCGTAGGGCGTGAGGTCGCTGATGAAGTAGTCGCACACCTCTTTTATTGATGCCTTTGGCCCCTGCATGGTGGCAGCAGCCTCGCGCTCGCTCATTACAGGCACGGTGACTAAGGGCACCTGGCCGTAGTTCTTCACCAGCTCCAAGTAGGTCCAGGCGCGGAAAGCCTTGACAGCAGCATACTCGTACTTGAACAGCTGACGGCCGCGGCGCTGCAGGGCTGTGTCTACGTTGGCCAGGTAGTAGTTGCAGTTGTTTATCACGGCGTAGTAGTCGCTGATGTTGTTGTACTTGTTGGGTTCTGCCAGGCTGAAGGCGCTGAGGCGCTTCAGGTCGGAGGAGGCAGCATCGGTGGGGTTCACCAGGTCGGCGCGCACCTCGCCAAGCAGTACGGTACGGTCGGCAATGATCTGCATCTTGTTCACTATGCCGAGAATGCTGTAAACAGAGTCTGTCGGGTGGTTCAGCGTGTTGTCCTTCTCAAACTCCACCAGCTCGGAGTCGGTGTCAAGGATGTCGGAGCAGGAGACCCCCATCCAGCCTCCCCCTGCGAGGGGGAGGAGTGAATAGACAGTGAAGCGGAAAAACCTCCTTATCTTTTTGTTAATATCTTGTATCATGTTCTTTTAGTTTAAAATAATCGTCTTATGCAAGTCTAACTGCTCCCCTCCCTCCAAGGGAGGGACAGGGGGTGGGTCTTTTACAGGTTGATGTTCACTCCCATAGCGAAGCTGCGTCCAGCTGGCAGCAGGCCGGTGTCTATGCCCTGTGCCAGGCTGCTGGTGAAGGGCGATGCGTTGGCGGGGTCGCTGCCAAGGTAGTGGGTGAGGGTGAAGAGGTTCTGTGCCGAGCCCCAGATGGTGATGCCCTGCAGGTAGGTGCTCTGTATGGGCAGGTGCCAGGAGAGGGTAACATCGGCCAGTCGCAGGTAGCTGCCGTCTTCAATCCAGCGGTCGCTGAAGCGGCTGTTGCCCATGGGGTCGGTATAGCTCACGCGCGGAATGTCGGTCTGCTGGTCCTCAGCCCTCCAGTGGTGCTCCATGGCAGTGGTCTGGTTGAGGAACAGGCTTCCGCACTCAAGCATTGAGCGCTGGTAGTTGTAGATGTCGTTGCCAAGTGAGTAGGTCATTGTGGCGCTCAGGGTGAAGTCCTTCCAAGTGAGCTTGGTGAAGATGTTGCCGTAGATGTCGGGGTTGGGGTCGCCAATGATGGTGCGGTCCTCTTCGTTGATGAGGCCTCTGTCGGCGGGGAAACCGCCGACCACGGACTCGGAGCTGAGGTCAAGGAAGCGCATGTCGCCTGCCTGGAAGTAGCTGCGGTCGCCATTCTGGAGCAGGATGTAGTGGGCATCGTCGGCAGCCTGATTAGAGGTTGTGTATACGCCGTCGGTCTTGTAGCCGTAGAACAGGCCCACGGGCTGGCCCACCTCGCTGATGATGGTAGCTCCGTAGATGTTGGTCAGGATGGGAGTGTTGTTGTCGGGCAGAGCCGTAAGCTTGTTCTTATAGTGTCCGGCCGAGGCTCCCAGCTCCCATGTGAAGTTCTTCAGTGCCAGCAGCTTGGCGTTGATGCTGAAGTCGAAGCCTTCGTTCTGTAGCTTGCCTTCGTTGCTCCAGTTCTGGCTCAGTCCGCTGGTGTAGGCCAGCTGCTGAAGTGCCAGCAGGTTTGACGTCCACGACTTGAACACGTTGATTTGCAATGAGAGGCGGTTGTCAAGGAAGTTGCCGGTGAGTCCTGCCGTGAAGCGGCGGGTTGACTCCCACTGCAGGTCGGTGTTGCCTATGTTGCCTATCACCTTGCCGGAGGCGCGCTCGCCCAGCATGCGCTTTGCTATAAAGTAGGAACGCGAGGCGGTGTAGTCAATGTCGTCGTTGCCGGTTACGTCGAAGCCAACGTTGAGCCGCAGGTAGTTGATGCCCTTGGCATCGGCCAGCCACTTCTCGTTGCTCATCACCCATGCACCCTCGATGCTTGGGAACAGTCCCCACACGGTGCCGAAGGCATTGAGTCCGGAGGCATCCTCACCGAAGCGCGAGGAGGCGTGGGCCGAGATGCCGCCGCTGAGGTAGTAGCGGTCGGCGTAGCTGTAGTTGGCCAGGGCGTACCAGGTAAGCTCGCGCGTTTTGTCGTCGGCACCGCCGGTGCTCTTGAAGCGCAGCGATGACGACATGTTTGGCGTCTTGTCGTTGCCGCCGTTGTAGCCCTTCTGCGAGGTAATCTTGTATTCGCTGCTCATGAAGCGCAGGCCGAACATCACGTTGAGCAGGGATGACCGGAATTTCTTGTTCCAGTTAAGGCGGGTGTCGCTCTGTATGGCGGTCTGGCGGGCCGTCAGGCTCTGCTCAATGTTCTGCAGGGTGGTTCCCTCGTCAAGGCCGTCAACGATGAACGTAGGCACGCCGCTGATGGGCAGGTAGTAGTTCTCGTTGGTGTTGATGAGGCCCAGGGTGAAGTGCTCCTGTAAGGAGAGGTTGCGGTTGAAGGTGTACTTCGGCGTGATGTCGAACATGATGAGGCGGTTGCCGAAGGAGTTGCGGTTCTTGCCGTCACCGTAGCGCAGTATGCTTGACGGGTTGGCCAGCCGGCCGCGTCCCTGGAACATGCCCTCAAGGTAGTCGTCGGCCTCTGCCAGGTAGTGGCTCAGGCGGCCGTTCTTGTCGTAGGCGTAGGGCGAGAGGAACGGAGCCTTGGCCAGTGCTATGAACGAAGGCGAGGTGATGACGTTGCCGAGGGGATCCTCTGGCGTGCCGTCATCGCGCAGCGAGCGGTCCACATCGCTGTAGCTGGCATCGAAACGCACGTTGAGGTGGTCGGTGATGACGATGTCGCTGTTCAGTCGCATGTTGAAGCGCGAGTAGTCGTTCTTGCGCAGAGTGGTCTTGCCCAGGGTGTAGCCTACGCTGAGGTTGTAGGAAGCGGCGTCGTCGCCACCTTGCACGTTGATGCCGTAGTTCTGTGAGAAAGCATTGTGGTACACCTCGTCGGTCCAGTCCGTCTGGTTGTGGTACTGGTTGTAATAATAATATGTAGGCTCGCTGTTGAGGTACTTCATCTTGCTCATGGAGGCAGGATTGATGTGGCCGTTGAGAAGCTCTGTGGTGTACAGGCGGTAGGCGCTGGCATCCATCATCTCCGGCAGGCGCGGGGTCATGTCGTAGCGTCCGCTTATGTTCACGTCAATCTTGGTGGCCATTGACTTGTTGCGCTTGGTGTGGATCACGAGCACGCCGTTGGCACCCTTGGCACCGTAGAGGGCGGTGCCGTTGGTGAGCACCTCTATGCTCTCAATGTCATTGACGTTGATGTTGGCAAGGATGTTGTTGTAGTAGCCCTCGTGGAGCATCTCGCGGTTGTACTGCATGTCCATGATGACATCATCAATGACAACCAGCGGCTGGGCGTTGGCCCACAGCGAGTTGATGCCCTGTATGAACATGTTGTTGCCCATGCCGGTGATGGCGCTGCGGCCCACGGTGCGCACTTGCGACCCTAACTGGCTGGCAATGAGAGGGTCGGCGCTGAGGTGCTGCGCGTTTGATGCCAGTTCGCGGTTGGCCGGAGCCTGGCGCGTGGTGACGGCAGTGGGGTTCTTGGTATAGGTAGGGCTGAACACGTCGCGGAAGAGGCGTCCGTCGGCATGGCCGTCAGAGCCAATGGCCGTCTGCTGCAGGTTGTAGCCCTCCACGCGCATGAGCACAGAGTTGGTTTGTTCCGGCACCTGCAGTTCGTAGTGGCCGGCTTCGTCGGTCATGGCGGTCATGGTCTGTCCGTTGAAGGCCGACACTATGACACCGGCCATGGGCTGGCCCGTGGCGGCATCGATGACAGTGCCGCTGACGGTCTTTGTGGCATCCTGCGCCACTGCGTGGCTGATGAATAGAGAACAAATAATAAATAATAAACCTTTCGGGTTCTTAATCAGTCCTCCTAAGATGTTATATAGCAGTTTCATAATCTTCATTTATTATTTGTTCATTACTCATTGTTATTTAGCGAAGCGCTTTTTGGCCGCAGCAGTATGCAGTCAAGATACATCTCGCGTGCGAAGCTGGCGGTCTCGCGCGGCAGTATGCTGCAAGTCAGCTTGAGGCTCACCTTGATGTCCTGCTGGCCGTAGTTGCATGCGGGGAAGGTGAAGTTCTCTGCCACTACGATAGTGTCAACATGCTCGGGGGCGGTTCGGAACTGTGTGTTACCGCAGTTGAAGCTTTGCTCCCTGCCGTTCTCGTCGACATAGTTCACAGTGGCCTTGAACTTGCATGGGTTCAAGTTGGGGTTGACGGAGTTGCTTACCGACTTTGGCAGCACCACTACACAGATGTCATACGTGCCGGATAGGGTGTTGTTCAGGCGGTATGTCAGTTCCCAGTTCGACGTTGTGCTTGTTGGCACCACCTGTAGGTATGCATTTTCCGAGATGCTGTCGGCCACTTCGCGGCGGGTGTTGTAGGTGCAGCCCTTGTAGGTAGTGATGAGCGATGTGCTCTCGCCCTCGGCCCATATAGGCTTGAAGAAAGTCAGGGTGGGGTCGAATGGCCACTCGTCTACCTTGTAAACCATGCCGTTGCTGCATGTCATGGCCTGAGCTCCGCTTAGTATTCCGTCGGAAGCGAAGGGACTCTTGAACACGTGGTACACCGGCTTGCCGGCCACCCATGAGCGGCGCCAGCTGAGGTAGGGCACTGATACGAGCGAGTCGGCAGTGCTCTTCTGGTCGGTGAGGTTGAACACGGCGTCCTCCATCAAGGCGCGGCAGGTGTAGTGCTGCTCCAGTGAGTCGGCCTTGAGCACGGTGGCATCGTACTTGAAGTACTGGCTGGCCTGCTGCCAGACCTTGAGCCAGCCCTCGTTGGTGGGCACCACCACCCAGTAGGCAGAGTCCTCGCTGGCCAGATAGCCTATGCGCTCCAGCATGCGGTTGCGCTCAATGACAACCGAGTCAATATAGACGGGCACACCCTCGACAATGCCGCTCGACACCGATGCATCGGCATCAAACCAGTCCTCCTCGTATTGGCGCAGGATGATGCCTATCTCGTTTAGCTCGGGCATGTCGCACAGTGCCTCATATATATTATAGTTGTAGGGCAGTGGGCGCTCAATGATGTGGAGCACGCCGTTGGCGGCTGCGATGTTAGCCTGCCTTACAATGGAGTTGCCCGTGATGTTGATGTGCTTTGAGTTGAGCATGAGCACGGGCTTCATCTCGGCAAGCAGCGAGCTGTTGGAGCGCGAGATGTGGTTCTTCACGAAGAACTTCTCAACGATGCTGTCGCCCTGGTCGGTCTGAGTGAGGCTTATCAGTGAGTCAGCGTTGAACGAGCCGTTCTCGGGTGCTACGACGGTGAACGACTGGTCGGCATTCTCAAGCAGCTGGCGGTAGCTCACGGGGGTCTTGTGGTGCATGCGGAACACCATGGTGTGCTCCAGCACGCGGCGGAAGTCGCTAAGCTCGGAGCGCTGCTCCATCTGCTGCCATAGCGTCAGGCTGCTGCTCTCGCCGCTGCTCTCATAGTGGTCGTCCCAGTCGGAGCAGGAGGAAAAAGCCCACCCAAGCCCTCCCAAAGGGAGGGATGTCATTATAGCTGAGATTCCAGGAAGGAGGCTTCTCATGCTCTTCAGGCAGGCTGTCTTTATTATCTTTTTTATCATAACACAATGTAGTTTCTAATTGTTTTTTTTCTATCTCAACATCCCTCCCTTTGGGAGGGCTTGGGTGGGCTTTTGGGGGAGGGTCTTAGTGTGTGTCCTCGCCTTCGGGGCTTCCGTAGACGCTCTTAGGACAGAGTTCAATGTAGTCGAACGACCAGTAGCGGTCGGGGTCGTCAAGTACCTGGCGGAAGCGCAGGTGATAGCTCTTCTCGCTGTCAAGGTAGGCCGTGGCCAGTATGCGGCGCATGGGGCTGAGGGCGCGCATGGAGTCATCGCCGCCTCCGGGATGCCACACGTCGGTCGACTTCATGTAGCCGCGGTTGTGCATGGCCTTGTCGTTGGCGGTGTTCTCCTCCTCGTCCTCAGAGTCGGCCACCCATCCTATGGTGGGGTCGTTGCCATAGACGCGCAGGTCGATAGGTATGCCGCAAGGCTCGTTCTCAAGATACACCTGCACCACGCCGCGCTCATCGCCGGGAGTGTAGCCCAGGCGAATCTCGTAGGTTCCCGTGGGCACGGGGGGCAGCTTGAAGCTCACGTCGAACACACCGCTTATACACACGGCGTTGGCCTGGTAGCTCCACCAGTACTCCACGTCGCTGTGAACTCCCACGAAGGTTTCCTTTGAGCAGGTCCAGTCGGTGATGTATCCGTTCTTGAAGCCGGTGAGGATGTCCTCGCCGAAGCGTCCGCGCCCGTTGCAGTTCATGAAGTCGGGGCTAAGCACGGTGGCGTCAATGCGTATGCGGCGGTTGAGAACCACGTCGCGCACCTGCGGGGTGTAGCAGAGAATATCGTCAAGGTAATGGTACACGCCGTTAACGGCATCCTGGTCTGTTGAGCCAGACTCAGAGGGTGAGAGCACCTTCACGCCGGGGATGAACACTCCGCGCTCGGCCTTGTTCTGCACGCCGCGGCGGTTGATGAACAGTCCGGCAGAATTTCCTGCAAAGCGCATGATGGTGCCGGGAAGCATGGTCTCGTAGTACTCCTCAGCATCTATGAGCGAGGTGTTGAGGCAGCGCTCGCGAATGGTGCCTGAGGGCACCCAGCTGTTATACTGGCCTATGCGGTTCAGCAGGTGGTAGCTCACAAAGCGGTTCAGCGGGTTGCGGCGGTTGTGCGGGTCGTCATCGTAGAGGCCGGCATCGGCAGGATAGGTCTGGTCGTAGACCTGCTTGGCGTATGCCTTAAGGTCGTCAATGGTGTATATGCCATGGCGGTGGAACACGCTGTCGGGCTCAACAAAGGCAGTGTACTTGAAGTAGCGCTTGCCCACCCAGAAGGTGCGGGTGTAGGCGGCACCGCCGCTGGTGCATCGCTCCATGGTGCCGGTGTTGACAGAGTCCTCGCCGCAAGAATAGGTCTCGTCCTCGTTGAGGGTCAGCGAGTCGGCCATGCCCGTCAGGCGGAGGGCCAGTGTGAACAGTGTCAGTATGCTGTCGGCCTCTATCTTGTCTGGCAGAAGCGAGCTGCTTCTTGTGATGGTGTTGTTGATAACATGGACAACGCCGTTGGTGACGGAGTCGTCGCGCTCCACAACGCGCGAGTTCTTATTAATATAATAGATGAGCTTGTTGTTGTTTGTCACGTCCGAGTCGCTTGACAGCACTATTGAGGCATCAATCATGTTCAGCTCCGGCAGTGCGCCCTCGCTGATGTCGGTGGTGAAGAATGCTCCCTTCTTTATGATGTGGGTGCGGGCCAGTGTGTCGCATGTGGCGGCAGGAATGTCGTCTATGCTGCTGTAGCCGTTGCGCTGAAGATAGCGCTCCATGCCATCGTTGGTGGGGGCAAATACGGTGTACTTGAGCAGGCCGGCAGTGCTGTAGGTGCCGTAGGTGGACAGCAGGGAGTAGTAGGGCGTGCGCTTAAGCAGGCCTATGAACTCGCTGAACAGCTCGGGGCGCTCCTCAAGGAACTGGGCGGCTGTGAGCTTGGTCGAGGAGTAGTAGTTCTCGGGCACGTCGTCGTCGTTGTCAACGCAGGAGGATACAGCCCACCCAAGCCCTCCCAAAGGGAGGGATGTCATTATAGCTGAGATTCCAGGAAGGAGGCTTCTCATGCTCTTCAGGCAGGCTGTCTTTATTATCTTTTTAATCATAATACGAATAATTTTCTAAGTTTTCTTATCTATCTTAACATCCCTCCCTTTGGGAGGGCTTGGGTAGGCCCTTTCGGTCCTCTACTTTGTCAGCTCCGAGTCCTCGCCGGTGGTGAAGGCCGGGTTCTGCGTTAGCAGCGGGTTGACCTTCAGCTCGCTCTTGGCGTAGGGGAAGTAGATGATGTTCGGGTCGGCCAGCTTGATCTTGAGTGCATTGACGTTCTCAAGGTACTTGCGGGTGCATAGGTTCACGAGGCGCGAGTTGTCGCCGTCGCGGCGTGCGAAGCGCACGAGGTCGAACCAGCGCTTGCCCTCGTATAGGAATTCACGCTGGCGCTCTTCAAGTACCAGGTCCTCCATGGCAGCCTGTGAGTCAATGTAGTCGGCCTTCTTCAGAGTGCTGGAGCGGTTGCCTCCCACAGCGTCGTTGGCGCGCTTGTTCACCACGTCGATCAGGGTGAAGGCTTTGTCAAGGTCGCCCACGCTGTTGCGCTCTATGAGAGCCTCGGCCTTGATGAGCAGCATGTCGCTGAGACGATAGAAAATCCAGTTGGCATTGCCTTCGGAACGGAACGAGCTGGTGAGGCGTATGTCCCTCTCAGTGGTAACGTTCTGTGTGTTATATGATACGGAGGTGCGTGCATACTTTGTGATGGCGTAGCGAGAACTCTGCAGTTCGGCAGACTCGTAGGCACGTCCGTCGGTGCGCTTGAATACGTTATTGCTGGCCGTGGCAACATCCTTGAAAAGGAAGTCGGGAGCTACCAGGCGGCCCACCACGTCATCGTTATAGCTGTAATAGCTGCTCACGAGCGAGTTATGCTGGCTCTGCGTGGTGCTGAAGTACAGCTCGAAGATGCTCTCAAAGGAGTTGCCCTGGCCGAATATCTCGTTGTAGGCATTGCCGCACATGGTGCTGCCCACAGGTTTGGTGAGTATCATGGGTATGCTGTCAATGAGGTCTATGTCGTTCACGTTGCCCTCGCGCTCCAGCATCTCCTGATACTGTTGCTGCTTGAAGGCTATGACAGCGTCGCAGCAGGCAATGGCCTGGTCCCAGTCGCCTCGCCAGAGGTAGAGGTCGGCCAGCAGAGCCTGGATGGCGCTGCGCGTCACCCGGCTGCTGTTCTGCCAGGCGTTAGAGCTGTCATCCACATAGTAGCGGCGCACGGCATCGTCCTTCACGCTTTCAAGCGAGGTGATGAGCGAGTCAAGCACAGCGTTGAACGGCGTGGCAGGCAGAATGTAGGTCTGCGTGTCGTCAATGCTGGGCTCAGTGCTGTAGGGCACGTCGCGGAAGGTGCGTATCAGGTAGAAGTAGCACAGCGAGCGCAGCATGGTGGCCTCGGCAACGTTGGCCCGCATCTCGTTTTCGGTGTAGTTTGGGTCGATGGCCTGCACCAGCGGAGCGTAGTGGCACACGGTGTTGCAGCGGTTTATGCACTCATAGAACTTGCCCCAGTTGCAGAACGGGCTGGAAGGCAGGAGGTTCTCCTTGAGAATTTCGTTGATGTCGTTGGGCACGCTGGCTCCGGCACGGATGTTGTCAGAGCGGAGCTCGCCCCAAACGCACATGCGCAGCAGGGCGTCGCCGTTCTCCAGGGTCTCGTAGCAGCTGTTCAGCACGCTGGTGACGTCGGCCTTCTCCGTCCAGTAGTTCTCCAGCACCACGTCGTTCATGGGCAGGATGTCAAGGAAGTCGGAGCAGGAGGAAAAAGCCCACCCAAGCCCTCCCAAGGGGAGGGATGTTAATATAGCAGAGATTCCTGGAAGGATTCTTCTCATGCTCTTTAGGCAGGCTGCTTTTATTTTATTTCTTATCATAATACAAATAAATTCTAATCGTTTTTATCTATCTCAACATCCCTCCCTTCGGGAGGGCTTGGGTGGGCTTTGTTAAGTCTTTTAGAACTGTATGGTTATGCCGCCGGTGAATGAGCGTGCGCGCGGTGTCTTGGCGCCGTCGGTAACGATGCCCATTGAGCCGTAGCCCACCTCGGGGTCGGCACCTGAGTACTTAGTGAGGCAGAACAGGTTGTTTGCCGATACGTAGAAGGACAGCTGCGACAGTCCCCACGGGCGAATCACCCTTGGGTCAAGCGAGTAGCTTATCTGCGTGTAGTTCAGGCGGATGAACGAGCCATCCTCAACAAAGCGGTCGCTGCCCAGCCAGTTATAGCCTGTCTGGCGGAGGGCACGTGGAATTTCGGTGATGTCGCCCTCAACGCGCCAGCGCCAGTTCACGGCACGGCTCTGGTTGTTGTTGTCGTACATCTTCTCAACCTCCATGCGGGCGGCATTGATAATCTTGTTGCCGTAGCGGAAGTTGAACTGGTTGTTCCAAGTGATGCGTCCCCAGTGCAGCTTGAAGCCGAAACCGCCGGTGAACTTTGGCAGCGAAGAGCCTAAATAGACTATGTCAAGCTCGTTTATCTGGCCGTCGCTGTTGATGTCCTCGTAGATGGCATCGCCGCCGCGGAACTGGTAGTTCACGCTTCCGGCACAGAACATGACGGGCTTAGTCATCTGGTTCTCGTCAAGAACCACTATACCTTTATCGTCGCGGGCCACAGGTGCGTTGGGGCCGCTCACGCCGGGAATCTCCTCGGGCGAGTAGTCGCTGTACTGGTAGACACCCTTGTAGCGGAAGCCGTAGATGCTGCCCAGGGCCGTGTTGAGTTCCACGCGGCTCAGGTAGGTGCCGTTGGCGCGGTTGTACTCGTGGTTGAGGCTGGCCAGACAGGTCTCGTCCATGGCGGTAATCTGGTTCTTGTTGTTGGCAAACGTGATGTTGAAGTCGGCGCTGAACTTGCCTGCCTTTATTATCTCGTTGCCGTTGAGGTTGAACTCCCAGCCAACGTTTTTCATGTTGCCCACATTCTGATAGGCCAGTGAGGTATAGCCGCTGCTGGTGGGTATGCCTCGGCTGGCCATAAGCAGGTCGGTGGTGTACTGCCAGTACATTTCCACGTTACCGGTAATCTTGTCGTTGAAGAATCCGAAGTCGGCACCTATGTTGTAGGTTTCCTTCTGCTCCCACTTCAGGTTCTTAAGCTGAATGTTTACCGGATAGACAGAGCCGTTGCCCATGTATCCGCTTCCATTGCGGTACTTGCTGAAATACAGGCCCTCAGCTCCTGGCTGGCGGCCCACGATGCCCCAGCCTGGGCGGATTGACAGCATGGAGACGAAGGGCAGGGCCTCGTGGAACCAAGGCTCCTTGCTTATGTTCCAGCGGAGCGACACGGCGGGGAAGTTACCCCAGCGCTGGTTGGCGCCAAACTTGGTGCTGCCGTCGCGGCGGACGCTGAAGTCAACCATGTAGCGGCCTTTGTAGGCGTAGTGGGCTGAGTATGTGAAGTAGATGGAGCGCCACTGTCCGCTGCTGGTTGAGGTGTTGTAGACGATACCCTCTGCTGCGGTGCTCTGGATGTCGCCCGACGGTGTGCCCCAGGTCACGGTGTTCTGCGACGATGAGTTGCCGCTGGTGAGCTGGCCGCGCAGCATCATGGTAAGCGAGTGGTCCTCGTTCTTGAAGTGGGGCGTGAAGGTCAGCGTGTGGGTGGTGGTAACGCCTAAGCTCTTCGAGGCATCGGCCACCGTGCGGTTGGCACTTGACTGGTGGTTGCTGGTCTCAGGGTCGTTCCAGCCTGTGGTGCTCAGCGAGAGCGGCATGAACTCGTCGTTGTAGCGGTTGAAGATGTTGAACACCACCTTGCCCTCGTAGTTAAGGCGCGTCTTGTTGGCATCGGTGCCAAGCAGGTCGTAGCGCAGCTTGAACTCAGGGGTGATGTTGTAGCTGGTTTCGTTGTTCTTGGCCAGATATGCCAGTGCCACGGGGTTCTTGTAGTTCAGCTGGTCGCGCAGTGCCGAGTTTACAGTGGGCAACATTGAGTAGTAGTCGTCCTGGTCAATGCCGTTCCTGTCCTGTTCGAAGACAGAGAGGTTTGGCATGCGCACGTAGGCAATGGCCAGCAAGTCGCCTGCATTCTTGTGGTTCTTGGTGTAGGTAAGGGCGATGTTGGTCTCAATCTTGATGCGGTCGCTCACGAAGTAGTCAAGGTTCACGCGCGAGGTGAAGCGGTCGAGCCTCTGCTCAATGATTGAGCCTGTCTCGTGGTCGTAGCCGGCGCCGATGCGGAAGTGGGCCTTCTCACCGCCGCCGCTGAGAGCCAGGTAGTGGTTCTGGCGCCAGCCCGTCTTCTTAACCTCCTTCAGCCAGTCGGTGTTGTTGTTGTACATCTCGTACTCGGGGAACGAGGGGTTGTAGTTCAGCTCCGGGATGTTGCTGGCCACGTCGCTCATGGCGGGGTTGAAGTACTCCTCCTTGAGCAGCATGGTGTACTCGTCGCCGTTGAGCAGGCGGTAGCCGTTGGGCTGGTAGGTGCCTGTCAGGCGGAAACTGTAGTTCACTCGGGTCTTGCCGCGTGTGCCGCGCTTGGTCTTGATTTCGATAACGCCGTTAGAGCCTTGCGAACCCCAGATGGCGGTGGCGGCAGCGTCCTTGAGCACGCTGATGCTCTCAATGTCCTCTGGGTTCACGTTGAGCAGCTCGGCAAATTTCTCTTCGTTGGCCGAGGAGAAGTCGAAGTCGTTGGTGTTGGTCTCCCAGACGTTTCCGTCAACCACGATGAGCGGCTCGGAGTTGCCGTTGATACTTGACACACCGCGCAGGCGCATGCTGGTGCCGCTGCCCAGGTTACCGCTGTTGGCCACGATGTCAAGGCCGGCGATACGTCCCTGCAGGGCTTCGTCGACGGTGGTTATTGAGAGGCCCTCGAACTCAGCCATGTTTATGCTTTGCTGTGCGGTTGAAATCTCGTCCACGGGAATGGAGAGGCCGCTGCCGCCTGAGCGCTTGCGCGAGGTCACGGTAACCTCCTGAATCTGGGTGGCGTCCTGAAGCGTGATGTTGAAGTGAGTCTTGTTGAAAGGCAAAATCACGGTTCTGCAGCCCACGTAGGTGATGCGCAGCTTGTCGCGGGGATTCTTCAGGCGGAACGAGAAGTTACCGCTCATGTCGGTCACGGCCGATGCCACGATACGGTTTGAGGCGTCTATCTCCACAACGTTGGCCATCATGACCGGGCCGTAGGCATCGTTCACGGTGCCGCTGATGATGTCGCCGGTCTGCTGTGCCGCTGCGTGGCTGAAGAATAGAGAGGAAATAATAAATAACAAACCCTTTGGCCTGAGGCATTTGGTAAGGATATTATGCTTTGTTTTCATATACTCTGCGAAATTATTATTTGTTATTTATTATAGGTTACTTAAGCGAAGCGCTAATCATCAGTGGTCCGTCAATGAGGTGTATGACGGCTGACGAGCTTGTCTCTATCAACGTGGCACTCCTGGCATCGGAAGTGTTGTACTGGAACTCGCGTGCCATGAGGTTGAAGAGCTGTGGGTTGGAGGTTACCACGTGGCGCTGGTTGCCGGTATTGTCACGCAGTGTGATGCCGGTATCGGTGAGGGTGGCGCTGACGCGGTAGAAGCGCTCTGTTGCAGGGTCGATGACGGCTGTCTCGAAGTCGCCTTGCTCTTCCTTGGCTCCAATGAAGAGAGCATTATCCTGAATGTGGTATTTCAGGAAGTTCATAATCTTGAGCGAATCCTGAGTCTTCTGTGTCAGGTTGCCTGCTTCCTCAAGGGCTTCCACCTGCTCCCATGTGGGCAGTGTGCCGTTGCTCTGCAGCTGCTCAATGCTCTCGTTGGTGGGCACGTAGATAGAATAGTGGTAGGTGTTGAGGGTTGAGATGTTCTGGCCTGCCGTGGCATAGCGCTTGTTGTGCTGTATCTCAAAGAGTCCGCTGCCGTCCATGAGTTCCAGGAACTTCGAGAACTCCTCATGCTCGGCCAGCACGTCGCGCACTGTCTTTCGTGTGGTAAGGATAGGCTCTGCTTCCAGTATGTAGCTCTTGCCGTTGCCGCCCTGAGTCTGGTCGTAGATGGAATAAATCCTCTGCGGCTGGCTCTCATTGGCCTGGTAGCTGCCCTCCACAGTCATGCCGGCTATGCCCTGCGTGGCGTTGGCAACACGAATCTCGGTGCCGCCCTTGGTGCGGTAGTAGGTGTGGCCGTCCTCCACATTGCCAATGACGATGTGGGTGTCAAGGATGTCCTTGAGGCGGTTGCGAATGGTGTTATAGTCGTTAACTCGCCCTACGCTGTCAAGAACCTCGCCGGTAGCAGTGTCGTAGTTCCAGAGGCTGGCCCACACGCGGTCCTGCTTGTTCACCTTTGTGGGGTCGTAGTGGAAGCGCATAATCTGCGTATGCGCCTTGCCGTATGAACAGGGGTCGACATACTGCAGCATGGACTCGTTTGTAGGGATGAAGAAGCTGTAGTATGCGTTGAGCGAATTCAGGTAGACGTTGTACTGCAGCTGCTCAATGCCCCAGTAGAGAATGTTCATGGTCTCGTTGATGAGTGCAGGGAAGCTTACGCTGACGTATGCAGTGGGGGAATAGACGCGGTTGGTGAGGTAGATGGCTCCGTTGCAGCACAGCCACACGCTGTCAATGGCCTCGGCAGTGACGCCCATGGGGTCGTTGGCATCGTTGAGGATGGTGTTGAACTTCGACGGCACGCTGCCTATGAAGGATGAGAGCATGTTGTTGTTGATGAGCTTCGATATAACATCGTCGGGCACGCGGTCCCAGGTGCCGTAGTAGTCGCGCAGAACGCGTCCGGCCCCCTCGTTCCAGTATTCCTCAAGGGCTGCGTTGCTGGGCACCATCATCACGGCCATGTCGCGCTGCATGGCGGTGTTGCCGCTCTGGTCGTTAAGGCCTGCATAGTAGGCGTTCCACTCGGGGTCGTACTTCAGCAAGCCGTTCACGGGGCCGCGGTCGGGGGTGGTGTTGAGGATGCGGCCGCCCTGCGACTTCTCGGAGAAGAAGCGCTTCTGGAACACGGTGTCCACCTGTGTCTCGTACAGATAATTATACTGTGTGGTGGTAGCCTGGTCAAGAGGGTAGGGGGCGCAGAAACGCTCTATGAAGCCATTCCACATAGAGGTGTTTGGCTTCTGGTTTATCAGCTCGGCCATGTTTGGCAGCGGGGTGATTACCTCTTCCATGCGGTGTATGAAGCCGTTGGAGCACTTTATGTTCGGCTCGGCCACCTGCACGCCGTTTATGCTGGCATCGCCGGCCTGGCGGTTGGTGGTGTGGTTGTAGATGAAGTCATAGTCGGCATTGGTGATGCGCTTGTTCACGAGTTGCTTCTCAATGAACTGCACCAGGGGCACGGTGGTGTTGTCGGTCATGCACACCATGGGCAGGCCCGACTCGCGGTAGCGGTTCCAGTATCTGTTCTGCGGCATCTGGCCGGGCTGAAGCACCGTGACGCTGTCGTAGGGAGTGCTTGAGGCAAAGCGCCTCATGGCCTCGCCCTCGCGTGGCGGGTTGCCCTCCACGCTTGGCAGGCTGCCAAGCTGCATGGAGTTGTCCATCATGCTGCCAAAGAGGAGCAGGCGTTTCTGGGATAGAGTCAGCTCGTCGTAGCTGCTCACTCCCCACGTGTTGTTGCGGAAGAACCTGTCGTAGGCCGCATCATCGGCCACAAACAGAGTCTTTGATCCCGTCTTGGCCAGCACTTCGTGGTAGCCAAGGTCGTCAATCATGCGCACGGTGTTGGTGAAAGAGCCCTGGTCGCTGAGCCAGCTGTAGATGCTCGAACCCCATCCGGGAGGTGTGGTCTCATCGAGGTCGTACTGCTGGCAGGAGCCAAACAGGGCGGCAACACCAATGAGCACCACGCCGGCAGTCTTCAGCCTGCCGTGCCTTGATTGGAATCTTCTTGTGGTTTTCATTGTGATTTTTTTGGGTTATGTTTTTATGTTTGCTATTTGTTTTCACCTGAATTACGTTGCAAAGGTAGCCACTTTCCGCGCATTATATATTATCACACGTTTACTCCGCTTTTCTGTTTGTGCAGGCTATGTCTCAATTGCTTTTCTTTTTGTCTCATGCCAGCTTACAACGCATTGAGACCGGCCCATGCTGTGCATGAGCCGGCCTCAGTGGCTTTATTATAATAATGTGTTATTCCTGAGTGGCGGGAGCCTCGCCAATAAGCTCCATGAACTCGTCGAGCTTAGGCGTGATGATGATCTGTGTGCGGCGGTTGCGCTGACGACCCACCTCGGTGTCGTTGGGCTGCAGGGGGTTGTACTCGCCACGTCCGCCGGCAGTGAGGCGCTTCGGGTCTACGCCGTAGGTGTTCTGCAGTTCCTGTACCACACTTGAGGCACGCAGACAGGAGAGGTCCCAGTTGTTGCGGATGTTCTGGCGCGAGATGGGCACATCGTCGGTGTTGCCCTCGATGAGCACGTCGTAGTCGCTGTAGTCAATGATAATCTTGGCTATCTTCGACAGCGTCTCGGCAGCACGCGGGTTGATGTCGTAGCCGCCGCTCTGGAACAGCATGTTGTCGGCCAGCGAGATGTATACCACGCCCTTGAGCACCTGCACGTCAACCTCGCGCAGCTCCTCGCGTGACAGCGAGCGGGTGAGGTTGTTCGTGAGCACCATGTTCAGCGAGTCGCTCTTCGACTTCACCTCAACCAGGTGGCGAATGTACTGGTTCGACTCGTTGATCTGGTCCACCAGCTTCTCTATTGAGATGTTGTTCTGCGAGGCGTTGGCCAGGCTCTGGTTCAGGGTCTGCTGCAGATTGTTGTACGACTCCTGAGCGGCGGCCAGTGCCCTGCGCTGCTGCTCCACCTGCTCCTCAAGGCTGGCAATGCGGGCATTCTTGCCTGCCAGGTCCTCGCGGGTGGTCTGCAGGTTATTGGTGAGAGTGGTATTCTGCTCGCGGCAGCTCAGCAGTTCCTTCTTCGATGCGCAGCTGCTCATCAGCATGGCGGCTGCGAGTGTGATAAACAGTAGGTTCTTTTTCATAATTGTCATTCGGTTTGTGAATAATTCAGTTGCAAATTTACTTACTTGACGTCAAACTGACACAGAAAGTAACATTTAATTATGGAAATTTAAGCACCCGCGCTTCTCATTTAAATAAAATTAGAGCAAAAGCTTGGCCGTTAGCGTTTTTATTTGTAACTTTGCGCCGTTAGTCAAGAAAGAACCTTCCACTATGAAAAAGAAACCTAACTTCAGCCTGCCACGGCGCATGGCCGCGAAGGTGCTCACGTTGCTGGGCTTCAGCTCGTCGTTTGTGTTCATGGCCTGCTACGGCGTGCCGCCCACGGAGTATCGCTTTGAAGTGTTTCCCGGCGACCTCGTGCTTGATGCCGATGAGGGGTCGGAGGCAGAGCTCACCGTCTATACCGACGGCGACTGGGCAGCCACGGCAGTGCCCTCGTTTGTAAGCCTGTCTGACAGCAGCGGCGCGGGACCGAGCGTGGTGACAGTGCGCACCACGGGCGACAACCACGGCAGTGCCCCTGCAGACAGCGTCATCGTGCTCGAGGCCGACGGTGAAAGGCTTGAAGTGCCTGTGGCCCAGAATTACAAGTAGTTTCTGAGCAATGGAGAACAGGTACAAGTATTTTGCCTTTATAAGCTATAACTCCAAGGACACGGCGTGGGGCAAGCGCGTGCAGCGCAAGCTTGAGAACTACCGCATGCCGGCCACGCTGTGCAGTGAGCACGGCTGGGAGCGCAAACCCATAAAGCCCGTATTCTTTGCTCCTACCGACATACAGCCCGGCGGCCTTACTGCCGAGTTGCAGGACCGGCTGCGTGCGTCGAGGAACCTGGTCGTCATCTGCTCGCCGAACTCTGCCCGTTCGCAGTGGGTGGGCAAGGAGATAGAGTACTTCCACAGCCTGGGCCGCACGAAGGACATCCATTTCTTCATCGTTGACGGACAGCCACACAGCGGCGACCCCGACACAGAGTGCTTCAACCCCGTCGTTGACACCCTCGGACTGCCGGAGATACTGGGAGCCAACATTCACGAGAAGAACTACCGCTGGCCGTGGCTCAACCGCGAGAGGGCCTACGTGCAGTTGGTGACGAAGCTGCTTGGCGTGGAGTTCGACAGCATCTGGCAGCGCCACCGCCGCATGCTGCGTCGCCGCATTGCCCTTTGGACCTTAGGCATCGTGGCTGTAATAGCGGCACTGGTGGCTGTGTGGAGGGCAAGCGTGCCGTTTGAGGCAGAGGTGACGCTTACCGAGGCCTCTGTCAGGAACGACAGCCTGCCGCCGATGAAGCAGGCCGTGGTGACGCTGACTCTTGACAACGAGACGAAGAGCGACACCGTCCATTCGCTCTCCGACGTGGCCATGCTGCGCAACATTCCCCATCGCTTCCTGGGCAGGCAGGCAAATATCAGCGTTGCCTGCCAGGACACGAACGGCCTGCAGCAGTACCTGCCATTAGACACCACCGTCACGCTGGGCCGCAATGTCACTCTCAGCCTCAGGCGCGATGAGAGCCTTTACGGCACCATACGCTTCATGCTGTGGAGTGCCAACACCGAGCGGGTGTTCCCCGGCGAGGATGTCACTGTGGGCGGCATACCTGCAACGAGCGATGCCGAAGGCCGTGTCGTAATGACCATCCCGCTGGAGCAGCAGCGAACGCAATACCTCGTCACCTCCCCGCTACCACTCATTGACAACTATATCGGAGTGCCTCACCAGGAGGGAACTGTCATCCTCGTAGAGTAAAAGTTTACATACGGAAAAGAACTTGAATAAATGTAACAAAGTAATTATGGGACGGAAGTTGAGAATCGCGATGTTGGCACTGCTAATGACGGTGGCATCGTCTGTAATGGCCCAGGATGTGAGAGTGGACTTTATTACTCCGTTGATAGTTCATGTGGTGAAAGGGCAGCCCACCAGGACCCTTGTGGTGACAGCCGAGCCGGAACAGGTGGACGTGAGCCGCAGCGGCAACACATGGAAGAGCAGCGAGCTGACGGTGCGCCTTGAGCCGGCGACAGGCCGTCTGACCTTCCTTACCAAGAGCGGCCGTGTGCTGCTGCGGGAAAAAGACTGGAGCCTCGAAGCACATGACGGCAGCAGCCGGCAGGTCAGTCAGTCGTTCTTGCTCGACAGGGACGAGGCTATCTACGGTCTTGGCACCATCCAGAACGGACGCATGAACCGCCGCGGCGAACACAAGCGCATGGAACAGTCAAACCTGGAGGACTTCCAGTGCGTGCTGCAGAGCATAAAGGGCTGGGGCATATACTGGGAGAACTACTCGCCAACACAGTTTGACGACGATGCCGACGGCATGACGCTGACATCAGAGGAAGGCCAGGGCGTGGACTACTACTTCATGTACGGCGGCTCTGCCGACGGCGTGATAGCACTTATGCGCCGCCTCACGGGCGACGTGCCCATGTTCCCGATGTGGACCTATGGCTTCTGGCAGTCGAAGGAACGCTACAAGACTGCCGCAGAGACCGAGGCCGTTGTAGACCGCTACCGTGAGCTGGGCGTGCCCCTCGACGGCATAATACAGGACTGGCAGTACTGGGGCCCCAACTACTTGTGGAATGCCATGGACTTCCTGTCAGAGGATTTCCGCAACGGCCGTCAGATGATAGACAACGTGCACAACAAGCATGCACACTTCATGATAAGCATCTGGGCCAGCTTCGGACCCATGACACAACAGTACCGCGAGCTGGACTCTCTTGGACTCCTGCTGCCCATTGAGACATGGCCGCAGAGCGGACTGTCGCACATCTGGCCCCCAAGAATGGACTACCCGTCGGGTGTCAAGGTATACGATGCCTTTAGCCCCAAGGCACGTGAGATATACTGGAAATACCTCAAGCGGCTCTATGACTACGGCACTGACGCCTGGTGGATGGACTCCACCGACCCCGACTTCTTCAACCCACGGGAGAGCGACTACCAGCATGCGGTTTATGGTGGTACGTGGCGTTCGCAGCGCAACGCCTTCCCCCTTGAGACCGTGCGCGGAGTATACCAGGCACAGAGAAATGAGGGCACTTCCAAACGAGTGTTCATCATGACCCGTTCTTCGTTTGCCGGACAGCAGCACTACGGCTCAAACATGTGGAGCGGCGACGTGGCATCGTCGTGGGAAATGCTGCGCAAGCAGGTGCCCGCCGGACTGAGCTTCACGCTGACGGGCAATCCTAACTTCAACACCGATATAGGCGGCTTCTTCTGTAGCGCGTACAACACCCGCGGCCGTGGTTCGGCACCTCAGAACCAGCAGTTCCAGGAGCTGTACGTGCGCTGGATGCAGTATGGGCTGTTCTGCCCCGTATTCCGCAGTCACGGTGCCGATGCACCGCGCGAAATATGGCAGTTCGGCCACAGTGGCGAGCCTGTCTACGATGCCATAGAGCAGATGATACGTCTGCGCTACCGCCTTATACCTTATTTATATAGCACGGCATGGCAGGTGACATCAGGCAACGGCAGCTATATGCGCCCGCTCTTTGCCGACTTCGCAAGCGACAAGCGTACATGGGATATAAATGATGAGTTCCTCTTCGGCCGCAGCATTCTGGCCGCTCCCATTCTTGAAGCCCAGTACACCGAGGAGCGTATTATCAGGGCCGATGCCATGACAGGCTGGGACCGCCAGACTGTGTCCGACGGTTCAGCCGTCGGAATCATTGACTTCACTGCCACGAAAACCGCGACGAAGTATCTGCCGAAGGGCACTTCGTGGTATGACTTCTGGACGGGCCGCAATTACAGGGGCGGACAGACCGTCACCCTTGAGACCTCGCTCAGCCGCGTGCCCATGTTCGTGAGGGCAGGAAGCATAGTGCCGCTGGGCCCCGTCATGCAGTATGTTGGTGAGACGGCCTGGGATGACCTTGAGCTCCGCGTCTATCCAGGTGCCGATGCCACATTCACCCTCTATGAAGACGAGGGCGACGGCTACAACTATGAGCAGGGTGTGTACAGCACCATCACCTTCAGCTGGAACGACCGCAGCCGCACCCTCACCATTGGCCGGCGACAGGGAGAATACCCCGGCATGCTCCGCCAGCGACAGTTCACCATCGTTATGCCCGATGGCACACTGCAGGTGGTGAGCTATGACGGTACAGAAACGAGTTGGACATATACTACTCGTGCTACTGGTGCTACCCGCCACTGATTATCAGTGAGTTGGCGGTAGCACGAAGGTGCGACAACCCGCTACCGGTGCTCCCCATGAAAATGCGGCAGCCCCTCATGGTTGTGCGGAGCCTCCCCATGAACGTGAGGCAGCCCCTCATGGTTGTGCGGAGCCTCCCCACCATAAAAAAAGTGCCCATTTCACCGGCATCTTTTCCATTTTCGCACTACTGCTACCGCCATTGGTAGCTCCGGTAGCACCAGTAGCACCGGTAGCACCGGTAGCACTACCTTATGCATATATGTGTATTAGTGCAAAATAAGAAGACAACTTAGACAACTTGGGACAACTTTATCTGAATAATTCATCCGCCGTGACTGCCGACGTAACGATATCAGAATGAGCATTCCGGTCGATTGGATAGACTGTTATAAAAGTAAGATGATAGCTCTTGCTGGGCTTGATTTGCTCCAAAGAGCCAATGTGCCTTTGCAACTTCTCGGCATAAGACTTCGTTATGACATAATTAGTCTTGGAATACTTCATTTTGCAAACATTGACTACGTCATCGGCACGGTCTATCAGCAAGTCTATCTGCATACCTTCTGTGCCGTCATCTGCATTCACCACAAGCGAAGATTCATTCGATGCTACACCTGCAATCTGCAAAGCCATCTTTATCTGAGTGATATGTTGCAGACATACTTCTTCAAATGCTATTCCACGCCACGATGTTATTTCAGGTTCCTTCATGTGGTGTAGCCAATAGTCTCGTTCCGTCACATTGAGTTTTTCCTTGAAATGCAGCCAGAACCAGCAGAAACAGTCGGACAATTTGTAGTACTCTTCATTTACTGCGTGTCCCCAAGGAATATACTTTGTGACGAAATCGCTGGCTATCAGAGCCTTTAGCATCTTTGTAAAATCGCCATTGGGATTGATTCCTGTTCCTTGGGCTATCTCATCTCGGCGGTAACCAGCATGGCGCTTGAATAGAAAACGGATAATTTTCATGCAGCTGGAGGCATTGTTGAAGACAGAATTAAACAGTCGCTCGAACTCGTCACCAAGCTTGGCTTTGGGGTTGAAAAATAATGTGTCAATATTCTGCGCCAGACTGAGTGTAGGATTAAAACAGTCAAGATAGAACGGAATTCCGCCAAGAATCATGTATGCTTGGATAATGTTGTAGCGTGTCATGGTGATTTTTCTGCTCTCAAAGAACTGCTCGCATTCTAATAACGTGAATGGCGATAGTTTCATTTCACAGGTCAGACGGCCATAGAGTCCGCCTTTGTTGTTGATGATATTATCAAGCATCCACGACGTAGCGGAGCCGCAAACTACAAAGCAGAGGTTGTGGCGGCTGCATCCCCATCCGTTCCAAAACGCTTCAAGTGCCGTCAGGAATGCAGAACGTGGAGTGTCCATCCAAGGCAGCTCGTCGATAAACACTACCTGGCGTGTGCCATTGTCCTGCCTTTCCAGTAACTGTTCCAACAGGAAGAATGCCTCCATCCAAGACTTTGGTTTTGATATGCCCTCCATGCCATAACGAATCAATGAGAAATGGAAGTTCTGTAGTTGGTCTTTTAGTGTAACTTTTCTCTTGCGGTCGTAAGGTGAAAGTCCTGTATGATGGAACACCATGTTGTCGTGAAGTACCTCATTAATGAGGAACGTCTTGCCAACCCGGCGCCGGCCGTACACTGCTATGAACTCCGCTCTGCCACTCTCGTAGCGACGAGTCAACTCTGCAATCTCCTGTTTTCTGCCAATGATTGTACACATATCTTCTATCTTGTTTGCTGCAAAGTTATGAATAATAAATGGAACTGACAAGAAAAGAAATGTTAAAAATGGAATAAAATCAATCTTATTCCGCTAAAGGTGCGCGATTTTGGCGGGCTGTAGCTGAATAAGCGAAGATTTATCCGTAAGTCCACCCAAAAAAAAGATTATGCTTTTCTCCTAATAAAGCAGGAGCAGACCGGCGAAGCCTGCCATGAGAATCATCTTGATGGGGTTCACCTTGAAGAACTTTGTGCCAATGAAGGTGGCAATGAACAGGAGCACGCTGATGGTGAACTGCCACAGGTCCTCGCTGGGCTTGGAGAAGTTCTCGGGAGTGCACAGCAGCAGTGTGGCCGCGGCAAGCAGTCCTACCACGGCGGGGCGCAGGCCGGCAAAGATGCTCTGAACGGTGGCAGTGTGCATATACTTAAGGAACATCTTTGCTATGAGAATCATAAGGATGAGCGACGGCAGCACCAGCGCAAACGTGGCTACGCACGAACCGAATATGGACATGGCCTCGCCGTAGCCGGCATTGTGCACGGCGGTGTAGCCGCAGTAGGTGGCCGAGTTTATGCCGATGGGGCCGGGTGTCATCTGGCTGATGGCCACGATGTCGGTAAACTCCTGAGTGTTCATCCAGCCCCAGTGGTGAACCACCTCGCCCTGTATGAGCGACAGCATGCCGTAGCCTCCGCCGAAGCCGAAGAGGCCTATCTGGAAGAAGGTGATGAAGAGATACAAATAAATCATCTTTGTAGTCTATATACTCCCCTCCCTCAGGGAGGGGCAGTGGGAGGGTCCTTACTCTGTTGGTTTAATCATCTTGCCGTAGACATAGCCGCCGATGGCTGCAAGCAGTATTATCAGGATGGGCGACACGCCAAGCAGCCAGATGGCCAGTGCGCCGGCTATGGGAATCCAGCATGTGGCCCATGTTATCTTTGCGCTCTTGGCAAGGTTGAACGTAGGCACGGCGATGAGGGCCACCACGGCGGGGCGTATGCCACGGAAGATGGCGGCCACCACGGGGTTGTCCTGGAAGCGGTGGAAGAACATGGCTATGAGCAGTATGATGAGCAGCGACGGCAGGCAGGTGCCGAGACATGCCGATATAGCCCCCCGCACGCCTCGCAGCTTGTAGCCCACGAAGATGCTGATGTTTGCCGCAAAGACACCGGGGCAGCTCTGGGCAATGGCAATGAGGTCGAGCATCTCGTCCTTGGACACCCAGTGCTTCTGGTTCACCACCTCTTCCTCAATCAAAGGTATCATGGCATATCCACCCCCCAGGGTGAACATGCCAATATTGAAGAAGGTTGTAAAGAGCTTAAGCATGTGCCTCCACCCACTTACGTGCGTTGACAAATGCCTCTATCCACGGTGTCACCTCGTCCTTGCGGCGGTTGGCGGGATACCAGGCGTTCTGCCAGGGGAAGATGGCACGCTCCAGGTGGGGCATCATGCACAGGTGGCGTCCGTCCTCAGAGCAGATGCCGGCCACGTCAAAGTCGGAGCCGTTGGGGTTGGCGGGATAGCCGTGGTAGTTGTACTTGGCAATGATGCTGTAGTCGCTCTCCTTGCCCGGCAGCGAGAACTTGCCCTCGCCGTGGGCCACCCACAAGCCCAGCTTAGAGCCGCTCAGCGAGCCGAACATCACGCTGTTGTTCTGCGGAATCTGCAGGGTGATGAACTCGCTCTCAAACTTGTGCGAATCGTTGTGAAGCATCCTGGCACCCTTGGCTCCTGTCAGTCCGAGTTCAACCATCAGCTGGCAACCGTTGCAGATGCCAAGTGAGAGGGTGTCTTTGCGGGCATAGAACTTATCAAGGGCCTCCTTGGCCTTGGGGTTGTAGAGGAAAGCTCCCGCCCAGCCCTTGGCGGAGCCGAGCACGTCGGAGTTGGAGAAACCGCCGCAGAAGACGATGAAGTTCACATCGTCCAGTGTCTCACGCCCTGCGATAAGGTCGGTCATCATTACGTCTTTCACGTCGAAACCGGCCAGATAGAGCATATAGGCCATCTCGCGTTCGCCGTTGGTACCTTTTTCGCGGATGATGGCGGCGTGGAGGCCGCTTGGTATGCGTCGGTCGGGATTGATTCCGTATTGGGCGAATTTTCCGGTAAAGGATTTCGGAAGAAGCCACTGGAGCGGCTGCAGCTTGTAGTTCCGGAAGCGCTCGTCGGCCTTTCCGTTCATGCTCTGCTTGCGGTCCAGGCGCCGTGAGGTCTCGTACCAGACATCGCGCAGCATGTCAATGTCGAGCGTTTGCTCGAAATCGCCCTTACGGATGTGCAGGTAGCGTTCGCGCATGGGCACTCCGATATAGATGTAGCCTACGCCGGCCTCTTCGAGTGTCTTCTTGAAGGCTTCTTCGTTACGGGAACTTACCTGGACTACTACGCCAGGATTCTCGGCGAAGAGAATCTTCGTGATGTCCTCCTCGGCATAGTTCACGAGGTTTATCTTCAGTCCGCCCTGCGTGTTGGCAAAGCACATTTCGAGCAGAGTGGTGACGAGGCCGCCTGCGCTGATGTCGTGTCCGGCGAGCAGGAGGCCATGGCGCACGCACTCCTGCACGGCATTGAATGCATCGCGGAAGTATTCGGCATTCTGCACCGTGGGCACGTCGGAGCCTACGCGTCCCAGGCTCTGTGCCAACGCACTGCCACCCAGATGCAGGGCGTCAAACGAGAAGTCGATGTGGTAGAGGGCGCTCTTAGGCTCTGCGGAGAGCACGGGACTCACCACCTTGCGGATGTCGGATACCTGTCCGCCGCTGGAGACGATGACGGTTCCCGGAGAGATAATCTTGGTACCGTCAGGGTATTTCTGGGTCATGGAGAGGCTGTCTTTGCCTGTGGGCACATTAATCTCCAACTGGCAGCAGAAGTCGCTTAGTGCCTCGACGGCCTGATAGAGGCGGGCATCCTCGCCCTTCTGGGCACGGCACGGCCACATCCAGTTGGCGCTGAGGCTGACGCTGTCGAGCCCTTCCTCCAGCGGTGCCCATACGAGATTGGTGAGCGATTCGGCCACGCTGAGCACGCTGCCGGCTGCGGGGCTGGCAAGTGCAGCCTGGGGCGCATGGCCCAGTGCGGTGGCAATACCCTTGCGACCACGGTAGTCGAGGGCTACCACACCACAGTCGGAGAGCGGCAGCTGCAACTCTCCCTGACACTGCTGGCGCGCTACCTTACCTGTCACGGAACGGTCCACCTTGTTCGTGAGCCAGTCCTTGCAGGCTACGCTCTCCAGCGAGAGCACGCCTTCGATGTAGGCGTTTAGTTTCTCAGATACGTCAAGGCTCTTGGCATCTACCGGGGCATAGTGCCGCTCCACAGTCTCGTCACGCATTACTGTCTTGGGGCTGTGGCCGAACATCTGAGCTACGTCAAGATCGAATGGGCGCACGCCGTCGGCTTGCTGGAAGGCGAAGTGGGCATCGCCCGTGGTCTCGCCCACCACGTAGAGCGGAGCTCGCTCGCGCTCGGCAATGCGGCGGACGTGTTCGATATGCTTCTCGTCGATGAGCAGGCCCATGCGTTCCTGGCTTTCGTTGGCGATGATTTCCTTGGCCGAGAGTGTCGGGTCGCCGATGGGCAGCTTGGTCATGTCAATAAGGCCGCCGCATTCCTCCACCAGCTCGGAGAGGCAGTTCACGTGGCCTGCCGATCCGTGGTCGTGAATGCTGACTACGGGGTTGACGTCTTCCTCGCACAGGGCACGTACCAGATTGTTGGCGCGCTTCTGCATCTCAGGATTGGCTCGTTGCACGGCGTTCAGCTCGATGCCGCTGCTGTAGCGACCGGTGTCCACGCTGGAGACACTGCCTCCACCGAGCCCGATACGATAGTTGTCGCCACCCACGACGACAATCTTGTTGCCCTTCTGAGGCTCCTTCTTCAGGCAGTCGCGCCGTGTGCCGTAGCCCACTCCGCCAGCCAGCATGATTACCTTGTCGTAGCCGTATTGCTCGCCGTTCTCTTCGTGCTCGAAGGTGAGCACCGAACCCGTGATGAGCGGCTGTCCGAACTTGTTGCCGAAGTCTGAGGCACCGTTGGAAGCCTTGATGAGAATCTGCTCGGGTGTCTGGTAGAGCCAGGGACGGGGAGGCATGGCTCCCTGCCGGGGAGTGGGGTAGCTGGTCATATATACAGCGGTGCCGGCGATGGGCCATGAGCCTGTGCCGCCGCCCATGCGGTCGCGTATCTCGCCGCCCGTGCCGGTGGAGGCACCGTTGAATGGCTCCACGGTGGTCGGAAAGTTGTGTGTCTCGGCCTTCAGGCTGATGACGCTCTCGATATCCTTTATGCGGAACCAGTCGCTCGTCGAATGGTCGGCCGGTGCAAACTGTTCCACCACAGGCCCTTCGGCAAAGGCTACGTTGTCCTTGTAGGCCGAGATGATTCGGTGGGGGTTCTCCTGCGTGGTGCGCTTAATCATTTGGAAGAGACTGCTCTGCTTCTCCTCCCCGTCGATGATGAATGTGCCGCCGAATATCTTGTGGCGGCAGTGCTCGCTGTTGATCTGGGCAAAGCCGAAGACCTCGCTGTCCGTGAGCTTGCGTCCCAGCTGCCTCTCCACATCGTGCAGGTATTGGATTTCCTCGGGCGAGAGAGCCAGCCCCTCCTGCTCATTGTAGCTGTCGAGGTCGTCGATATGCTGTATTGCTGCGGGTTCGATATCGACGCGGAAAATGTCCTGGTCGAGCCCCTTGTACATGCGCTGCAGCATGGGGTCGTATTCGGCGTCGGCGCTGTCCACGGGGAAGTATTCCTCGATACGCACAATGCCGCTGAGGGCCATGTTCTGGGTGATCTCAACGGCATTGGTGCTCCATGGAGTAATCATTTCGCGGCGTGGGCCCACGAAGTAGCCATCTACGCTTTCTGCATTGATGATCGTGGCTTCGCCATAAAGCCAACATAGTTTCTCTTGCTCCTCGCTTGTGAGTGCATGCCCGCTCTGAGTGGCAATAATCGTGCCGGCGGGTGTCTTGAAGAATGTAATCGTCATGTCCTTGATAGGGTATTGTCGTTTCTGCATGCAAAGGTACAATAATTAATTCATAATTCATAGTTCATAATTCATAATTTTCTGTATGCCGGCTTTACGAAGCGAAGAGAATGGGGGAGAAACGGGCGGCATACCACCAACTTTCCCGCGGCACTCCACCAAACTTTCCGTGGCACTCCACCAAATGTTTGGTGGTACTCCACCGTTTTCCAGGTGGTATGCCAGCCAGAGGATTGCTCCATGTCATAAAACGCCGAGGGGGAGGCGGACGTGATGAAGGTCCGTCTCCCCCTCGGGGATATCTTGCACTGTGGCGGTGGGCTTTATTCTATGCGGCTTTTGCCGAAAGGTATGTTGATGCCCATGCAGAAGTCGTAGTTGCTGCGCAGGGGAACCATCTGCTTGGAGAACTTGCCGATACAATGGTCCGAGCCGATGAACAGACTGAAGGAGCGCGGGTGGAAGTTGATTACCCAACCCAGGTTGGCCCCCAGTGTGCCGACGCCGACATTGCAGCTCATCTCGAACATCTTGGCAGGGCTCAGCGTGACGGCCAGCCGCTCCTCGTTCCAGCTATATACGCCCTGCAGACGCGTGGTGCTCAAGAGACCAAACTTCAGGTGACGATAGGAGGGAAGCGCGTATTCGGCTGCCAGGTTGAGGGTGGCGCCCAGTCCGGTTGTCTTGCTGCCCGAACCGCCGTCCTGGAGGCTGTACAGGTCGCTCAGGCGGTCGCCCAGATCGTCGGCCTGCTCGTCAAGAGGTTCGCCCGGGCCGTCGCTCACCTGGATGTTATGGAAGCCGTTGAAGACGAAGGCGTCTCCCTTGTTCTGGGCAATGGCCACGTCGCTCCAGCTGATGAAGCCCAGGTCGAGCAGCGAGGCACTCAGCTTCAGTCCGTCCACGAGTTCCTGCTTTTCCATGTCCCATTCCACACCCAGGTCAAATCCCATTCCGAAGCCGTTCAGGCCGCTGCCGTCAACATCAGCGTTGTCCAGGTCGAGCTGCTGGTATGTCATGTGGCCGGGGTACTGGTTCTTGTATTCCTTGGTCTCTGTATCACCCCAGGTGAAGCCTTTCACGCCAACTTCCATCGTGGCATTGGCGTTGGCGATCCACTGGTTGTCGTTCGAGAGGTCGAGGCTCAGATTGTCCATCTTCATCTTTGCGTATGCACCGCCCAGCAGGAACTTTACCTTGCCGCCGACGCGCCATGCATCATTGACCTGGTGGCTGTGGCCCAGGGCCAGTTCGCCCCATGCTATGGCCGTGGCACCAAACTCGCTGATGTCGTAGTTCCTGTTCGTGAGATTCTTCGTCAGATTGAACAGTTCGTAGGGGACGTTAAGTCCGATGTTGGCTCGAGACCCCAGTGTAATCGTGTTGTAACCCTTGAAGGCATGGAAGCCCACGCTGAGAATGTCGATACGTGCATCCATCAGCAGCTTGTTCTTGTCATGGAAGGCACCCATGGCCTCCTTGGATGTGATGCTGGGGTGGAGGTAGCTCACGAGTCCGCTGCCGTTGGGATTCTTGTAAAAGAAGTCCTTCACGCCGACGTTGCCGCGGAAGGCCATGTTGATGTTGCCCAGGACGGGGAAACTGATATAGCCCTTACGGTCGTACTCCTTGGCTGGGTTCATTTCGTGGCCATAGGCATATCCGTCCAGGAAATAGGCACTGTTGAGGTTCTGTGCGAGGGTGCTTCCGCTGACTACCAAGGCACAGACAGTTATTATGGATTTGAGTGTCGTTTTCATAATGATGTATGTTCTGTTATGTGGTCTTGGATTAATTAGCGTCAATGGTTACTCCTCCCTTGATGGTCACCTGCATCTGACGCAGTATCATGTAGGCCTTGCGCTTGAGCGTACCGCCGGAGTTGGTGCCGGCGAGTCGGGCTTCGTACTGAACACCGTCAATCTTCTTTACCCCCTTCTGCTCGTTGCCGTTCAGAATGTCGTTGAGCGTGTAGCCCGTCCCAGGTTTGATGGTGAAGGCGACGTCGGCACCGTTGGCGTTAGCCGGCACGCTGATAGAGTCCACCTCTAACTGCGGGATGGCCATGCCGTTCTCGTCAATGGGCGTTAGCTTGAGCGTCGTGGTGGTGGGCAGGTCGCTGAATGCCTTGGCGGTGAGCTGCAGGTAGCCGAAGTCAACGTCCTCCATGTCCTCGATGTCGTCTGCCCAACCGCGCTCGGTGTCGCGATAGACGAGCCGGAATTCCTTGCCGAATGAGATGGGGGCAAACACTTCATACTCGACATCGATCTCATAGTTGCGTGTCACACTGAGGTTCTCGGCGTGTAGGGTGACGGCAGCCACTTCGATATCTATTTGGTGAGGTATTTTGCGGATGAGCTCGCTGACCTTGTTGCCTGTGGTCGTGATGCGCTGTGCATGGCTGTAGTCGCTGGGCAGATACTTGGCAGGATTGTCGGCCAGATAGTACTGGTTCTCGTAAGCGCCTGTGGCATCTCCCACCACCGAGATGTTTGGTGCGGTGATGCTGATGCCACGCTCCACGTTCTTCACGGTGATGCTCGTAGTGGCTGTGGCCGGAATCTGGCTCTTGGCCTTGAGGAAGAGAATGGGATTCTCCAAGTCGAGTATCACTTCGTCGTCGTTCAGGAAGTTGGGCAGGTCATCCAACATGATGGGGTCGATATTGCTGACCTCGTGGCGCAGTTCGCCCGTGAACGTATCCACCTCGATGTCGCGGCCGAAGCTGGCACTGCCGTTGAACGTGATGTTCTCGGGCATCACCTTGTCCAGCGTCTTGGTGGCCTGAATCTCGGCGATGTCCTCAGCTGGGAGTGCATTGATGGCTGCTGCGATCCCATCTGCATCGAACTCGGCTGTCTTGAGGCCAAACGAACCGGTGACGGAGAAACCGCCCTTGATGGTGGCCGTGTGGGCATTCTTGTCGAAGACGAAATCCTCGCCTTCGGTGATTCCGGTGAAGGAGATGGTCAGCTTCAGCTTCTCGGCGATGGGCACTCGTGTCTCGCCGATGGTCAGCTTAATCTGATTGTTCGCAATACGGCCTGGAGCGATTTCATTGCCACGGAAGACCACCTTGCCTATCTGCAGGCCCTTTGGATATTCCAGCGTAAGATCGTTCAGATAGATGTGGGTTACAAAGTCGGGCAGACCCACGACCTCCATCTCCAGCGTTGCGGTGTTCTCCTTGATAGTGACGCTCTCGATGCTAACCACGTCGCGGTTGATGTCCCGTGCCTGGGCATTCTCCTCAATGTGGTTGACGGCCGAGCCAGCCTGGATGACATAGAAGTACTCCTTGTCCGGGACATTCACATTCACTGTGCCTCCTCCGCCGGGAACGGTGATGGGCACGTTAATCTTCCGTCTGTTGATCTTGTGGAAGAGGTCCAGGGGAACCGTGGCATTGATGTTTTCAATCTCCGGTTTGCGGATGCGGATGTCTTCGACATTCACAGGCTGAATGTCTGCCTTGCCACTCTGTTTGACGCAGAAGATGGAGTCCTGCAGTTCATCGCTCCATACGTACTGCACCACGCCGTCTTCCTCCAGGTCCATGATGTTACGCAGAAGGATGCTGTCTGTGCTGCAATAGGGCAGTTTCAGGTCTACGTTGCTGCCTATCGTCCAGTCGACGTCTTCCAGGTCGTAGCTGTCGTCCACGCATGCAGTAAGCAGCATGCAGCCCGTGACTACGCCCAGGGAAAGGTAATGTTTGGCATTGGTTTTCATAAGTTGCCAGTGTTTGATAGTGGTTAATAAAGGTAATTTAAATGTTCGAGTCATACATTGATGTTGCAAAGTTAAGTAAAATTAACAAACCATAAAAACTTTTGCCCGACAAAATGATAATCAAAACAGAAAAAAGCGCAATTTGTCATGAAAAGACAAATTGCGCTTTGCAGGATGTCACGGCAATGTGCCGTACGAATGTCTGTTTACATTAAAGCTCCCAGCCCAGGGCACTTGCACCCAGCACGGCAGCGCTGGCGCCGTCCAGTTCGGAGAGAAGCAGCTTGGCTTTTCCCTTGAAGTTCATCAGGACGTTCTCATCGTATGCCTTGCGTATGGGGTTCATCAGCAGGTCGCCGGCCTTCGTGGGACCTCCGAAGAAGATGAAAGCCTCGGGGCTGCTGAAGTTGCAGAAGTCGGCACATGCCTTGCCCAGCAGGTCGCCGGTGTAGTTCATGATTTCCTTGGCCATGAAGTCGCCTTGTGAGGCTGCGATGCTGATGTCCTTTGCTTCCAGCTTGTCGAAGGGGATATCGCGCAGTGTTGATGGGGTGGTGCGGATGGCCATCCACTCGAGTGCCGTGCGCACCATGCCGGTAGCGGAGCAGTAAGCCTCGAGGCAGCCCTTGCGGCCGCAACCACAGTCGCGTGCGCTCTTGCTGCGGTCAATAACTACGTGGCCCAGCTCTCCTGCAAATCCGTCGCTGTCATATACCAGCTGGCCGTTCACGACAATGCCGCTGCCCACACCTGTGCCCAGGGTGATCATGATGAAGTTCTTCATGCCTTTGGCCACGCCGTAGGCCATTTCTCCGATGGCGGCTGCATTGGCGTCGTTGGTCAGTGCCACGGGGATACCCAGACGCTCGCTGAACATCTTGGCCAGGGGGATGATACCCCGCCACTCCAGGTTGGGGGCGTTCTCCACGCTGCCCGAGTAATAGTTTCCGTTAGGTGCACCGATGCCCATGGCCTGAATCTTCTCGATTCCGCCCACTTGGCTGATGATGGTCTGCAGTGCCTCGCAGCAGTTGTTCACATAGTTCTCGGCAGTGCCGTGACCGCGCGTCTTGACCGATACACTGGCCACTACATTGGCCTTTCCGTCCACGATGCCGAACACCGAGTTGGTTCCGCCCAGGTCCAAGCCAATTACATAAGGTTTCTTTTCCATGTTGAATATGATTATGTTGTTTGTTGGGGATTGTTCTCTACAAAGGTAGGCATTTCCTCGGATAAATCCTCACTTTTTCCCGAAAAAAGTGTCATAAGTCGAAAAAAAACGCGAAATTTGCAGCCTAATATGCTTTTGAACCCGATAAATACGATGGTCCTTGTGGTCAAAGGACTGATTGTGGGCATCATCGCGAGTGCGCCGATGGGCCCTGTGGGTGTGTTGGCTGTTCGCCGGACACTGAACAAGGGTCGTTGGTATGGTTTCGTCACGGGTCTTGGGGCTGTGGTGAGTGATTTGCTCTATGCCATCCTGACCGCCCTCGGCATGCGTGCCGTGATGGAATTCTTCAGCAATTCGCTGTCGGTGGACTACTTCAAGCTTGGCGGGAGCATCATGCTCTTCCTCTTTGGCCTGTACACCTACAAAGCCAGGCCGCATGATATGACTTCGCCCAGCCATAGCCGCGGCACGCTTGCTAACAATATGCTCACGGGCTTTCTCGTGTCCATCAGCAATCCGCTTGTCATTGTGCTTTTCATTGCACTCTTTGACAGCGTGGGCTTCATCCGTCCCGAGTATGGTCTGGAGTACATCTTTGGTTTTGCCGCCATCGTGGTGGGTGCCTGCCTCTGGTGGTTCTGTCTTTCGGGAGCGATAGACCGTGTGAGGATGCGCTTCCGCCTGAGCAGTGTCGTACGGCTGAATAGGGCGATTGGCATTCTGGTCATGCTGGCAGCTGTGGCAGGGTTTGCCTATACCTTATATTATATATGGGAATAGGAGTTGGAGGACTATAGAATTTGGGATTTGGGAAACGGAGGAACAGATAAGGAAGAATAATGTTAGTAGCAAAGAAACTTCGCGGGCAGAATATTACTGCTTATGTCATATATATGTTCCAGGTTGAGGATGTCATCCGCGCTTATGGCCTGGACGTCGATCGGATCGTTGCCGAATACCTTCCCCGCTTTCATTATGATGAGGCGCAGACGAAGGAGGTCGCCGAATGGTATGGCGGACTCGTCCGGATGATGCATGAGGAGGGATGTGAGCGTGCCGGGCACGTGCAGGTGGTGCGCAATACTATCTTGCTCATGACCGACCGCCACCAGGAACTCCTGCATGATGCGAAGCAACCCTTCTACAGCGCTGCCTATTACAAGGCACTGCCCTCAATCGTGGATCTCCGCACACATGGTGCCGACAAGGAGAAAGGCGAGGTCGAGAACTCCCTGGAGGCCATCTATGGTGCTACGGTGCTGAAGATGCAGGGTCGTGAAATCTCGACGGAGACCCAAGTGGCCTTGCAGCCCATCACACACTGGTTGGAGCTGCTGGCCCAATTGTATAACGAACATGAATAAAGAGAACGAGATATAGAATTATGAATCCCGAGATCGAACGACGCAGAACATTTGCCATCATCTCCCACCCCGATGCGGGAAAGACCACGCTGACCGAGAAACTCATGCTCTTTGGCGGGCAGATTCAGGTGGCCGGCGCCGTGAAGAACAATAAAATCAAGAAGACGGCCACCAGCGACTGGATGGAGATAGAGAAGCAGCGTGGTATCTCTGTGACGACAAGCGTCATGGAGTTCGACTATTCCCCCTCCGGCGATGCCGAGAATATGTACAAGGTGAATATTCTCGATACGCCCGGCCACCAGGACTTTGCCGAGGACACCTTCCGCACACTGACCGCCGTGGACAGTGCCATCATCGTGGTGGACGGGGCAAAGGGTGTCGAGGCACAAACTCGCAAGCTGATGACCGTCTGCCGCATGCGCAAG
>JAFTAR010000161.1 GCA_017455495.1 Prevotella sp.
ACCTGCACCGCCCATACGTGGACTACATCACCCTCGTCTCGCCTACTGGCAAGCCCATGAAGCGCGAGGCCGACCTCATAGACGTGTGGTTCGACAGCGGCTCCATGCCATACGCTCAGCAGCACTATCCGTTTGAGAACAAGGAGCTCATTGACGAGCGCAAGTTCTATCCCGCCGACTATATCAACGAGGGCGTCGACCAGACGCGCGGATGGTTCTTCACCCTGCATGCCATCGCCACGATGATCTTCGACTCGGTGGCCTTTAAGAACGTGGTATCCACTGGCCTGGTGCTTGATGCCAAGGGCAACAAGATGTCAAAGCATGTGGGCAACGTGGTGAACCCCTTCGAGATGATAGACAAATACGGAAGCGACGCCGTGCGCTTCTACATGATGACCAACTCGGAGCCCTGGGACAACCTGAAGTTCGACCCCGAAGGCGTGGACGAGGTGCGCCGCAAGTTCTTCGGAACGCTTTACAACACCTACTCGTTCTTCGCCCTCTACGCCAACGTAGACGGCTACGTCCCGTCTGTTGCGACTGAGTCGCAACAAACACGGCCTGAGATCGACCGCTGGATACTTTCCTGCCTTAACACCCTCGTGAAGAAGGTGAAGGCTGAGATGGACAACTTCGACCCGACTCGTGCCGGCCGCCTCATTGACGCCTTTGTCAACGACGACCTCTCCAACTGGTATGTGCGCCTGAACCGCAAGCGCTTCTGGGGCAAGGAGATGGATGCCGACAAGCGCTCTGCCTACGACACCCTCTATACCTGCCTGCTGACGGTGGCAAAGCTCATCGCCCCCTTCGCTCCGTTCTATGCCGACCAGCTTTACCGTGACCTCGGTGGCGCCAAGGACAGTGTGCACTTAGATGACTATCCTGTGGTTGATGAAACTGCCATTGACACCGACTTGGAGGCGCGCATGGAGATGGCACAGAAGATTACCTCCATGGTGCTGGCCCTGCGCCGCAAGGTAAATATCAAGGTGCGCCAGCCGCTGCAGAGCATCATGGTGCCCGCATCGGAAGAGCAGAAGAAACACATCGAAGCCGTGAAGCAGCTCATCATGAACGAGGTGAATGTGAAGGAACTGAAATTCGTTGAGGGCCAGGGCATTCTGGTGAAGAAGGTGAAGTGCAACTTCCGCACCATGGGTAAGAAGTTCGGCAAGCTGATGAAGGGCGTGGCCGCCGCCATGGATGCCCTCTCGCAGGAGCAGATAGCCGAGCTGGAGAAGCAGGGCACCATCGGCATCAACGTTGACGGCCAGGAACTCACTGTTGAGGCTGCCGACGTAGACATCATCAGCGAGGATATTCCCGGCTGGCTGGTGGCCAACGAGGGCGCACTGACCGTAGCACTTGAGGTGGAGCTGACCGACGAGCTGCGCCAGGAAGGCATGGCCCGTGAACTGGTGAACCGCATTCAGAACCTGAGAAAGGAAACCGGACTTGAGATAACAGACCGCATCACGGTTGCTATTACACCGAAGGCTGAGGTGGAGAGTGCCGTGGCTTCCTTTGGCGAATACATAAAGACCCAGGTCCTGGCCGATGATATCATCGTTGCAGACAACGACGGTCAGGAAGTGGACTTCGATGACTTTAAACTAAACATAAAAATAGCTAAATCCTAATAACCTATGGCAGAGAAAACACGCTACACTGACGAGGAGCTTGAGGAGTTCCGTCAGATTATAAATGAGAAGCTTGCGCTGGCCACCCGCGACTATGAACAGATGATGGACACGCTCACCAACCGCGACTCGAACGATGTGGACGACACGTCGCCAACCTACAAGGCTTTGGAGGAAGGCAGCGAGACGCAGTCGAAGGAGGACCTGATGAAGTTTGCCGCACGCCAGCAGAAGTTCATCCAGGGCCTGAAGGCCGCCCTTGTCCGCATAGACAACAAGACTTACGGCATTGACCGCATATCGGGAAAGCTGATACCTGCAGAGCGACTGCGCGCCGTGCCTCATGCTACGCTGAGCGTGGAATCGAAGGAACTGGAGAAGAAACGAAGGTGAGCTAACCTATAGTATGCATATGAATTAAGAGTTTAGAATTAAGAATTAAGAGTTATCGCCTGCGGCGAGTAGGAATTAGGAATTAAGAAGTATTATGCGCGGGCAATTCAAATTCTTAAATCTTAATCGCAGCGAAGCGAGAATAACTCTAAATTCTAAACTCTTAATTCTAAATTGCATGAATAATGCAAGCTAAGATAAGCCAAGTGGACAGGAAGAAACCCATCATATCAAGAGGCTTGATGGCTGTAATCATCATTACGGCCGTCTTGCTTATTGACCAGATTATAAAAATCTCAGTGAAGACCAACATGGAGCTTCATGAGAGCATCAGAGTCACCAACTGGTTCTACATATCTTTCATTGAGAACAACGGCATGGCCTGGGGAATGCAGATAGGTCCCAAGATAGTGCTTTCGTTGTTCAGGGTTGTGGCCATTGCCTTCCTAAGCTACTACATCTGGGTGGAGGCCAGCAAGAAGACTCGCTGGGGCTACATAGCCTGTCTGGCTCTGGTGCTCGCCGGGGCTGCAGGAAACTTGATAGACTGCATGTTCTACGGTCTGGGCTTTGACGCCTCTACGCCGGGGCATGTCAGTCAGTGGGTGGGCCTTGGCAATGGCTACTCCGGATTCCTGACGGGCAAGGTGGTCGACATGTTCTGGTTCCCCCTCATTGACACCACACTGCCAGAATGGCTGCCCATCTGGGGAGGGGAGAGGTTTACCTTCTTCGACCCTGTGTTCAACTTTGCCGATGCGTGTATCTCGGTGAGCGTTGTAGTGTTGTTGCTTTTCTACCGTAAAGAACTGAGTAAGATAAGCTTGAAGCGTGAATAGGACTGTGGCACTTGCAGTGGTTGGGGGGCTAATGGCTATGGCAGCCTGCAAGCCCGGAACGCCTAAGCAGTATATCCAGCCAGACGACATGGAGGACATACTGGTTGACTACCACTTGGCCAAGGCCATGGCCCTTGAGGGCGGCATGCCGCAATATGACCGCAACTACAGTCAGTCTCTCCTTACGGCAGCCGTGCTGGCCAAGCATGGCGTGACGCAGGCTGAGTTCGACTCGTCGCTCGTGTATTACTATACTCGCTCCGACCGCTTCGACCCCATCTACAAGAGGGTGGCAGAGAGGCTTGAGGAGATAGCTTTGTCGCAGGGAGCATCGGAGGGTGACATAGGCAAGTATGCCAACTTCAATGCCACGGGCGATACGGCCAACATCTGGCCGGACAGGACAACGGCACTGATGCTGCCTGCTCCTCCGTACAATATCTGGCAGTTTAATATCGAGGCCGACACCACTTTCCGCCGCGGCGACAGGCTTATGATGCAGTTCATGAGCGACTATATGTTTCAGGCCGGCACAAAGGCTGGCGTGGTATATCTGGCTGTAACTTACGAGGACACGGTGGTGAGCCGCAACCTGCATTTCTCTGTGTCGGGACTAAGCCAGTTGCGTGTGCCGGAACTGGCCGACCGTATGCCAAAGTCCATAAAGGGCTTCTTCTACTTAGGGCAGGGCAGCGAGCAGGTAGCTGCTGCACGCCTGCTTTTCCTTAGCAATGTACAGCTTATCAGATTCCATACACAGCATGATGATGAAGAGACAATGCCGCAGGATAGCATCCCATCGGATAGTGTTGGAGGACGGCAAGTGCCTGACACTGTCAGTGGTGGAGATTCGCTCAGGGCTGGTCCACGACTGCTACCCGCTGACAGGTGAGTCGGCATTCACAGAATGGATGCCCGGAACGGTGGAGCTTAGGCGCGATGGCGACGGCCTCCTCAGGGCATACTATAAAGATAAGGCACTAAACTAAAAACGAAAACGATATGAATACGAAACTGCGTCTGATTATCATGAACTTCCTGGAGTTTGCAGTCTGGGGAGCTTACCTTACATGCATGGGCAACTACTTAGGTGTGGCAGGACTGGGTAGCGAGATTAGTTGGTTCTATGCCATACAGGGCATAGTGAGCATTTTCATGCCTACGCTCATGGGCATAGTGGCCGACAAGTACATCCAGCCGCAGAAGCTGCTCGGCCTGTGCCACCTGGTGGCTGGTGCCGCCATGATGTGCTGCTGGTGGATGGGGCAGGAGGCCGGCTTCGGCAATGAGCTGCCAAACAAGGGGGCCTTCATCGCTATGTACACTGTCAGTGTGGCCTTCTTCATGCCAACAATAGCCCTGGGTAACACTACTGCATTCTCAATTCTGAAGACCAACGGCTATGACACCGTGAAGGACTTCCCGCCCATCAGGGTTCTGGGCACTGTTGGCTTCATTGCCACGATGTGGTTTGTTAACTGCGCCGTGTGGCAGGACGGCAGTTTCTCGTTCACACTGGCCGACAACGACCATAAGTTCCAGTACACTCACATGCAGTTCTTCGTGTCTGCAGTCCTGAGCCTTGTGCTGTTCCTCTACTGCTTCACCCTGCCTGAGTGCAAGTTGGTGAAGAGCGACAAGAAGGCTTCGCTGGCCGAGTCCCTGGGTCTGAGCGCATTCCGCCTGTTCAAGCGCAAGAAGATGGCGCTGTTCTTCATCTTCTCCGCCCTGCTTGGCATGTGCCTTCAGGTCACAAACGGCTATGCAGGCCCCTTCATCACCAGTTTCAAGGGCGATGCCGCCTTTGCCGATACCTTTGCTGCCAACAACGCAACCCTGCTTACGTCGATATCGCAGATCAGCGAGGCCTTGTGCATACTGCTCATTCCGTTCTTCCTGAAGCGCTATGGCATCAAGGTGGTAATGCTCATGTCAATGTTCGCGTGGGTGTTCCGCTTCGGTTTCTTCGGAGTGGGCAATCCTGCCATGCCGGGCGTACTGCTGTTCATCCTGTCGTGCATAGTCTATGGCGTAGCCTTCGACTTCTTCAATGTGTCGGGCGGCATCTTCGTAGACCAGGAGTGCGACACGTCTATCAAGGCATCTGCACAGGGTCTGTTCATGATGATGACCAACGGTATAGGAGCCACTGTGGGCACCCTCTCGGCTGGAGCCATAGTCAACTCCTTCTGCCAGTGGGAAAACGGCTACCTGATGGGCAACTGGCAGACGTGCTGGTTCATCTTTGCTGCCTTTGCCTTGGTGGTGGCAGTGTTGTTTGCGTTAGTGTTTAAGCCAGAGAAGAAATAGATACAAGGTGAAGCGCATACTGTTAAGGTTTGAGAACTTGCAGCAGATAGCAGGCAGCGAGGAACTGTCGGTGATACTTCTCACCGACGAGGCCCGCCGGCGGGTGCTCACTGTGGTTTGCGATACCGACATGACCCGCCAGCTGCTTATGCGCCTTAAGGGCAGCAGCAGCATTAACCGCACTATGCTGCCTGAGGCTCTGTTGCAACTGATGCCTTCTACTTACGAAATGATGATTGTAGGTGTCTACGACGGCCAGTATCAGGTTATGCTCATGGACATGGAGAACGGCAACAGCGTGCGTGTGCGTACCAGTGATGCCGTACTGCTAAGCATCATCTCCCATATACCTTTATATATAGAGGAGCGGCTTATGGACAGGCAGAGTGTTCCGTTCGACGAGAATGCCAATGGTGTGGCCATACCCATCAACTCCATGGACACGCCCCGTCTTAAAGCTGCCCTGAGGAATGCCGTGGAAGAAGAAAACTACGAGCTGGCATCGCAGTTGCGCGACGAGATAAACCGCCGGAAGTCATGAAGGAGGAACGCTATTTCTATGTGCCGCAGGCTTCCATGTGCCGGGAGTTGCCCGAGGAGGAGGCTGCCCATGCTGTGCGCGTGCTCCGCCTGAAGGAGGGCGACGAGATGGTGCTTATGGACGGCGAGGGCGTGTTCTACCATGCCGAGGTAAGCCTGGTTAGCGGCCGACGCTGTCTGTATAATATAACGGAAACCATGGCGCAGCAGCGGCCGTGGCCGGGCCGCATACACCTTGCCATCGCTCCTACGAAGATGATGGAGAGGATGGAGTGGCTGGCCGAGAAGGCCACCGAGGTGGGCTTCGACGAGCTGTCTCTTCTGTCATGTCGCTTCTCTGAGCGCAAGGTGGTGAAGGTGCCGAGGCTTGAGAAAATCGTGGTGTCGGCCATGAAGCAGAGCCGTAAGGCGTGGTTGCCGGTGGTGAACGAGATGGAGAGCTTCGGCTCCTTTATAAAGGCCCACACGTCCGGGCGGCGCTTCATTGCCCACTGCTACGGCGAGGTGCCAAGGGAAAATCTTTTTACTCTGCTCTCTTCTCAGGGCAATGACAGCAAAGAGGATAGCACTGACATTGGCGAGACGTTGGTGCTGGTAGGCCCTGAGGGCGATTTCTCCATTGAAGAGGTGAGGCAGGCCGTGGAGGCTGGCTTTGTGTCGGTAGACTTGGGACCAAGCCGCTTGCGCACTGAGACTGCCGGCCTTGCGGCGGTGATGATGATGCAGTTAGCTTTGCAAAACCATAATTAACGGTATGAAGAGAATAGTGATGATGAAGAGAACGCTGATGGTGCTCATGTTTCTGGTACAGCTGATATGTGCTAATGCCCAGAAACCAAAGATTGCTGATGTGTTCAGAACCATGCCAGACAGCATAATGCCCTATCTCACGGCAAGCTCACGCCTTGACCTGATAGACTTCAAGGAGGCCGGAATGCGTGCCTCTGTCAACAACCTGCTGGAGGGCGAAAGCGAGATGACGCTGCTCACTGATGACAGTTTGTCAATCCGTATGAGCGGTGTGCTCACTGTTGACATGCAGTTGGTGGGTGTTGAGGAGCCTGTGGACAGCAGCATGTATGTGGTGCGTCTTGTGCGTACATATACAATAAACGGACGCCAGACAGAGAGTATTGTTGATATCTACTCTACAGTCTGGCGCCCTGTGTCTTCCGAGCGTACTTCTTTTTCTCTGCTTCGCCGCGATGAAGAAGTCTTCAGCCCCCGTCCTTAGCGTTGTCCCTGTGGCCTGTGGCCGTGCTGGGTGTTGCCCCGGCCCCAGTTTCTCATCATGCGACGGAAGAAGCGTTTCTCGGCGTTCAGTATGTCGTATAGCTTCGACGGACTTACAATTTCCATGAAGCGATTGTGATAGGTCTGCTGTATGCGCTTTATCTCAAGGTCTATCTCGTCGCTTTCCCTGATGACGTTCATACAGCCTTCATCGTCGGCAGGCTTTGTTGTGCTTATTTCCCTTTGCCTGTTTGACAGTTCGCGTTGCTTGTCCTGCATCTCCTTGTACACGGGAAAGAAGGCTGCTGCTTCCTGGGGCGTGAGGTGAGCCTCAGAGGTTATGAAGGCCTGGAGGTCGGCATCAAAGCGTTCAGGCGAAAACTGCTGCTGCCCGTGGCGCTGCTGCTGTGGCGGTATCTGGGCCTGTGCCGCGGCTGTCAGTGAGAGCAGGCATATAGCTGCGATGGTCAGAATTTTCTTCATTTCCTGCTTGTTCGTTTTGTTTTTGTTCTTTTTTTGTGCTTTTTGCTTAAGCAAAGTTGTGGCGGTCTACATGTCGGCCAGCAGGCAGGAGTATATCTCCTGGTTGTCAACCATGGCATAGTCTGCCTCGGCTTCAATGTAGTTGTCGCTGTAGTATATGGTGTAGTCTTGTGTTTGTTCTGTTGCTGCCGTCTGCTGCTGCGCGGTGCCTTGGCCGTTGCCGCCGCCTAACAGCATGGCAGTGGTGAATGCGGCCACGCAGACACATGCAGCGGCGTAGAGCCACGGCCGCAAAGACTTTATCGTGGCCTTGCGGACCTGCTTCTGTCCAGGCAGGCTCTGCATCACCTGGCTGGTGAGCTGCTCGAAGTAGCCTTCGGGCACGGTGAAGGGGTTCTTGCTCCCTATCTTTTGTCTGAGATATTCTTCTTCGTGTGTCATGGCTTTTACCTTTCTTGTGTTATTGACGATGGTATGTGTAAAAGGTTTAATCGTGTTTGTGGAAAAATTCAGTGATTTTTTTCACTGCTATGTGATAGGAGGCTTTCAGTGCTCCTTCCGACGTGCCTAACACCTTGCTTATCTCGCTGTACTTCATTTCATCGTAGTAGCGAAGCTGGAACACGGTGCGTTGCACGTCAGGCAGTTGGGCTATAGCCTCCTGTAGTTGGGCCTCTGTCTCGTCGCCGTCGAAGTAGCGGTCGGCCATGAGTTGGTTGGCCAGTCCCAGTTGGTCGTCGTCGGTGCTTAGTGTGGGGTGGCTTTTCTGTCTGCGGGTGAAGTCAAGGGCTTCGTTTATGGCTATGCGTGACAGCCATGTCTGCACCTTAGACTCTCCCTTGAAGGTGTCTATGGCGTTCCAGGCTTTCAGCAGGGCGTTCTGCACCACGTCGTTGGCATCGTCGTGGGTCAGCACTATGCGGCGCACCTGCCAGTAGAGCTGTTCGCCGTACTGCCGCACCATAGCCTCAAAGCCCCGGCGCAACGTGCCGGGGCTTTGCAGTAGCTGCTGTATTTGCTTGTCGTCCATGGATTCCATTGCTGAAATCTTTGACGTGTTAGGGCAGTAAAGGTTTAATGGCCCTGAAAATAATGTTGTCGTAGCCGTAGGGGTCGCCCCAGATGTCCATCACTCCTGTGGCGGGGTTGGGATACTCCGTAAAGTAAGTAATAATTACGGGCACCCTTGGGTTTACCTCCTTGTTGTTGACAAGTCTTATAGAGCCCGAGTGGGTTCGCTTGTACTCGCGTCCGCGGTCGGTCTTCGGCTGCATGTCTATGGACAACCTCATCTGGTCAAGCAGCCACGGGGCGGCATCGGGCAGTACGAACTCTGCAATGTCGAAGGGCCGCTGCAGACGGACGCATCCGTGAGATATGGTGCGGCGGTCGTTGTTGAAGGCTCCGGGTGAGGAGGTGTCGTGCAGGTATACCGAGAACCTGTTCTGGAAGCGGAAGATGATTCGTCCCAGGGCGTTGCCTGCCCCGCTGCGCTGCCTCACGGCATACCGGCCGCTGGCCAGTTCAGAGCTGCTCACGCTTCTTGGGTCCACACGCTGTCCCTGAGAGTTGGTGATGTAGTAGTTGTGGCGTGCAAAGTAGGCCGAGTCGCCAGCGCGGTGGCTCACCTCGCCCCTTATGATGCTTTGTGGAATTCCCCATTCGGGGTTCAGCTCTATTTTGTGTATCTCGCTTGTCAGGAGCGGTGTCTTTGTTGAAGGTTTTCCGCAGCAGATGCGCATGTTGATAACGCTGTCGGGTCCCACGGCCCACACCTGTTGCGAGGCTATGTTCACGAAGATGTAGCGCTCGGCCTGCATGGGGTTCTTCTTGTCTCTCCAGCGCAGGCGCTCCATGTTGCAGAGTGTGCGGTGGCGCGTTTCGTCGGTAGAGTCAATGGCCAGTTGCTCCATGAGCTGCTGGTATTCCGGTTGTGTGGGTTCAACACTTCTGAGGAACTCCATCATGGTGTGGCAATTGTAGAGCTGGTCTATGGCATCGTCAATAAATGCTGAGTCGGCGCGCTCTATGTCACGGTCGTAGTTGTTTCTTCCAAAGAGTCGGGTGGGGTTGGTGAAGCCAAAGCGCTGGCCTGTGGTGTAGCGCAGGTAGGCTGAAGTGAGGTCGGCCTCAAGCTGTGCCATGGTCTGCGGTAGGTTATGGGCGGAGTCCGGCTGGTGCATTATGGCCAGGTTGCGGTCAATGGCGGGCAGTCGGAATGCCTCCTCGCTGAAGCCCATCTCCGTAACTTTCTGGTGGAGGGTCACAGCAAAAGAGTCGCATTTCTCCAACTGTTGTGGCGTGGCTGTCCAAAGCCGCTCGCCTCCCTGTTGGTAGTAGTTGGCTCCCATGCGGTCGGTGAAGGCCGTGTCGTTGGCATTGGCCAGGATAGTGTTCAGCTGTTGCTGAGCCTGCGCGGCATTCGCTTGGTACAATTGCTGCAAGCGCTGAGTGGCTTCGTCAACCTCCTGGGCTGCTGAAGCTGTGTTTTGCTTGCACGACGTGCTGCTTAGAGTGAGCAGAAGACTTAGGATTATTAGCGCACGGTGACTTTTCGCACCACTTTGCCTACTTTCAGAATGTAGCACCCTTTGGGCAGATTAAGTTCTATACGTTGTGAAGGACTCTCTATTCTATATGAGGCAATGGCTCTTCCCGTTAGCGACACTACGTCAAGAGTCATTCCGCTGGCCCACTGTATTGTGACCACGTTGCCTTCCATTCCTATTACCGGCTGCTGCTCGTCGGTTTGCTCGGCCACTCCCATTTCCATTACCATGTTCATGGCGAACACCGGGGCTGAGATGCCGAGCAGCGCAGCGCATATAAAGGTGAGTATTCTCTTCTTCATGCAGTGAATGTATAAATTACCGTGCAAAAATAGTAAAAAAGAATTATTCTGCCAAATTTTCAGCGAAAAAAGTACTTCTTAGACGTCAAAAACGTCCATTTCGTTAGTCAGGAAGCTGTTCTTGAATACTTTTTTGGCCTCGTTGAGCAGTATTGTCTCGTCGTTATAGCGTGCGCTGTAGTGTCCGAGCAGAAGTTTGCCAGCGTTAGCGCTTAGTGCCACCTGGGCTGCCTGCTGTGCTGTGGAGTGGTAGTATTTCTCTGCGCTGTCCACTTTATCGTTGGCGTAGGTACTCTCATGGTACAGGGTGCTTACGTCTTTTATGCGTTCATGCAGGTTTGGCATGTACCTTGTGTCCGAGCAGTAGGCATAGCTGCGGATGGGGTGGGGCGGAGTTACCAGTTGCTCGTGGGGAATAAAGGTTCCGTCGGGCAGAGTGTAGCCCTGTCCTGCCTTTATGTTATTTATTTGTGACACGGGTATTTCGTACATGTCTAACATGTCGCGCCTGATGTGGGGCAGTGTGGGCTTCTCGCGAATCAGGTATCCACTGCAGGGCATGCGGTGCTCCAGTGGGATTGACTCCACGGTGAGCGAGTGATCCTCGAATACTATGTCCTGGCGCGTGGTGTCTACCGGGTGGAACAGCACTTCGTAGCCAAGGTCATAGTTGAAGAACATCTTGAGCTGTGCCTCCAGCATTGGCTGTAACTCTTTTGGGGCGTGGATGTGCAGTGTCGACCTGCGGCCCAGCAGTCCGAAGGTGCTGATGATGCCTATCAGTCCGAAGCAGTGGTCGCCGTGCAGGTGTGATATGAAGATGTGGCTGAGCCTTTCAAAGGCTATTGAGGAGCGTCTCAGCTGTATCTGTGCCCCTTCGCCGCAGTCTATCATGAACAGCTTTCCACGGCATTCCACTACCTGCATGGCAGAGAAATGGCGTATGGTGGGCAGTGCGCTGCCGCAGCCCAGAATGTGTATACGGAACGGTTCCATAGGTTCAGAACAGGTCGTAGTCTTCTTCTGTGTCGTAGTCAAGCTCAATACCGAGGTCTTCCTCTACCACGTCTTTTTTCACGGTAAAGTCGAAGGTCTCCTCTTCTTCCGTGTTGCTCAGATAGAGAGAGTCGGCTGTAAGCCTTATGATGTTGTACCTTTGGGTTATCTCAATGTCGCTGGCATCCTCGCGGGTCTCTGTGAGCAGCAGCCTGCCGTTCACAATAGCCCAGCGGGTGTAGTTCAGGTCAATCTGGTCAATGCTCTCTGCATCGCCTCCACTCTTGATGTTTATACCCACAAGTGAACTGCCGTCGTAGGGGCTCAGCGTAACCCATTCGTGTAGGAGCATGTTTTCGTTAACCACGCAGATGGCTCCGCTGCGGTCCTCGTTGGGCACCACGTAGAGCTGGTCGCCAACGCTGTATTCGCCAAGAATCCGCCTGTTGCGCCTTGCCTCTTCCACGTTGAAAATCATGGTGTCCTGGCTGGCATTGTTTATGATAATCAGTTCGTTGAGCGTAGACCCGCGTCCACAGTAGCCGTAGAAGGCGCTGTCCACCTCCACGCTTGGGTCTACGGGTTCTTCGTATGGCACCTTTGGTGGTTCCTTGAACTGGCAGCCTGCCATGATCATTACTGCTGCCACTGCTGCGAGTGCTGTCTTCTTCATGTCATTATATGTATTAGTATCGTTATTATCTGTTGTTTTCTTTTTCCAGTGCCTTGGCTTCGTTCCAAAGCTTGTCCATCTCTTCGAGAGTCATCTCGGTGAGAGGGCGGCCAGCCTTAATGCTGTGTTCTTCTATATAGTTGAAGCGCCGTATGAACTTGGCGTTTGTGCGCTCCAGTGCGTTGTCGGGGTTGAGCTTGTAGAGTCTGGCGGCGTTTATTACGGAGAACAGGAAGTCGCCCAGTTCGTTGGTCGAGGCTTCCTTGTCCTCGCGCTTCAGCTCGGCCTCCAGCTCGTCCAGCTCTTCGCGCACTTTCTGCCACACGTCCTCTTTCTTCTGCCAGTCGAAGCCCACGTTGCGGGCTTTGTCCTGTATCCTGTAGGCCTTGATGAGTGAAGGCAGCGCTACGGGGACGCCGCTCAGTACGGTTTTGTTGCCGTCTTTCTCCTTCAATTTTATCTGCTCCCAGTTCTGCAGCACCTGTTCGCTCGTTTCAGCCTTGGAAAAGTCAGCGGTAGAGGCACTCTCTGAGTCCTGCGACCCGTCAGTGCTTTCCGGCACGTAGGGTAACGGCTTGGGCTTGGCTGCCCCTACCTGGCTTGGATGGTATACGTGTGGATGGCGGAACAGGAGCTTGTCGGTCTCTGCATTCAGCACGTCGGCAATGTCGTAAAGTCCTTGTTCACGGGCTATCATGGCGTAGAAGCAGGTGTGCATAAGCACGTCGCCAAGCTCTTTCATTGTGTCGTGGCTGTCGCCGCGTGCCAAGGCATCGCACAGTTCGTAGGTCTCCTCAATGGTGTTTGGCCTCAGGCTCTCATTGGTTTGCTTGCGGTCCCACGGGCATTTCTCGCGCAGCTGGTCAAGCACGTCAAGCAGGCGTCCAAAGGCCTGCATCTGTTCCTCTCTTGTATGCATGGTTCTTTTCTTTGAACCGCAAAGGTAGTAACAATTATTGACATGGCAAAATTTTCAGTCTGAAAAAACGCTAACAGCATCTCAGAGCTGTGGACTGTGCGGGTGCAAAGATTATTTAACACCGATTAACGCAATCTTCACACGGTAACTTTCTTTGGTGTCGTTTTTTCTTTGTACCTTTGCACCCCAAAAGAGAAAGCATATATATAAATAGGTATGGAAATAGGTAGTAAGTACGACCCTCGGGAAGTCGAGGGTAAGTGGTATCAGTATTGGTTAGACAACAAGCTCTTTGCCAGTAAGCCCGACGGGCGTGAACCTTATACAATTGTTATTCCTCCCCCAAATGTCACAGGTGTGCTCCACATGGGCCACATGCTCAACAACACTATTCAGGACATCTTGGTGCGCCGTGCCCGCATGGAGGGCAAGAACGCCTGCTGGGTGCCCGGCACCGACCACGCCTCAATTGCCACAGAGGCAAAGGTGGTGAAGAAACTTGCCGAGCAGGGCATCAAGAAGCACGACCTCACCCGTGAGCAGTTCCTTGAGCACGCATGGGACTGGACCCACGAGCACGGCGGAATCATTTTGAAGCAGCTGCGCCGTCTGGGAGCCTCTTGCGACTGGGA
>JAFTAR010000162.1 GCA_017455495.1 Prevotella sp.
AACCGCGTCTTCGGCACCATGATAGGCAAGGGCTACTCCGTGAAGAGCGCCCAGATGGAGATGGAGATGATTGCCGAGGGCTACTTCGGCACAAAGTGCATGAAGGAGATAAACCGCCACTGGCACGTTAACATGCCCATCCTCGACGCCGTATATAATATACTGTACGAGCGCATAACTCCACAGATAGAAATAAAGTTGCTCACCGACTCCTTCCGTTAACCCATGACAGAAAAACACATTGTTCTTGAGGACATAGACCCCGTAATGTTCTATGGCGTGGGCAACAGTCACCTGCAAATGCTGAAGGCCCTCTACCCCAAGCTGCGCATAGTGGCCCGCGACAACGTGCTGCGCGTCCTGGGCGACGAGCAGCAGCTGGCAGCCTTCGAGGAGTCGGTAGAGAAGCTTCGCCAGCACGTGTTGAAGTTCAACGCCCTGAAGGAGGAGGACATCCTCGACATCACCCGCGGACACCGCCTCAACGACGATGTTCCCGACGATGTAGTGTGCTACTCTGTCAGCGGGCGCGCCATAAAGGCCCGAAGCCAGAACCAGCAGCGCCTGATAGACGCCTACCACGACAACGACATGATCTTTGCCGTGGGACCGGCCGGCACCGGCAAGACCTACCTCTCAATAGCACTGGCGGTAAGTGCCCTGAAGGAAAAGACTGCCAAGAAAATCATCCTGAGCCGCCCCGCCGTGGAGGCCGGCGAGAAGCTTGGCTTCCTGCCCGGCGACATGAAGGACAAGATAGACCCCTATCTGCAGCCACTCTACGACGCCCTTGAGGACATGCTGCCCCAGGTGAAGCTGCAGGACATGATGGAGAAGCACGTCATACAGATAGCCCCCCTGGCCTTCATGCGAGGACGCACGCTGAGCGACGCCGTAGTAATACTTGACGAAGCCCAGAACACCACGCCGGCACAAATCAGGATGTTCCTAACACGCATGGGCTGGAACACCAAGATGATAATAACCGGCGACACCTCGCAGATTGACCTGCCCCACTCGCAGAAAAGCGGCCTCATCGAGGCCCTGCATATATTAAATAATGTGGAGGGCATCGGAGTGGTGAATCTCAGCCAGAAGGACATAGTACGCCACAAGCTTGTCACGCGCATAGTAGAGGCCTACGATGAGTATGACAAGGAAATGGCAGATGCGAGGATTTCATGATAGAAAGAGTCAGAGCATTCATTTCACGGCAGCGCCTGATGAGTCTCGAAGGCCACTACCTCGTGGCGGTGAGCGGCGGGGCAGACAGCGTGTGCCTGCTTTTGGTGCTCAGGGCGCTTGGCTACAATGTGGAGGCTGTTCACTGCAACTTCAACCTGCGGGGCGAGGAGAGCCAGCGCGACGAGCAGTTCGTAATACAGCTATGCCGCGACAACGACGTAAAGCTCCACATCACCCACTTTGACACCAGAACCTACGCCCAGTTGCACAAGGTGAGCATAGAGATGGCGGCCCGAACCCTGCGCTACGCCTATTTTGAACAGCTGCGCCGCGACCTGGACTTCGACGACATCTGCGTGGCCCACCATCGTGACGACTCTGCCGAGACAATACTCATAAACCTTATCCGCGGAACAGGCCTTCACGGCCTCTCTGGCATAAAGCCCCGTAATGCCCACGTGGTTAGGCCCCTGCTCTGCGTAGGCAGGAAGGACATCATAAAATGGCTTTCAGGGCAGGGGCAGTCTTACGTTACTGACAGCACCAACCTGGAGTGTGACGTGGTGAGAAACAAGCTGCGGCTCAAAGTGCTGCCGCTCCTTGAGGACGCCCATCCGGGGGCAACTGAAAATATCCTTGCAACGGCCAGGCATATTGCTGAGGCTGCACTCGTCTGCGACAATGCCTTGGACAACGCGCTGGACAGTCTGCTCGCCGACAACCGCGTTCCCCTTGACAAGCTCCTGGCGCTGCCATCGCCCGAGAGCATTCTCTACCACTGGCTGCACCCCCTTGGTTTCAACCCCGACGTTATAGAGGATATTAACAGCCACCTCTTTGAGGCTCCTGCCGGAAAAGTCTGGATGTCGCCATCACATGCTGCCACCTTCCACCAGGGCTTCCTCCTTTGCCAGGAAAGAAGCAATCCCGTCAAGGCCGTTATTATTCCCGAGCCGGGTACATACATCTGCGGCGACAGAAAGTTGCGCGTAAGCATCATCAACGAGGCACGGATAGTGAAGGAAGCCTGCACGGCATCGCTTGATGCCGACAAGGTTAGCTTCCCGCTCACCCTGCGCCCTATTGCTGAGGGCGACCGTTTCCAGCCCTTCGGCATGAAAGGCACCAAGCTGGTTAGCGACTACCTGACAGACCGCAAGGTGAACGTTCTTGACAGGCAGAGGCAGACCGTTGTGTGCGATGCCTCCGGCAATATCGTCTGGCTTGCAGGCCACCGCACCGATGGCAGGTTTGCCGTTACGCCAGCCACAGGCAGGACGCTCCTCATCAATAAATCAATAGCATAATGGACACAAGTATCTTTCCCACCCTTATAGCCCAAAGTCTGCAGCTAAACCCTGAGGCCGTGCGCAACACGCTGTCACTCCTTGACGAGGGCTGCACCATTCCCTTTATATCGCGCTACCGCAAGGAGCGCACCGGCTCGCTCGACGAGGTACAGATTGCCGCTATCAGCGACGAGTACGAACGGCTGAAGGAGACTGCCAAGCGCAAGGAGACTGTGCTGAAGACCATTGCCGAACAGGGCAAGCTGATGCCCGACCTGGAGGCCCGCATAGCAGCCTGCTGGAATCAGACGGAGCTGGAAGACATCTACCTGCCATTCCGTCCGCGCCGCCGCACTCGTGCCCAGGTGGCCCGCGAGCAGGGTCTTGAACCGCTTGCACAGCTCATCATGCTGCAGCGTGAACAAAACGTGGAGCAGGCTGCCCGGAAATATGTCAGCGGCGACGTGGCCGACGTGGAGGCAGCACTGAAGGGCGCACAGGACATCATTGCCGAGACTATCAGCGAGGACGAGCACTCGCGACAGCAACTGCGCGGCAGCTACCGCCGCACAGCCATCATAACGTCGAAGGTGGTGAAGGCAAAGGCCGACAGCGACGAGGCGGCAAAATATAGCGACTACTTCGACTGGCACGAACCACTGAAGCGCTGCTCAAGCCACCGCCTGCTTGCCATGCGGCGCGGAGAGGCTGAGGGAATACTCCGCCTGAGCATAGACCCCATTGACGACGAGGAATGCATCTCGCGCCTGAAGCACCAGTGGGTACGCTCCTCTGGAACCTGTGCACGGCTGCTCGCCGAGGCTGCCGAGGACAGCTATAAGCGTCTGCTGAAACCCTCTATTGAGACAGAATTCGGAAACCTGAGCAAGAAGCAGGCCGACGATGACGCCATCAGCGTCTTTGCCGAGAACCTGCGACAGCTGCTTCTTGGCGCACCATTGGGTCAGAAGCGCGTGATGGGCATCGACCCGGGCTTCCGCACTGGCTGCAAGGTGGTGTGCCTCGACGCTCAGGGCAACCTGCTGCACCACGAGGCCATATTCCCGCACCCGCCGGTGAACAGACGCATGCAGGCCGCTGCCCACCTGAGCCAGATGATTGAAGAGTACGGCATTGAAGCCATTGCCATAGGCAAC
>JAFTAR010000163.1 GCA_017455495.1 Prevotella sp.
CTTCAGGAACTCGGGATCCTTGTAGTCGATATACTTGATACCGCTCTTCTTGAAACGGCAATACTTCTTCTTCTTCGTGTCGATAGAAGGAGCAGTCAAATAACGGATTTCACTCTGTTCTGCCATGGTTTAAGCCTCCTCTTGTTTAGTCTGATACTTCTTGCGACGCTTCTCGGCATACTCGGCAGCATACTTCTCGAGCTTCACCGTCTGGAAGCGAATCACCTTCTCGTCGCGGCGGAAGGCGGTCTCAAGTGTCTTGATAACTTCTGGCTCAGCGTCGAACTCAACGAGGAAGTAGAACCCGGAGGTCTTCTTCTCAATCTGGTAAGCCAGCTTCTTCAGTCCCCAGGCCTCCTCGTTCACGATATTGGCGCCGTTGTCGGTGAGCACCTTCTTGAACTTGTCGACCGTTTCCTTTGTCTGGTCATCAGACAAAACGGGAGTTAAAATGAAAACGGTTTCGTACTTATTCATACGTTTTTAATTAATAAAATTAGTGGTTTTGCTAAATGCGGCTGCAAAGGTACGAAAAATTTCCGTGTCAGAGGTCTCTGCCACTTATTTATTGCTCCGTGCTTAACATTTTTTACATTATTTCTCGCAAAAAGCACTGTCTCAGGGTCTTTGGGCAGCAGTTTTTCGCCGTTTTCGTTTGCCGATTGACAGAAAAGCTGTATCTTTGCATCATGCAAAAGCGCAATCAGTTGTATGAAGATATCAATATCCCAGCCTGAGGCCATATACCAGCTTGGCCACAGGAAAAACCAGGAGGACTGTATCTATCCCTCCATCGGGCAGGCCGGCACTTCCACGTGCCTTTTCCTGCTGTGCGACGGCATGGGCGGACACGAGCATGGCGAGGTGGCCAGCAGGGCGGTGGCGCAGGCTATAGCCGGTGTGCTTGAGCCATGTTTCAATGAGGGCATCATCACCGACGAGCAGGTACAGCAGGCTGTGGACGAGGCCTACAGGCAGTTAGACAGCATTGACGACGGCAGCCTGCGCAGGGCCGGCACCACCATGACGCTGCTGGCGCTACACAAGGGCGGAGCCACTGCGGCACACATCGGTGACAGCCGCATTTACCACTTCCGGCCTCGCACGGGTACCATATTATATATGTCGCGCGACCACTCACTTGTGTACGAGTTGTACCAGGCAGGCGAGATTTCCTTTGACGAGATGAAGACACACCCCCGCAAGAACATTATAACGCGGGCCGTGATGCCGGGGGCTGACAACAAGGTGCAGCCTGACATCATGCACACCACGGACCTCATGCCCGGCGACTATTTCCTGCTGTGCAGCGACGGCATTATTGAGAACATCACCGACCAGGAACTTCTGACCCTGTTCTCAGAGGACATCAGCGACGAGGAGAAATGCCGCAAGCTTACTGACCTCACAGCCGACAATGCCGACAACCACTCGGCCTACATAGTTCGCATAGACGGCGTGGAAACAGAACCAGGCGATGAAGACCTTGCCAACGACGAACAGACGGCGCATTTCAACGCCATGCATATTCACCCTATGCAGAACAATATCGCCACTGCCGGCTATGAGCGTACCAAGCGCCCAAGTTGGCTGAAGAGGTTTATTGGAGGACTGCGCACTAAATGGTAAACTATAAAAAACTATTAACCTATGATTAACACTCCCGATTTTAACGAGATCAACAGCATCATGGCCTACCTGAAGCAGGTGCCGTTTGAAATCTCAAGGAAAGAACTCTACAACGCCGCAAGCCTCTACAGCGGCTTTGTGCCTGGCAAGGAGGAGAGCTTCAAGACCTGTTTCGACACCCTTGTATACCAGCACTACATGGCAAAGGGCAAGCAGTGTTCCGTGGTGGGCGAGTCGCTGGCGCGTACTCTCCACGACCACGGCATGCACCTGGCAATGACAGACTTTTTCAAGGAGCATGACAGCCGCAGCTGCGTGGGCATAATGGGCGGCCATGCCCTTGCACGAACTGACACGATGTATCGCGAGATAGTGATGCTCAGCAAGAAACTCACTGAGCATGGCTTCTACATGCTGAGCGGCGGAGGCCCCGGCGCTATGGAGGCCACCCATCTTGGGGCATGGATGGCGGGAAGGAGCCTTGAGGAAACAGACGATGCCATCGGCATGCTGCTGGCGGCTCCTACGTTCAGGGACAGGGGCTGGCTCACCACGGCTTTCCAGGTGATGGAGAAATATCCGCAGGCGGAGTATGTCAGTCTGGGCATACCAACATGGCTATACGGCCACGAGCCTTCAACGCCGTTTGCCACCCATATCGCCAAGTTCTTTGAGAACAGCATACGCGAGGACAGCATCCTGACACTGGCATACGGCGGAATAGTCTTTGCGCCGGGCAGTGCAGGCACCATGCAGGAGATATTCCAGGAGGCGGTGCAGAACCACTATCTCTCATTTGGCATCTCCAGCCCCATGGTGTTCCTCGGAAAGGAGTTCTGGACAGAGGAGATGCCGGCTTACCCGCTACTGGAAGGCCTGATGGAGCGTGGCAAGTACAAGAACCTGAGGCTCACGCTGACCAATGACTCGGAGGAAATTGTCAGCGAGCTGCTGGACTTCCACGAGGTTATAAAGGATTTCACCATAGGTACAATCCACGAATAGTCAAAGACAGAGGACAAGTCTGCAATATTTATCCCTGTACAGTCTTGCGACTATACAGGGATAAATAAAAACCGTCATTCTGCAAGCCAGTCATCTTCGTCTTCATCGTCCCACAGGCGGTTGTGCCAGCGTGAGCCAGGTATGTGCGAGCCGTCATCCTTGCCGCCATATCCTATTTTGTCACTCCACACGCCGCCGCTGCTGGCCAGAGGTTTCATCGTTCCTATTGTTGCCAGCATCATGGCCGGCTTCTCGTATGATTTCTTCATTGTCAAGTCCTTTCTCTGTTATTTTACAATGATTACTTTTCCGTTGTGGATATAAGCACCCCTGGCAGGAGTCTCCACCGGCTGGCCCTGCAGGTTGTAGTAGCGGCCGTCACCTTCAGTGTCTATGTTGGTGATGCCCGTCGTTGTGTCATCGCCGAACGACAAGGTGATACGCGAACCAGCGTTCTCAACCTCAGATAGCACATCGTAGAAGTCGAAGTAGCCACGGAAAGCCTTCATTGGCTGAGTGGCAGAGGTGGCATACCAAAGCTTGCCGCCACTTACGAAGAGCGGGAAAATATCTTCTTCAAGAAGCTTTGCCAAGCTGAAGCCTGCAACGTATGTTCCAATGAATTCGCTCCATTGTTTTTTCGTCCGCTTCACGGCAGCAACCTTTGGATTCTCTTCCGGTGCGATGTTCACTCCCTCTACAGTGAACTCAGCGACATCTTTCGACACCTTTATTATATATGGGTGGTTGGCCTCAATGGCTGTTGCTGTTTCAAAGTTTACCTTGATGCTCACTACTTCGTCACTTTCTTCAGTAGCCTCATAGCCAGTGAAGTCGCCAAGCTCCACATTATCGCCGAAGGCGGCCTTCACCTGTGCCTCAGTCATGGCGAAGGGCAGCACGATGGTGCTCCACTCATTGGCATTGATGGTGCGCTTCACGTGGACATTCACATTCTCCTTCGCTTCAGGGGCTGTGGTGGAGTTCTCGTCAAGCACAATGGCATCGTTTACATTCACATGGAAGGTAACATCGGAGGCATAGTCCTTGTCTGAAGTGTTGTACTCGAACATGGTCTGCTTCAGCGTCACATCGTATGTGCCTACGGCTACGCTCTCGTCTACCTTGAATGAGATTGTCACCAAGTCAGGAACGTCGGATCCTGTTATGGCATTGGCACTGGCAAAGGGAATGATAGCCTGTCCGGTGGCATCAACATCGCCTACAACAGCTGTTGCTCCCGGCCACGAACTGGAAATACTGTAGGTACCTGTCGTTGTGAATCCCGTTTCCGGGAACTGCACATAGAGCGTCATTGCCGTGTACGTGTCGGCTTTGCCGTCAGATAGGCTAACGGAGAACGCCACCGTCTCTCCCGGCAGAGCCTCCACGTCGGCCACTGAAACTGTCTGAGCTGCTGCCACGCCCCATAGGGCGCAGAGGCTCAATAATGATAAAAGTTTTTTTCTCATTGTTCAGGGTTGTTTATTGTTATACTTTCTGTTAATTGAATCTTCTTAGCCACGTGCTGCAGCAGGAGCGAGGCATCCTGTGCCGTGATTTCGCCGTCGCCGTTCACATCGCCAATATCCTGCAGGCGCAGTGTGGCGGTTACGGTTTTCGAGTTCTTGTAGCCTGCTTTCCTGGCATAGACGCTGATGGTATAGGTCTTGGTGAGGTCTATGCTCTGTGCGGTGCGGCTGGCCACGTCCTCAGCCTGAATGCTGCTTACGAAGGTGACACCCTCTGTGGCGCAGGCAAACGACAGCCGACCGTTAGAGTAAGTGATGGTAGGCGTTTCGCAAGTCTCGTTTAATGCACCTTCAGGATTCTGTTTGTTGGCAAAAATGCTCCAAGGCTCTGGCAGAGTCTGCAGATTTACTCCTGCAGGAACAAACAAGGTTGCATTCTGGTAGAGATAATCGTCCGCGTCCTCGCCGAAGGTGTTTACCTGAGCCGCAGGCATCGCAGTCGCCAGCACATTGATAGTGTCCAAAGCCATACATCCTGTAAAGACATAGCTTTCCAAAGACAGAAGGGAGGCTGGCAAGTCTATTGACTTCATGCTGTAGCAGCCGTTGAAGGCAGCCTCACCGATAGTCTCCAGAGCGCCGGGCAGGGTAATCTCCTCAAGACCGCTACAGTTCTGGAATACACGTGGTGAAAGGGTCTTGACACCATTTCCTGCAAACTCCACCTTCTTCAGTGCACCGCAGTATAGGAAGGCCTCGCTGTCAATATTGGTGACAGTGGCGGGCAGGGTGATTTCACTGAACCGACATCCGCGGAAGGCCTGGCTGCCTATGGCCTGCAACTGTGCCGGCCACTTGGCAATAGTCGTTATGCTTCTTAAGCCACTGAAGGCTCCCTCATGGATGGCCGTCACGGGATAGTTCTTGCCATTATAGGTAACATAATCGCGGAGGCTAAGAGAATTTCCTGTGAACTCCAGAGTAGGCATAACCTCGGCACGGTCTTCCTTAACCCACACCTTGTAGTTGATATCGTCAATCGTGGTTTCCCACTCAGAGAGTTCGTAGGTTACGATGATGTCCAGGTCATCGGCAGTCATCAGCGAGTCCTCGGGCACACCAGAAAGTTTGAAGGTGTTGTTGGCACGCACCAATAGATTTTCAGGCAGGACAATCTTCTCGCCGTAGAAGAAACTGAAGGTATTGTCTTTCAACAGGCGCTTGGCCTCGTTGTTTTCGTCCTCATAGAATCTCACGTCGTACTTGAAGCTGCCTCTCACCACCACGTCCTCGCCGGGCATCACGCTGGGTACGCCCTGCCAGCCAGAGAACTCGTGGGTACCAAGTGTGGGCTCGGCAATGGGCACAATCCGGTCGCCTACCATCACCTGGAAGGTCATGGTTTTCTCCACATCTTCATCGCAGGTTCCATTGCCATCGTCAACGATGTAAGTGAGAGTCTTTGTCTCGCGGCTACCCACGGTGAAGTAGTTCCATGGGGCCTTCGCGTAGCTGGACTGATCAGCATCTTCAGGAACAAACAGGTAGGCATTCTTGCCTGCCAGCTCGGCAGCGAAGGTAGTGCTCAGTGCAGCGGGCGGTGTGGCGCGGTTAACGGTGAGCTGGTTGATGTCAAGGCATTGTGCAAAGGCTTGGTCGCCCAGGGCCACCACCGATGCAGGCAGCGTTACATTGGCAAGGCTGGTACAGCCGCGGAAAGCATTGCCGCCAATAGTGACAAAGCCTTCGGGTATAACCACGGAAGTGAGGCTGTTGCAGTTCTCGAATGCGCCGTCGCCAATGTTCTTCATGCCGCTGGCAAAGCTGATTTCCTCCAAATCGAAGCAGTTCTGGAACAGACGGTCGGGAATGGACAGAGTGAAGCCCTCAGCAAACTTGACCGTCTTAAGGTGCAGGCAGTAGAAGAACACCTCCTGTTCCACATCCTCCAATGTGGCAGGCAGCTCAATGCTTTTTATGTTTTCGCAGCTGCGGAATGCCTGCTGTCCCAGCTTCTTCAAAGAAGCAGGAAGTGCTGTCACTTCAAGTACTTTACAGTTAGAGAATGCAAAAGCCCCAATCTCTGTTATGCCGTCTGGTATGGTTACGTTCAATTTTGCACATCCATCAAACAGATGGTTGCTTATTGTGGTAACACCCTCAGGGATGTTGATAGTCATAAGCTTTGAGCATCCGCTGAAGGCCTCCTCACCCAATGTTGTCATGGAAGAGGGCAGCTCAATGGTCACAATGTTACTGCAACCCTTGAAAGCAGCGGCATCAACGCCTATGACGGGATAGCTGACACCGTCGTAAGTCACCGAGGCAGGAATTTTATATTCCTCCATGCTGTAGTTCTCGCCTGTAAGGCTGGCTATCACCATGGCACGGCGCTCCAGGTTCCTGCCGTTCAGCTTCTCGGCAGGCAGCAGGTGATAGGCCAGGCCGTTGATGGTCTCCTTATGGGATACGTAGCCGTAGAAAGTCATGTCTTCACTTGGCATGGTCTCTGGGATTACCTTGTCCCAGCCAGAGAAGATGCCGTCAGCAGGTTCCTGTATGGCACTCAAGTCTATGGTGGTTCCGCCCTCCTGTTCCAGCTGGAAGAAAGGTTCTGCATTGTTGTCGTTGACAATGAATGTCAGCGTGTGTGTGCCCATGACGCTGATGGTGAAGTTCATCCATGGCGCAGCCGCCTGGTATGAAGCCTCCGAGCCTTCGGGCACGTGCAACTGCATATTGCCCTCATTGCTGCCGAAAGCCGTTACGTCAGCATCAGGCACAGTGGTGGCAAGGCAGTACACCTGTGCAAGCGAGCTACAGTCGGCAAAGGCACGGGCCAGAATGTTCTGCGTAGTGGCTGGCAAGGTAAGGCTGGTAACGCCAGAGCAGCCCTTGAAAGCCCCTTCACCGATGAAGTTGATGTTTCCCTTTTCGTTTAGAACCAGGCTCTTGAACCCGGTACAGTTCTCAAAGGCTCCTTTCTGTATGGTTACCATATTATCGCTCAGAAGCACGTTCTCCAAAGCCCCACATCCTGAGAATGCCTGCGCATTAATGGTCTGCACCGTACTGGGCAGCACAATGTTCTTCAGGTTTGAGCAGCCAAGAAACAGTCTTTCTGGTATGGTGACAATAGCAGATGGGAGAGTAGCCGTCTCAAGGTTGCTACAGTACATGAACACCTCATGTTCAAGTGCGGTGCCGTCGGGAATGACGACCGACCTTATCTGCCGGCAGTCGCGGAATGCCTGAACACCTATGCTCTTAAGACCTGAGGGCAGAGTTATTGACGACAACGATGAGCAGCGGTTGAATGCCAGCATGCCAATACTCTGAAGAGTAGAGGGGAATGTGACCGACGTCAGTGACGTACAGCCGTTAAAGGCACCTTCACCTATGGAAGTGACCCCTTCGCCGATAACGACTCTTTTCAGCCACTTACTGTTGGGAAAGATATACTGCGGTATATTTGAGTCGAACTTTATCTCCTCTGTGAGCACACCGTTGACAGACAGGTAATCAGCATAGTTCAAGGGGTTGGCCTCTCTGTCAGAATAATTCATGTTGGTGACCTGTGATAAGCTGGCGAAGTCTACAACATTGATGTTGTTGCAGTCCTTGAATGCCGATTTACCTATACTGACGACACTGCTTGGAATAACCACCTTGACAATCTCCGTTCCTCCGGCAAAGGCCATAGGTTTGATATAGGAAAGATCATCGGGAATAGTAACATCTGTCACTTCAGATTCGCCTATGTAGAGATGATGAGCCAGATACAGGGGATTGGCATCAAGAGTATTGAATGCAGTACTGCACATTGACTTTATGTCTGCGAAATAGGCCTTTTTCAGGTTGGTGTCACCATTGAAGGCTTTATTACCTATCTCTGTGATAGTGGCAGGCAGGGAAACGCTGGTAAGAGAGGTACAGCTCATAAAGGCATAGTCACCTATGGAGGTCACGCCTTCGGGCACTACCAAATCCGTTATTTCGCTATCACTGTCACTGATGTACAGGTGATGAGCCAGGTACAGAGGATTAGAGCATACGGTTCTGAAAGCCATAGCGCAAAGGCTTTCAATGCTTCCAAACGTTACCTTTTCCAAGTTGTAGCAGTCATAGAAGGCATCTGCGTAGATTGTCTTAATGGTTGCCGGGATGGTGATGGATGTCAGGCCCGTACAACCGGAAAAGGCACCCTCGTCAATGGCAACAACTTGATGCTCTACAATATTTCCGTCATGTTCCATAATAATTTTTGAGGGAATGACGATATCGCCGGAATAGGGTTCAATACTACTATCCTCGGGCTTAGCTTTCACTATCAAGGCTGTTTCACCCTCGTACTCAATAAAAGAGTAACAAATGTCGCCATTAATAAAGGACTCATTACTCTGCGCTCCTGCCGCAAGCCAGCAGCAAAGCAGCACGAGCAAGCTGAACAGTTTTTTCATTTCTCTATTTTATACAAGTAAATAATAATTTGGTTAAATGAGTTACCATGTTATCTTGCGTGCCACATACTGCAGTATGAGCGAGGCATCCTGTGCCGTCACATCGCCGTCGCCGTTCACATCGGCAGCCTCGTAGACCACGCCGTCTGTATTCTGGCCAATCTTCTTTGCCACAAGCTGCAGCACTAACGAGGCATCCTGCGCCGTGATGTCGCCGTCGCCGTTAATGTCGCCCTTCACCACGGCAGTCCACTGGATGTTCTTGTTGGTGGAGCCTGTCTTGCCCTCAAGGTTGCTGATGCCTGAGGTGAAGACCGACAGCGACAGCGGACCGCTGCAAAGCGTGTTCTGGCTCCAGTCAATGGTAAAGGTGGTGGGTGAAAGCACTTCGATGGTCACGTCGTAAGTATTGTTGCCAACGGTAAGGGCTACGTCCTCATCGTCAATAGTGGCGGTGTTGACGGCTTCCTGCATGGTGACCAGAACCTTTGTGGCCTTGGAGATGTCGGAGCCCTCGGCTATCACGGGTTCAATGCTCTTCACAACGGGGGCTGCCGCGGGCTTCGGCTCGTAGTAGAGGGTGTAGGACTCCTCAGCGGCAAAACCGCTGAGAGCAGTTGACGCAGTGATATTGTCGGCCCAGTGCAGGCGGTTGTCAATGATGGTGGAGTAGTTGGCGGTGACTGTGCGGTCGGTCTGCCAGATGTTGGCCGTGACATCCTTGCCGTCGCTCAGGCGCACTGCCCTGACAAGCTGCATGGTGCAGTTGGTGGGGTCGTGGGTGACGCCATAGACCCATCCCTGCCGCGAGGCCCTGACGGTAAGGATGTATTCGCCGCTGTTTGCGCCTGCGGTGACGGTGGCGTTGTCGCTCACTATCTCCAGGTCGTCGGTCTCGTTGCCCTCGGTGTCCATCACGTGGTCGGGCAGGTTCTGGTCGTCGGCAATGAGGTTGAGCAGCATTATGCCCGTCTGCTTCTCCTGGTCGGTCAGTGTGCCGGGTGTATTCCGGCGTGCAGCCGCACCGGTGTTGATGGTGCCGCTGACGGTGCGTGTCAGTTCGCGCACGCCGTCAAGGGTGATGAGGTCGAACTCCACGCCGTAGTTGGAGTGCTTCGTCATGCGTGCCTCGTAGTTGGCCACATGTGCCATGACGTTGCTGTAGAACCACCAGCGAGCCATGACGCTGCTGCCGGCAGGGATTTTGCCAAGGCTGAGGTTGTTGAAATCCATGTCCTTGTCTATGCCGTCAACGGTGCACTTCAGCTTAGTGAACTGCACGGGCAGGTTGCAGGCATTGTCAACAATCATGGGGTCGGAGGTTTCAATCTTCAGGTCGATGGCATCGCCTGCGCCCTTGTTCTGTATGAGCAGTGCAAACTGTGCAGGCTCCCAAGGCTCCACCTCGTCGGTGAGCGGGTCGTCGCTGATGAAGTCGCGCTGTACGAAGTATGTGAGGTGCAGGTCGGGCGATGGGTTGACGGTGAGCTGTGTCTGTGTGAGTTCGCAGGTGACGAGCTTTCCGTCGCTCACGTTGCGGTAGGTCAGCGTGCCTCCAAAGAGATAGTCAACAGGCTCAGTGGGTGCCGTCTCCTTCGATGGCACGTAGAGCACCGTGGCAAGTCCGGTGGCACTGCTCGTCAGGTTCCAGTGGTCGTCATCGCCGCTCCAGCCGCTCACCTTCGTGGTGCTGATGGCGAAGAGGTCGGTGGCGTCCGTGCCGTCGAGGGTCTTCACCGATGGCACCACCACCACATTCTCTATGCCGTCCATCTGCAGGTTCTCAATAGTAAGCGTGCCTTTGAAGGCCTCGCGCTCAAGGAAGAACTTCTGCTCGAACTTCAGCCTAACGCGGTTGTCCACGCTCTGCGTGTAGTCGCGTATATTTATTATCGGCTCACGGCCCTCGTCCACATCGCAGCCGAACACAGCTCCGCCTCCTCCCATGAAGAAGGCGGGCACAGGTTCGATGTAGCGTCCGAAGTTCTTGCCTTCGGTGTCGTAGCCGGCATTGGGCAGGCCGCCGTCAGGCAGCATGATAATCATTCCGTAGCCCATCATGGCCATGTATGTCTCGCTGCTCCAGTAGGTTTCGCCGCGCATCTTATAAGCATAGTTCATGCGTATGTAGCCCACCTTGGATTCAAGTGTTGTCTCCGGTCCGCTGTACTCCACACTCACGTCGAAGCTCTCGTTGGGATAGATTACCGACGGGTATTCGCCGATGACCTTGAAGGAGTATCCGTCCACCTGCGGGAACTCAAAGTAGGGCGTGTAGGCCGTGAGGCGGCCCTTGTTTGTCAGCGTCACGCTGAAGGCATGGGTGCCGTTACCCCAGTTCTCGGGCAGGTCGGGCACGACGATGGCCTGCGGAATGTCGGGCACGATGTCCATCAGCAGCTCCGTCTTGTATTCGTCGGTGACGGTGGTGCGCTCCACTGTGTAGGTAATCTTCACCGCCTCGTAGTTGAGGAACACCTCCAATTGGTTCTCCACGCCCGGTTCGACGGTGATGGTTTTCTCCGCGTAGTAGTGGTTGGGGGCGGTGACGTATACATAGTATGTGCCCTCCTTGAGGATGTCGGTGCGGAAGATGCCGTCTGCGCCTGTAGTGCCTGTCATCGCCACCTCGCCTGTGAGGGCGTTGGTGAGGCGCACACTGGCTCCGCTTACGTGGGGGCCGTCCGCGTCGTCAGTGCCAAGGGTGTAGGCATCAACCACATCCACCAACAGTGTGGCTATGTTTGTGCTCACGGCAGTGCACTTCACCTTCACGTCCTTCTTCTTGCCGTATTGCGGTGTCAGGCGGATGGTGGCCTCGTATGTGCCGTCGATTATCATGTCCTGCTGTCCGGTGAGGTTCAGCGTGAGGAAGGTATAGCCTTCGCTTGCTATGGTGGCAAGTTGAGAGGTGGGCACGGTGAGCCACTGCTGCCCAGAGGAGTACTCTACGGTGATGTCGCCCGTCTCCTTGATGCCGGTGTTCTCCACGAGGAGGTACATCTGGCGGCTGCCGTCGCGGTAGATGGTGGTCTTGATGTCGCTGGCCACGAGGTTACAGTCGGCATGATACCACTTGAAATATACGGGCATCTCGCTGTCGGCTATCTGCTCGCCTTCGCTGTCCTGAGCAGAGGCGATAAACAATCCTTCCATTGTCTTGTGGTTGGCTTTGCCGGCTGAGTATTTCCGTTCAAAATCGGGCTCGGTAGCCACTACGCGGTAGTGACAGTTGCCGGTGGCTCCGCCTTCCAGCTTGGCTATGCTTGTAAGCTCCACTTCCCAGTCGTCGGGCAGCCCGTCTATGCGGAAGGTGAGGTTGAAGAGCGGCTCCTCTGAGAGGTTGGTCAGGGTGATGTCGCCTTCGAGCGCCACGCCCTCAATGATGTCTTGCAGCAGATAGCTGTTGCGGTTGATTTGCAGGCGCGCCACATTGATGGTGGCTCCTGTCTCAGTGCCGCCACTGCCGTGCACACAGGCTCCCACCTTGTAGCGGCCTCCCGTCTGTTCGCCGAAGGTGTATTCGGCGGTGAAATTACCCTGGGCATCGAGTGTGGCAGATGTTTGGTAACGCTTTGTGTCGTTGGTGAGGTATACGTCTATCTGCTGTCCGTCCATGGGCAGCTGGCTGCCGGCATTGCTCATCTGGCCGGTGAAGAGAATGGTCTCGCCGCGTGTGTAGGTGTGCTTATCGGTGCTGATGCTGTTAAGGGTGAAGGCTGGGTGGAGGTTGATAGGCACAGTGTTCGACCTGTTGTTGTTTTTGTTTGACTCGGCCATGGTCTGCAAGGGGTTCATCCATGCCATTAGGTAGTACTGCATCATTTTGCCCGTTGATGGCAGCTCTATCTGTACTGTCTGGGTGACAGTCTGACCGGCAGGCACTGCCTGTGAGAGTGTGGCGAGGCATACATAACTGGCCATCTGCTTGCTGCTGGGTGTGCCCCAGGTGTATTTTGGCCCGTCAAGCAGGAAGAAACGCACCTCCATGCCTGGCTGCAGGGTGCTGCTGCCCTGGTTTGTCACGTTGAGTTGTGCGCTGACGGTCTGGCCTCCAAACGGCTGTGCGTTGTCAAGCTGTGCGAGTGTGCATACTGCATCGGGCAGTGTGCTCACCATGAATACGAACTGTGCCTGCTGGCAGCTGGCAGCCGCTGCCGTCACGCGTGCATAGTAGTTTTCCTCGGTATCGTCACTCTGCGCAATCTTCACCTTGAATGTGGCTGATGTCTTACCGTTGGCAATGGTCACTGTCTGCGGGGTGACGAGGTTGTCTACATCGCCGCTGAGGCTGACTGTGAGTTCACCCTGGCTGCTGTTGCGGCTCACGGTGAGTGTCACCTCAGGGCCGCCTTCGGTCAGTGTGGCAGTGTTGCACTGCAGTTTCAGCACTCCCTCGCTGTCATTGTCGGTCACAGTGAGGTCGGCGGTGGTATAGCTGCGGTGACTGCTGCCCACTGGTTTGCCCTTCAGTGCATCGCAGGCAGCCGCCGTGATGGTCCAGATGCGCTGGGTTGTGATGGTTGAGTTGTCCTCCACGCTTATGGGGAAGGTGACACTCTGCTGTCCGGCTGGTATGATGACATACTGCGAGTCAAAGAACAGCTCCCTGTTGTTGGCATCTGCAGGTACACTCTTGGCTTGGTAGTTCAGGTAGAGCGTCAGGTTCTCCGTGGTGTTGCCCTGCCGGGTTATTGTGCCCATGGTAGCGGCGTAGCCGTCGTCTTCGCTGATGATGTTACGCGAAAGAGTAAGCTTCAGCGTGGGCCAGTCGTTATCCTGCAGGCCTACGGTGTGTTTGGCAGTGGTGAAGCCTGTTGCTGTGGCAGTAAAAGTGACTGTGGCATCGTTCATGGGGTAGCCGTCGTCTACAACAGCAGTAGTGGCCTGAGCCTGTGTCTGTCCGGCAGGTATGGTAATGCTGCGCACGTAGGGGTAGAAACGGCCGGCATCGTTGTTGGTGATGGTTACGTTGAGGTCGCTCTCCACAGCCTGACTGGCAGATAACGTCAGCACCACGTCATCGCCTTCGGAGTAGAAAGGTTTGTTAGTGGTAAGGGTCAAGAGGAAACTGTCATCGTCCTCCACGTCAACAATCATCGTTGTCTCCGGATAGTCGTCGCCCGTGGCGGCAATGCCGGTGCGATACTGGGTGTTGACGGCATCGTTGTTGGTGGCGGTGACATAGAAGCTCACTCCTTCGCGCTTTGCTGGTATGGTTACGGTCTGGGGCAGTGACAGCATCATCACGCCGTGGTCGTTGAGTTCAGTGAGAGCAAAACTCTCACTCGCAGTCCAGTCGCCAGAGCGCTTCAGTGTTATCTGCTGGCGGTTGCCTTCCTTCAGTAGTATTCTGCTGCTGCTCAGGAAGATGCGTTTCTCCAGTTCCTTTGAATTAGCCGACGTGGCCGTGTTGTTGCCCTGGTCGGCAATGAGTTCGTCGGTGCTCTTCAGGGCCACAATCTCTACTACGGCGTGAACTGTACCGTCTATGTGCAGAGCCTGGGGTATGTCCACCTCATAGAGGCGGCTCATGCTCTCTCCGGCAGGCAGGGTGTTGGGATATTTCTTTGCCACGATGAAGGAGCGGGTACCCGTGAGGTCCTCCAAGTATATCTTCTCGCTCCAGCCGTCGCGGCTGTCGCCGGTGCCCTGGTTCAGCACGTTGAACTGCAGCTGCAGCTTACCGCCGGGCAGCAGAGCGTCGTCGCTGTTGTAGATGGTGAGGTCGGTGGGCACGAAGTCGGGTGTGGGTGTGCGCAGCACGGTGAAGGTGCCGGTCTGAGTGGTTTGCGAAGCCACGTTGGCTCCCGTGCGGCTTGTCAGCACTATGTTGTCAAGGGTCACCGCCTTCGTGTCGTCAGCCTGTGCATCGGAGGGCACGCTGATGGGGAAGCGGATGAGCAGGCCGCCGTTGCCGCGCAGGGGGCGGTTCTGCATAGACATCACGACAACGGTATATTTCGTGTCGGACAGCTTGCGCAGTGAGAGGGTGTGACCTTCAATGCGCTCGTCAATGAGGATGGCGTTGCTGCCGCTCTTGGCATAGGGCAGGGTGATGTCGAACTGAAGGCCCACCACGTCGTCGCTGTTGTCAAGGTAGAGGGGTACGTAGGCTTCCTTGCCGGCGGCCTGGGTGAAGTCGGCCACGCGCAGCGTGTTCTGGGCAGCGGCTGCCAGCGTGGCCATCAGTACGATGGCCACGGCGGCGAGGCGTTGCAGTATGGGTGATTTATCTGTCTTTTTCATCTCTTCACTTTCTTTCCGTTCATGATATAGAATCCCTTGTTCAGGTTGGCATCGCCATTGTGCTGGCGGCCTTGCAGGTCGTAGACGATGCCGGAGCCGTCGGCAGAACCGACGGACACAGTGACTATGCCGGTAGTGGTGCCTGCTACGGCTACGCTAACTGGCAGGGCATCGGGACTGGATGCGTAGGCACGTAGCGGCTCGGCGGCAGCAGAGAGCTTCAGCAACTGCTGGGCACTGACCACAGGCAGCGATGCACCGGTGGGTGAGAACACCACGAGGCGAACGCCGGAGGCTGTGTTGCGGGTCTGCATCTGCCAGTCGCTCTGTGGCAGCAACAGGCGCACCTGGTCGGCATGGACACCGCTAAGCTCCACGTCGAAGGCGGCGATGGGCTCGGTGGCGTCAAGCATCAGGTAGCGGCCGGAGGTGTAGAACTGGTTGCCGGGGGCGACGGGGGCAGGGGCGACGGGGCTGGTGGCGGCGGAGAAAGCGCCGTCCACGGCGGCCGTGCGGGCGGCAGCGGCTTCGCCCTGGTTCTCAAGGACAAGGTTGACGGTGCAAACGATGTCCTGGATATTGATGATGTCGTCGCTGTTCCACGTGTTGGCAGCCCAGAGCGAGAGATTGAAATTGCCCTTGAGGATATAGTTCAGCGTGGCCTGCACGTCGGTGACATCTATGAAGCCGGTAAGGTTGGCATCGCCAAGAGTCATCGCTACCGTGGCGGGCCAGGAGCTGTCCTTCATCGCTCCGCTTTCTATGCGCAGGTGCACTATCTCATCGGGCTGCACCTCAATGTTGTAGCTTGAGATGGTAAAGGCATAGCAGTCGTTTGTGGCCGACCAGTTGAGCTTGCCATAGACACGGTTCAGACCGCTTGTTGCGTTGTGCTTCCACACGGTAATCTGCGGACGGTGAAGGAAGTTCTGCGACGTGTGGTTGTAGGTGGCCATGGCGGGCAGCACCACGGTCATGCTGTTGCCTAAATTGAGGACCAGCGGCTGCTGAGTGTCAAAGCCGGGGAAGGAGCGGTAGTTGCCATCCTTGCGGTTCTGGCAGCTCAGGTCGGGCGTGGTGATGGTGAGCGGCAGGGGTGCCGACAGCTCGCCAATCTGGTTGTAGCTCAGGTTGACATTAGTGAGGGCTGGGGCAGCACCGCTGAGGAAGAGGGCCGGGTCGCCGGTGAGGGCGTTGCGGCTCAGGTTCAGGGACTGGAGTTGCGACAGAGTCTCAACATACGGGACGGCGGTGCTGAGACTGCCTGTGAGGTTGCGCCCTTGCAGGTTGATGGCGGTGACGCGGCCGTCGGTATTGAAGGTGACGCCGCTCCAGTTAGACGTGGAGGCCTTGTCAGAGGAGGTGTTCCACTTTGTGCCCGTCCACCCTTCGCCGCCTAAGTCCTCATAGATGTGCCGCAGTGCAGTAGCGTCGTCCGTGTTGAGAGCTATGGGGAGTATGGTTGAGGATGTGGCAGAGCAAAGCAAGTTGTTATCATAGTCTGCCTCCTGGCTATAGTAAACATTCGACCATAAGAATATGCGCAACTGGCCACCCTCTGCAAAGTGCACTTGCATGGTAAGCTCATCTTCGTATGTGCTTCCGCCTTCCACTGTGCCTTGATGTACAATCTCTGTCAGCTGGACGGCTTGTGAGAAGTCATCCGAGTCTATTGTGTAGTAGAATCTGTCGCGCCAACTGTTCCAGTTGAGGGTTTCTCTGGCTTGGTTTTTTATGGTGGCTTTTATTGTGATGTTGCTGCCCGCCAGCACTTCCGATGGCAGTCCTTCTATGCTTTCTACGACGAGGTCTGGCAAAAGGATGCATCCCTTGAACTTCATTTCTTGACTTTCCAGCTGATCGTTGCAGCCAATGGCAGTCACCTTCCATTTGTATGTAATGTCAGACTTTACGCCTGTTACCACGTAGGATGTCTGTGATGCGTCAAGTGTGACGGTGTTGTTGTTCACCTGAATGCGATAGCCCGTAGCATCACTGATGGCGTTCCAGCTGAGAGTCACATCACCTGGCTCTACCACGCTGCCGTCAGCTGGTTCTAATGTTGTGAAGGTCTGGTGGCCTACGCGCGCATGCACGTATATGTTATATGTGTAAGTGCAAAGCAGGGTGCCGTTGGCATCGGTCAGCGTTACGGCGTAGGGTATGTAATCCTGTTCGTTGCCGCTGTTGGTGATGGTCATTGTGGGCAGGTCGCCATTGCCCTCAGCGGCAAAACCGCTGAGCATTGTGCCTTCGTGGGGCTGTGCCTTCCACGAGGCATTTATATTGCTGCTGATGGCGGTCAGCTGAACTGGATTCGTTGCCGTAGCGCAGCAGGTCTCAGCCATGCGCATTGTGGCGGGTGTGAAGTCGTAGGGTGTGCCATTGATATTGAGCTGCACGTTGGTCCATGCCGTCTGGGAGAAGAAGGCGCACACCGTGGCCATTCCCTCGGCAGTTGTATTAACGTTCACACAGTTATCGCTGTTTGCAGCGGCTGTGAAGTTTACGAGCTTGGGGGCATGCGGGTCTTCATTAGCAGTCAGCTGTGCCGTGATGGCCGCTAACTGCGACAGCCGCTCGGCGGTGGTGGCATCAAGGGTGTATTCGGCACCGGTCGAGGTGACATTGAGCGTCACTGTGCTGCTGATGCCACGCTGGGCAAAGTCATCAAGAGCATCACCAAGATTCTGATAGTGGGCCTCCTCAATAGAGGTTTCAGTAGCGGCATCAAGGGTGTACAGCCCGTAGGCACTTTGCCTTACCGCAAATGACATTGTCGGACTCCAGTGAGAGACTCCTCTGAAGCGGATGTGGAGAGTGCTGGAGGGACGGTCAACAGGAATGTCAAGGTTGTTTATGTCAATGTCATCACCTGGTGTGATGGCGATGGGTGTAGCCTTGCCGTAGCCAGGGTCATCATCCCAGAAATACTCAGCGTAGTCTACGGTGAAAGAGTCTTCATCGGGTTCCACATAAACCTCGCGCCACAGCGTGGGAGACCATCCTGCCGTCCCTCTGGCGCGCAGACCCAGCCAGTGTGCTCCTGATTCCAGTCCGGCAGTACTGATGGTTGCCTTTTCCACTGTTACTTCAGCACTGCTGCTGATGGGTATGGCACTGCCATTACCTACGCCTGGGTCTGTGTCGAAGAAATATTCCAGACGGCTGATTGTCATACCGTTTGTAGGTAACGGCAGCTGTGCATGTAGCGACAACTCCAGCTGGCCTGTATAGCTTCTTGCGGCATTGTTTACATCCGAGAAGTACGGCCGCCCCTTGGGCAGTCCGGTCAGCACATAGGGGTCAGGGCCGCCAAAGGGCCCGCAGTCACCGCCATCACTGGCCTGTCCTATGGCAGGGCTGTTCTCGGCTGGAAGGTAGTATGTGTCATCGAATGTCCTGCCGCCTCCATTGCTGAAGAGTGTGGCCGTCTCCGTTATGACAGCCTTGGCTTCGGTGGTTTCAAGGAATATGTTGTCGGGGTAGTCAACGCAGTCACTGGATGCACACGACAGTACGTTATGGCTGAAGTCTTTAGGCTCAACAATATTCTCCATCACCGTGTGACAGTCCTTGGTGTTGATGATGATATTGTTGTTTATCGTTCCATCCTTTATATGCAGTATTCTTCCTTCAATATAGCAGTTCCTTATGGTTGGGGACAAAAGCCGGGTTATACCGTAACTGTCACTTGTGTTTGAATCAGAATTGCCTATGTAGCTGTATTCATTGCGCGAGGCAATGATGCAGTTCTCAATGGTCGCATTAGCAGAATGCATATCTTGGATTATGTCTTGCCCGTTGGTACCTGTACCAGATATGTAGCTGGCAAAACATTGCCTGATAGTTGTATTCTGAGCATTGAAGTTATCTGCTCCAATATGTATTTCCCTCAGCTTGCAACGCTCTATGGTGATATTGCATGCCTGGATGTAGACTTCGCATGAATAGGTGTCAAGAGTAAGTCCTTCTATTTTGATTCCGTCTGCGCGCAAAAGCAAGTAGCCGCTTATACGAGCCGGCCTGTAGGGAAGGGCATCAAGGAAATAACCTCCGCCCACAATTGTAACGCTTTTAGTCACTATCTGTTCAGTAGTTAGTAGGCAGCCTGGGTCAAGCATCAAGGTGTCGCCGTCTTGCACGTCGTCAGAGGCCATCGCAGCATTCAGGTCAATGAAATCGGGCTGAACGATGGGGAGGTAGCTGAGCCCCCAGTCATCTGACTGAAACTCCGATGCTCTGAAATAGTAGATGGAGGAGTATCCGTTGATGTCCTGATTTGTTCCGTTGTTGACACGCCACGACTTTGCAAAGGCACTGCAACACGTAATTGTAAGGGCAATCAGGACCAGTATATTTTTTTTCATGTGCAGTACTATTGTTTCTGTATAGTGGTCTGTATTGATATTCTTATATGTCCGTCTTGTGCGTTGGATGGCACGGTGGCAGTCACAGGTACAGGCATTCCCTGGGGTATGCCCCCGGGTACGTAGGGGTAAAGTCCGCCGTATGGGCCGCAGTCGCCGCCATCATCAGCACAGCCTTTTGCTGGACTGGAGTCCTTTAGTCGGTATAGCTCGTCATTAGAACCTGCAAGAGCGAATACCGCTGCCTCGTCGGCAGAGCCAAGCAGAATGTTCTTGTCCTTCTGGAATGTGTTGTAATATGTGCTGGAGTAGTAGAAATTGGCTCCCTTGTTCGACATCACGTTGTGTTGGAATATGTTGCCGTCAGTCAGACTGTTGGCACGGTAGACATAGTTCCAGTAGCTACCGCCTGTCTTTAGGATGATATTGTTTGTGACAGTACATTCCTTAAGGTTGCTCAGTGGCTGGTAGGAAAGGTTGTTATAGTTTTGCTTGATGTAGTTGTTGCGTATGACGGCTTTGTACAGTCCGTAGATGCTGTGATAAGTTGATGACACGATGATGATGCAGTTCTCAATGGTCCAATAAGCCGTATTGAGCCGTTTGGTTACACTGCTGTTGCCTCCCGGGCCGTAGATGCGGTTCAACACGTAGCACTGGCGTATGGTGGCGCGTTGTGCCAGCGTTCCCCCGTAGGTGATGAATCCGCAGCGACACCGTTCTACAGTGATGTTGCAGGCTTCTATCTGTGTGCGGCTGTTGATATAAATGGCCTCCACCTTGATGTTGTCGGCTTTCAGGTAAAGACCGCCTGTGATTGTGGCATATTCGTAGGGCCTTCCGGCTGTAGTGTGGCCACAACCAATGATAGTAACTCGCTTGGTGACGTTTTGCTGGGTAGTGAGTTTGCTGCCAGGGTCGAGATAGAGAGTGTCACCGTCAACGACAGCATCACTGCTCATAGCAGCGTTGATATCTGAGAAATGGGCATGCTTTGCAGCATCGCTGTTGATGCGCCATGATGCGGCATTGGCAGCTGTGACGGCTGCGAGCGCGGCGATGATAAGGATTGTGCGGTGGTAATTTCTCTTCATTGTTGACAGTTACTTTAGTTGATAATTCTGGCACAAAATTACGAAAAACATCGCATTGGCGTTGCACCTTGCAGCGACTTTGAGAGTCTGGGAGGCCGAATTTCACCTCTTCAAGTGACAAAGATGAGGGTAATGCGTCACCGCTTTCAGGTATTTACGGGCATTGAGGCTGGCCTCAGTGCTTCTCAATGAAGAAGCGGGCCTTGCTGATGAGCTGTGCCACGTTGTGGGCATCAAACTTTGTCATGAGTCGATGGCGATATGTGCCGACGGTATTGTCTGATATGAACAGCTTAGTGGCTATCTCCTGTGTCGTCATGCCCTTGGCTATGCATTGCAGCACCTGGCTCTCACGCTCGCTTAGCTGGAAGGCATCGCCCGGCATGTATGTCACTTTGCTCTCACCGGCCATGAGCTGCTGCAGCTGCTGTGTGAAGGCTTCGTCGAAGGCAGTTCCTCCCTGGCGTATCTGCTCTACAGCTTGCAGCAGATGGGTCACGGGCAGTGCCTTCGACACCACGCCCTGTATGTCAAGGCGGGCCAGGCGGGCCAGAATCCACGGCTCCTCATGCATGGTGTAGATGAGGGTAGAACTCTCTGGACAGTGGCGGCGTATGTCGCTGAGCACCTCGAAGCCGTCGGCATCGGGCAGCTCAAGGTCTATGATGAACAGGTCGTAGCTCTTTCCGCTGTGCAGCAGTCGGATCATGTCGCTGGAAAGTGTGGCTGTGGTGACGGAGTAGTCGGCAAGCAGGTGGCTTATCCCCTCGGTCACCATGGGATGGTCGTCGAGAGCCAGTATGCGGTAGCTTTTTCGTTCAGTATTGGTGTTTGTCATGGTTGCAAAGGTACAAAAAGCATGATAAAAAATGGCCTGTCGGGCATGTTTTTATGTCTCGGCAGACCGTTTTTCACCTGAAGAGGTGACACGTCATGGCAATATAATGTTAAGGAAGTTGAGGGGTTCGCTTTCGTTTAATGTGCTGTCTGGTGTGGTGTCCAGTGTGGCGCCTATGTTGAGAGCCCTGTCGCTGATGGTGCGGTGGCCCACACCCTGTGCACCGTTCACGGCCGTTGCATTTCCATTGTCAACGATGCATAGGCGGCGGTCGCTGAGGGTTATGCCGATGTGGGTTGCGGTGCCGCCCTTGATGATGTTTGCCGTGTGCTCCTGCACTATGCGATAAAGCTCCAAGGCGGTGGCCGGGGTAAAGGAAGTATTGGCTGCCGTTGTGTCGCTGAAGCTGACATCAATGGCTGTGTCATCGTGCAGCTGCCGGGTGAAGAGGCTTAGCAGCTTCTGTAAGGAGAGGTGGTCGAAAGCAGGCGGCAGCAGCTGGTGGCTTAGTGAACGAGCCTGTTGGCGCAGCATGCTGAGGCGTGCTGCTGTTTCGTCAGGGGGAAACCCTGACGCACACTGCATCTCGAGAGCCAGCAGGTCGTTGCACAGTCCGTCGTGCAGCTCGCGGGCAATGCGTGTACGCTCTTGCTCAAGGGTGGAGATGTGCAGTTTAGCCTCTCTGCGCTGCCTTCGCACCCTGAGCCACAGCCACAGACCCACGAAGAGCAGAAGGACGATGACAGCCGCCGCGACGGTTATGACGAAGAAACGCTGGCGCTGAGTTTCCAGACGGCTTATCTGTAGGTCTTTCTCCATAGTATGGTAGCGCACGTTGAAGTCGGCCAGCTGAGCAGAGAACTGTTCCTCAGTCTCGCGGGCCACATAGATGGCGGCACTGTCCTTGTAGCGGTAGGCCTGGTCCCACTGATGGAGTTCGGCATAGCACTGCGCTAAGTGGCTGAAGAACTCCCCGGTCTTTACCCCTCCCATCTGGCTGCTTAGCACTGTCAGGAAGTCGTTGGCAGCCATCTGCCACCTGCTGCATGACATATAGTAGTTGCCTCGGGCGGTGAGATAGCCCGTGACGGCGATGGACTGTGGCGGCAGCAGTGCCAGCAGCTCATTGCCACACTCCACGGCCTTGGCTGCTTCAGACGGGGCGTCATCGCGCTCATAGATGCTGAGCATGGTGGACAGGCATCGTAGCTGCCAATCGGGCATCTCAGACTCAAGAGCCAGGCTGTAGGCTGCCTCTATGCTCTGGCGAGCCTCGTCCACCTTGTCCATGCGCAGCTTGACACCGGCTCTCACCTGTAGCAGACACATCTCGGTGTAGGGGTCGTCAGCCTGCCTGAGCAGCACGTATCCATGGTCAAGCATTTGCTCTGACTCTGCTATATGCCCAAGGTTGAAATGCAGCACTCCGATGTTGAGGCAGAGGGCCGCCTGCCACTCCTTGTCATCATGCTGGCGTGCCGCGCTGAGGGCCCGTTCGTAGTAATAAAGGGCAGAGTCATTGAGAGCTTCACGGCGGCATAGCAGCCCGAGGTCGTTGGGCAGGCATATTGGCAGGTCGTTTGGCTCTGCCAGTTCCTGTCCCACGTAAGTACCCCGGTCAAGCTCTCTGAGCATGGTCAGCAGCAGCTCCTTACACTGGGCGAGGAGTCCGCTGTTGAGATAGTTGTGACTCTGGAGGTAGAGCAACTGTGCATACAGCGGGTCGCGTTTAATGCCCTCAGCGGCCAGCAGGCTGTCGGCCATTAGCCGTCCCTCTTCAAGGCGGGCTGGGTCGTCGGAACAGTCAGAGATAATTTGCAGCTGTTGCAATGAGATGGAGTTGGCAAAGCTGACAGAGACTGTGAAGGCTGCAAAGATGGAGATGAGTATAAAGCGTAACATAGTTGTGTGCTGTAATATATAATTCAAGTTTCTCAAGTTCTTTTTTGAACCACGGATTAAGGGATTTGGGGGATATGGTTCTTCCACTACTGTTTCCTATGGTTGATTGTTTTGGGATTACGGCGGCTAAAGCCGCGATTCCCCGGGGTGTAACAATCCGTGTAATCAGCCAATTATGGCTTAGTCACGAAGGTTGGGAATCCCATAAATCCTTAAATCCGTGGTTGTTTTATTATATGCGAAGTTGTATAAGTGATAAGTGATGAGTGATTCAAGTTTCTCAAGTTCTTTTTTGAACCACGGATTAAGGGATTTGGGGGATATGGTTCTTCCACTACTGTTTCCTATGGTTGATTGTTTTGGGATTACAGCGGCTAAAGCCGCGATTCCCCGGGGTGCAACAATCCGTGTAATCAGCCAATTATGGCTTAGTCA
>JAFTAR010000164.1 GCA_017455495.1 Prevotella sp.
ACGACCTTGCCAAGGTCGGGGTCGCGGGTCCGAGTCCCGTTTTCCGCTCTTTTTTTTGTTTTTTAGGGAAACACACTATTACAGATGAATTTATACTTGAGGTATTTTAACAAGGAGATTCTTGTTAAGAGTGCTGATGAAGCTATTGGATTCCTTGCAGGCATTGACGAAATAAATCTCACTCCGGAACTGGAGGCCGACGTGCGCGAGTATGCCAACAGCGATGTTGTCTATCCAAAAAGATATAAAGTTCGCCCGCGCGTGTACTTTATTATTATAAAGACAGAGGCACAAAGTATGCAGGACTTCAAAGACAAGAAGGCCCTGCACACCAGCGTAGACGGTACAGGCGAGAAGGAACGCTCTGCCAACAAGGTTTCAATGAAGCTGAACGAAGAGAGACAAGGATGGTATGAAGGCACCATGGACTTCAAACGCGTACAGATGGTGCCCGGAACCGGTAAGTTCCAGTACCGCGACACCCACTTCGTGGCACAGCTCAAGGCCAGTTCGCCACTTGACTGCTACAACAGAATAGTGGAACACCTGAAACCGCGCGTGGACGAGCGCAGCCAGTTCCCCTCGGCCAAGGGAAAGAACTTCAAGTACAAATTCTTAGGCAAAGCGAAGTAGGGAGCAGCTATGAACAAGGTGATGCTCATCGGCAATGTGGGCAAGGAGCCGGAAGTGCGCTATGTTGACCAGGGACAACCCGTGGCACGCGTCACCATGGCTACCACGGAGCGGGGCTACACCCTGCCTAACGGCACACGGGTGCCCGACCGCACGGAGTGGCACAACGTGCTGCTTTGGCGCAAGCTGGCGGAGTTAGTGGAACGCTATGTGCACAAAGGCGACAAACTGTATGTCGAGGGCAGGCTGCACTATGCCTCCTACGATGACAAGCAGGGCAAACGACAGTACTACACCGAGATATGGGCAGACAACATCGAACTGCTAACACCGAAGCAGGCCCACGCTGACAGCCTGCAGCCAACACAGCAAGCCACCGCACAGACTCAGCAGAATGCCGCTGACGGAAATGACGACGAGCCGCTACCCTTCTAACATGCTCTGACTAATGGACTATTTCCAACAAATCTTCAGCGATGTAACGTTTATGGCCCCTACGGCAGGAGCCATTATCGCCATCATCCTGGCCGCCCTGCTGCTCATTGTTTCCGGATTCGCGTCAGGCTCGGAGATTGCATTCTTCTCGCTTTCACCAACTGACCTTAACGATCTTGACCCAGAGCACAACAAGGCCGATGCCAGGATAGAGCAGCTGCGCAACGACTCTGAGCGCACCCTGGCCACTATACTCATCACGAACAACCTGGTCAACGTCACTATTATCATGCTGTGCAACTATTTCTTTGCACACATAGTGAACTTCGGCAATGCCGTGTGGCTGCAGTTCGTTGTGGTGACGGTGCTGCTGACATTCCTGCTGCTGCTCTTCGGCGAGATAATGCCAAAGGTGTACTGCTCGCAGCACGCATTGGCTATGTGCCGCACCTTCGCTCCAGCCATAGCGGGCCTGAGCAAACTCTTCAAACCAATATCATACATCCTTATCCGTTCGGGAGCCATTGCCGGAAAGGTGATGCAGCAAGAGACCCACGTGCTCAGCGTTGACGACCTGGAACAGGCACTTGAGCTGACAGACAAGGAGGACCTGAAAGAAGAGAAGAACATGCTGGAGGGCATTGTGCGCTTCGGCGACGAGACGGCAAAGGAGGTGATGACCAGCCGCCAGGACGTGGTGGACCTTGACATACGCTCCACTTTCCCCGACGTGATAAAATGCATCGTGGAGAACAACTACTCGCGCATACCTGTCTATCAGGATTCTATAGACAATGTACGCGGCATACTCTACATCAAGGACCTGCTGCCACATCTGAGCAAACCCTCAAACTTCCGCTGGCAATCGCTGATAAGGCCGCCCTACTTCGTCCCGGAGACGAAGAAGATTGACGACCTGCTCCGCGACTTCCAGGAGAACAAGGTGCACATTGCCATCGTGGTGGACGAGTTTGGAGGCACAAGCGGAATAGTGACCCTTGAGGATATTCTGGAAGAGATAGTAGGCGAGATAAACGATGAATATGACGAGGAGGAGAAGAACTATGTGAGGGTAAATGCCAACACCTATATCTTCGAGGGCAAGACGCTACTGGCAGACTTCTGCCGCACACTCAACCTTGACGACGAGGAGTTTGACGGGGTGCAGGGCGACTCCGACACCCTGGCCGGACTACTCTTAGAGCTGAAAGGCGACTTCCCGAAGACGCATGAACGCATAGAGTACGACCGCTTCAGGTTTGAAATAGTGGAAATGGACGGCCACCGAATTACCAAGATCAAAGTGGTGGTGAACAAGGAGGACTCCAAAGATGCCGCTGATTGAGACACGCCAGCTTGCAAGCCACATCATGCTGGGGCTGTGGCACATCAGCGAAGAGGCCCCTACCCCACGCCAGCGCGAACGTTTGGCCACAAGAAACCTGCTGTGCGCCATGACCGGCGACGACACTATAACCATAGACCACGAACCAAGCGGAAAGCCCTTCCTTAAATCTCAATTCTCAACCCTCAACCCTCAAATCTCAAATCTCAACCCTCAAATCTCCATCAGCCACACACGCGGATTTGCCGCTGCCATGCTTTCATACGGCGTTCCTGTGGGAATTGACATAGAGTACATCTCGGACAGGGTTGACAGGATAGCGCCACGCTTCATCCACCCGGAGGAAAAAGCAGAGACAACCTTGCAGCGGCTCCTTCTTTGGTCAGCAAAGGAAACTGTCTACAAACTATACTCCGAGGACAAACTGGCATTCTTCGACATGCGACTCAGGGGTATGGACAGCCAGGTGATGCATATAGAGCAAAGGAAGAGAGAAATAGTCGTTGATGTGCACTTTGAACACACCAACGACTATGTATTAACCTTTGCCACAGAAGCAGCAGAACTAATTCGGATTAAGTGATATTACCAGCCAAGCCGGTCCAGCCCCGCAGCCTTGTACCACTTCATCCTGCTTATCATCTCATTCTGGCTCTTGGCTGTTGAACGCCAGGTGGAAGCCATGCGGTATCGGTCTGTATTCCAGGTCTCCTCCATGCATCTCTGGTAGGCCACATCGGGGTCTTGCGGAACAAACATGCTCATACCGCCATAGCGCTCTTCGGTAACGGTGAAATGCAGGAACTCATCCCTCACGCTACTGCTATAGCCCACAAAGTTGGCCAGCCAAACCGGTGCCATAGTCTTGTATGGAACAGCCTTGTCAAACGCCTTCCGCCACTCTGTATAGTCGGCAGAGGAGGCTATCCTCTTTATGAAGTCATTCATGTCGAACAGCGTCCGCTCAAAGTAGTATATCAGCCCGTCAACATCAGGATAGCCGCTTACCGACATGGGCTGCAAGCTGTTATTGAGCACGGTGGCAGTGGCATTGGCCAGGTCGTCCATCTCGCTTGTCATCACTACCGACATAGGCTCGTTGTATCCGTAGTACTCCTGCTTAAAGTAGGCATCCATAGCCTCACGGCTGAAGGTATCATTAAATATGAATAGTGCCGGCAGCACCGTTTTGTAAGGGGCCCCTACCCCGGGAATCTCTGCCGCCGAGGCAATGATGCAGTCAGTGGCGTTGCTAAGCTCGTAGGCCGACTCTACGCTCTGGAAGCAGCAGCAGTCAGCAAAGATGAAGCGCAGGGGCTTGTCTCTGCCGTCGGGAACGGGCAGGGTTTCAAGCACGCGGGCCATGTCGGGGATGTTCATCCACGTGCCGGGGCTGGTATTGGTCCAGTTGTCGGTATCCTGCCCGTAGGCCAGGCGCGGGCGGCTCCCGGCTGTGCTCGACTTTATCATCCAGCCGTCGGCATGCCCCCACAGTATCAGGCCGTACTGGCGAGCCTTGTAGTTGGTCATGGTCCACTGCATAGCCATGCGAAGGGTCTCTGACGACGAGGTGCGCAGCTCTGCCTGGCAGGTCTCCCTTCGGATGGTGTCGCCATTCTCAACCGTCATGAAATAAGGCAGGGAACCTATCTTGTCAATAAACAGCACAAGATGGCAGTCGGCCGGCAAGGACTTGCTGGCTTCCATCATCTCGCTGACATCACTCATGACATAGCTGTCCAAGCTATTGTCGCCAGCTATATATACTAATACTGTCTGACGGTCAAGGTCGGGTTCATCGTTGTGGTGCTCCTTGCAACCACAGAAAAACAGCAGCGTAAAAGCCGACAAAAGCAAATATTTCATCGTAGCAAATAAATTTTTCGGCAAAGATACAAAAAATAGAACAAATTTCACTAACTTTGCAACTCAAAAATGAAAGATAATGAAAAAAACAGCCATATTGCTGCTCATCTGCCTGGTTATTGACATTGTCTGTGACGCCACTCCAAGGAGGCGCAAGACAAGGCGCCGGGCCGCTCCCCGCCGCAGCGTGCAGCACACACCAAAGAAGCTCACCCAGCACGACATCGACCCCTTCCGCACTTGCGAGGACACCTGCGCACATGTGCATGGAATAGATGTAAGCCACTACCAGGAGGAGGTGTTCTGGCAGGCCGTGGGCGACGATACCAACATGGCCTACGTATACCTGAAGTGTACAGAGGGCATTGACAACGTAGACCCCCGATACAGCAGGAACATAGAGATGGCCCAGAACCACAGGCTTAAGGTAGGCTCCTACCATTTCTTCCGTCCGAAGCTGGAGCTGAGCCGACAACTGCAGAACTTCACCTCCCAGTGCCTGCCTGCCGAACAGGACCTTATTCCTATGCTCGACGTGGAGAGCACAGGCAACCTGCCGACAGAGGCATTCTGCGACTCACTTCATAAGTTCCTGCTCATGCTTGAGGATGCCTACCACCAGAAACCACTCGTCTACACCTACCGCAACTTCTACAACAGCCACCTGCAGGGACGTCTTGACGACTACCCCCTGATGATAGCCATGTACAGCGACGAACAGCCGCAGCTGGCCGACGGGCGCGACTACGTCATCTGGCAATACACCTGCCGGGGCAGGCTGAGAGGGGTGCATGGCGACGTGGACAAAAGCCGCATAATGAGCGGGCACACCCTGAACGAGATAAAGTTTGCAAGATAACAATGTCTGCTTAATAACAATGGAAAAGAAAAATTCATACACACCCATAGCCGTAGGCGCAGTAATAGCCTTGATAGGAGTACTGCTGGGCCTCTACTTTGCAGAGAATGCCCACGAGCGCCTGGCCCAGTATGACAGCAACTCACGGCAAGACTCTCTCTCAACGCTACAGACCGTAGCCCCTGCAATAGCCGACACTGCCATAGCCCCCATGCCGCTGGAGCCAATAGCCACCGACATCATTGAGGAAGAGGCCCTGGAGGAAGAGCCGATGGAAGAAGAGACTCAGCAGCAGGCAGAAGAACCTGCTAACAACGTTGAAACAACCGTTCCCGAGCCTGCCCCTGTACAGGCCAATGCCCCTCAAGCCAACCCGCAGGACAATGTGCCTACAGCCGCAGAGGGCGAAGTGGACGATTTCGTGGAGGTTGACCCGGCAGAGGAAGAGCGGCGAGCAGCCCAGCAAAGCCAGGAAACCGAACAATAGCTACTTTTTGAAAAAAGGGATGAAACTCATCGTCATGACACGCCCCACGTTTTTCGTGGAAGAAGATAAAATCCTCACCATCCTCTTCGAGGAAGGCCTGGAGAGCCTCCATCTGTTCAAGCCCGGAGAAGAGCCAGTATTCTCCGAGCGCCTGCTGTCACTCATTCCCGAGGACTACTACAGGCGCATAACAGTACACAGCCACTTCTACCTCAGGGAGGAGTACAGCCTGAGAGGCATACACTTGGAGCAGCCGGAGGCACAACTGCCCTACGGATACAAGGGCAGCGTAAGCCGCACCTGCACCACTCTGGAACAGGCAGCACAGTGGAAGAAACCATCATCCTACATATTCCTGAAAAGCATATTCAACAGCCAGTCAAACCCAGCCGACAGGCAGTCGTTCTCTATTGACGAACTCAAGGCTGCCTCAAAGCGCGGCATCATTGACAGGCATGTCTATGCCCTCGGAGGAGTGAACATTGACAACATCCAGCTCTTGGCCGACCTCGGCTTCGGAGGCGTTGTGGTTTGCGGCGACTTGTGGAACCGCTTCAACATACACACCGGCCAGGACTTCAGCGAACTGATAAGCCACTTCAAGAAACTACAAAAAGCTGTTTCATAACATCTCACAATGGATACACAAAACTACATGGTGTTCTCAGGCACTGCCACGAGATACCTGGCAGAGAAAATCTGCCAAAGCTTAGGCTGCCCCTTAGGCAAGTTGCAAATCACCAAGTTCAGCGACGGAGAGTTTGCCGTGAGCTATGAGGAAAGCATCCGTGGCCGCGACATCTTCCTGGTGCAGAGCACATTCCCCAACAGCGACAACCTCATGGAGCTGCTGCTTATGATTGATGCCGCCAAGCGCGCCTCGGCCCGCACCATCAATGCCGTGATTCCCTACTTTGGCTGGGCACGCCAGGACCGCAAGGACAAGCCCCGCGTGAGCATAGGGGCAAAGCTCGTTGCCGACCTGCTCAGCGTGGCCGGTGTGAACCGCGTCATCACCATGGACCTCCACGCCGACCAGATTCAGGGCTTCTTCAACGTGCCCGTAGACCACCTCTATGCCTCGGGCGTCATTCTGCCCTACCTGCAGAGCCTCAAGCTTGAGGACATGGTGATAGCCTCGCCCGACGTAGGCGGCTCGAAGCGTGCCAACACCTACGCCAAATACCTGGGCTGCCCGCTCGTGCTCTGCAACAAGACCAGAGCCAGGGCCAACGTTGTTGCCACCATGCAAATCATTGGCGAGGTGGAAGGCAAGAACGTGGTAATCATTGACGACATGGTAGACACCGCCGGCACCATCACCAAGGCTGCCGACCTCATGCTGGCTTCAGGCGCCAAGAGCGTTCGAGCCTGTGCCTCACACTGCGTAATGAGCGGCCCGGCAAGCGAGCGAGTACAGGAGTCGGCACTCACCGAGATAGTGTTTACCGACAGCATTCCCTACACACAGCGCTGTGCCAAGGTGAAGCAGATCAGCGTGGCCGACATGTTTGCCGAGACAATACGCCGAGTCATCAACAACGAGAGCATCAGCGACCAGTACTTAGTGTAACACCCTACATTTTCATATACTATGCCACAACGTTTTTCCTCTTCTGCCCTCCGCAGCCTTCTGCTTCCCGGCTTTGCCCTGTTGCTCCTGGTGCTCTTTAATGCATGCAAGGAGTCGGCACCCAAGAATACATACACCATCAACGGAACGGCCGTGGGGTTGGCCGACGGCGACACGCTGCTCATTACCGACAGCGACGGCATGCCCGTAGACAAGATTGTTATAAAGGACGGCAAGTTCAGCTACAGCGGACCTGCTGACAGCGTCTGCTGCTATGCCCTGAACGTGGTGAAGGACCAGTTCAACTCGCTGCTCTTCTTCACCGAGCCGGGCAACATCACCATCACCGTGTCCAGCAATCCCACCGACTCCAAGGTGGCCGGCACCGTGGCAAACGATGCCCTGCAGCTTCTCATGGAGGCTACCGACCCCTACTACGTGAAGATTCACGAGATAGAGAACATAGTCTATACCGACACAGTGCTGACACATGAGGAGGAATGGGCGCTGAGCCAGAGATACGAACAGCTGTACAGGGAAATAGAGAACCGCTGCAAGGAGGCCGCAGAGCAGAACACCGACAACGAGCTGGGCTATATGCTCGTGGTGCGCAGCATAGACGAACAGCAGAACAGCGAGCTGATACTGAGACTCATAGATGCCATGCCTGAGAAATTCAAGCAGCGCCTGCCCATTATAGAGCTGAAGGCAAGGCTCACCGCCCGCCACTCCACCGACGAAGGCCAGACCATGCCCGACTTCACGATGGACACCCCTGCCGGCGACAGCATCAGCGTGATGAGCGAGGTGAGGAAAAACAAAGTCACCATCATCGACTTCTGGGCATCGTGGTGCGGCCCCTGCCGCAGGGAAATGCCCTTCATGAAGGAACTCTACGACACCTACCACCCCAACGGCATGGGCATAGTGGGAGTATCGCTTGATGAAAGCCGCGATGCCTGGACGCAGGCCATCGGAAGTCTGAGGATGGAGTGGGCCCAGATGTCGGACCTGAGAGGATGGAACAGCGAGGCGGCACAGCTCTTCAGCGTAACAGCAATACCCTATACCGTTGTGGTAGACTCGCTCGGCACTATCCTCAAGAAGGGACTCCGCGGCGAGGAGCTGCAGCAGTATGTTGCCTCCGTCATCGGAGAACAAAACTAAAACAATCACTACACTACGATACATGAGACAGCTGAAAATATCAAAGTCCATTACCAACCGGGAAAGCGAGTCGCTTGAGAAATATCTCCAGGAGATAAGCCGGGAGGAACTCCTCACTACCGATGAGGAAGTGGAACTGGCACAGCGCATAAAAGCGGGCGACCGGAAAGCTCTCGACCGCCTGACACGCTCCAACCTGCGCTTCGTGGTGTCGGTGGCCAAGCAGTACCAGAACCAGGGCATGTCGCTGGCCGACCTCATCAACGAGGGAAACATGGGACTCATAAAGGCAGCCGAGAAATTCGACGAGACACGTGGCTTCAAGTTCATCAGCTATGCCGTGTGGTGGATTCGCCAGAGCATAATACAGGCCATCTCAGACCAGAGTCGACTGGTGCGCCTGCCTTTGAACCAGGTGGGATCGGTCAACAAGGTGAACAGGGCCGTGAGCAAGTTTGAACAGGAGAATGAACGCCGTCCCTCCGTCGATGAGCTTCAGGAGCAGATAGACCTGCCTCTTGATAAGATAGACGAGGCCATGCACATCTCCTCACGCCACATGTCAATGGACGCACCACTAAATGAAGGTGAGGACAGCTCCCTGCTTGACATCATGGAGAACACCGACGCACCCATGGCCGACCGCGAACTGCTGAAAGAGTCGCTAAGGGCTGAGGTGGCAAGCGTGCTCAACACCCTGAGCGTGAGGGAACGAAAGATTGTAAAGGCTTTCTTCGGCATAGGGCAGCCGGAACTTACACTCGACGAGATCGGGGCGAAGTTCGGACTGTCACGCGAGAGAGTACGCCAGATAAAAGAGAAGGCTCTGCGAAGCCTCAGGGCCAATCAACGAGGGAAGCTGCTCAAGGCATACCTCGGAGAGTAACACATTACACATTATTTATATATAATGAAGAAAACCGCACTTTGCATCCTCCTGTCAGCCTTTGCCGCCATAGTGGCAATGGCTGTAACACCGCCCAAGGCAGAGGTCAGGAAACTATATGTCTTCGGCTTCGCCGCATCCTTCAACGACACCATAGTCCACTTCACAGACATCCAGGAACTTGACAGCGCATGGACCGACACCAAGACCCACTTCCTTGAGCTGCGCCAGCAATACTCCTACCAGCTGCGCAACTTCCTATGGGGGCAACAGCTGCCCAACCGCACCTGCGTGGTATTCTACGATGCCGACAGAAAGAAGTTGGAGAAACGCTATCAGAAGATGAGGCGGCTCTATACTACAGGGCGCGACGGAAAGGCCCACTACGACGTGAGACAGGCCGAGGGCTTCTCCTTCACCGCCATTGACTACAGGCCATACATGGCCGATGCCGACCCGCAGCCTGCCGTCACGGCTCCGCAGCCGGCAGCACCTGCCAATCCCCCTACCCCTCCTACCACACGTCATCCCGATGCCCCATGAACATCTTTAATATAGGTGGACACACCTTAGGGCTAAACTTCACCCATGAGCAGCAGAACAGCATTGAGCTGTTGCCCTCATTCTCTGCGTTTGCTGTTGAGGGCAGCAACGACATGCCGCTGTTCACACTCAGCATTGACGACACCACCCGCCCTGCCCCGGGCCGCAAACTGCTGCGCAAGTTCGACACCGGCAATGGCGACACCCTTGTCTACATGCTGCCTGACGGCGGCTACCAGTTCATCATACGCGACACTGCCCAGAACGACTGCTGCCTGCTCATTGCCGACTCCCGCTTCAGCAATGCCCGCTGCGCACTGAACGGCGACAGCCAGATGCGCTCCTTCGGACTGAACAACGCCCTCATGCTCTGCTACGCCTTCGCCGGAAGCTTCTACGACACCCTGCTCGTACATGCCTCCTGCATAATGACCGATCAGGGCCTTGCCTACCCCTTCATAGCCGCCAGCGGCACTGGCAAGAGCACCCATACCAGTCTGTGGCTGAAGCATATAGAGGGTTGCTCGCTGCTCAACGACGACAACCCGGTGATACGCATCCAGGGTGGTCGTCCCGTAGTCTACGGCTCGCCCTGGAGCGGCAAGACCCCCTGCTACCGCAACCGCAGCGCAGCCCTCGGAGCCGTGACACGCATAGAGCGTGCACCGGCAAACAGCATAGAGCGCCTCGGCCCCGTGGAGGCCTTCGCCTCGCTGCTGCCAGCCTGCTCCACAATGAAGTGGGACACCACGCTCCACCAGAACCTCTGCAACACCATCACCCGCATCATTGAAACAACACCCGTCTACACCCTACATTGTCTTCCCGACGAAGAAGCAGCACTAATATGCCACAGCACACTGACAGCCTCCAACCTGTAGCCACCATACAGATGGCCAACGCCCTGCTGCTGCCTCAGGTGGTGCAGCTGCTTGCCGAAGGCCACACCGTTACCCTGCCCCTCAGGGGCAACAGCATGCGGCCCTTCCTTCACGACGGCCGCGACAAAGCCCTGCTGGAACGCATAGAAAGCCAGCCGGCCATAGGCGACGCAGTGCTGGCTGAGGTGATGCCGTCGGTCTACATGCTCCACAGGATAGTGGCTATTGACAGCAAGGGAAACGTTACTATGCGAGGCGACGGCAACCTCCACGCCGAGCACTGCCACCTCAGCGACATCAGGGCAAAGGCTACAGCCTTCTACCGCAAAGGGCGCTCAGTGCCAGACAGCACTAACGGCAGGAAGTGGCGCATTTATTCCTGGTGGTGGACCAGGCTGCTGCCCATTCGCCGCTACCTGCTATTCATACTCTACCCCCACTGGCCAGCAAGGCTGAAGCGCAAGAAATAGCAGCACTCGGATTGGCTTGCCCACGGAAGCAGCCAGACAAAAATGTAAAAGAATAAGTTTTTTCTTTTTAAGCTTCTTTTATTGCAGAAAAAATTCGTATCTTTGCACCCAAATTGCAACCAGCCAATAGGCAATGTACAGGCAGGAGGAAATAAACCCCTATCACGAGGGGGAAAAGGCACAGCAGGTGGAGGCCATGTTCGACAACATTGCTCCTACCTACGACAAACTGAACCACCGCCTCTCCTGGAACATTGACCGCGGATGGCGGCGCAAAGCCATAGAGGCCCTGAAGCCATACGCTCCAAAGGAGATACTTGATGTGGCAACCGGCACCGGCGACTTTGCCATAATGGCTGCAAAGATGCTGCAACCCACGAGAATGGTGGGAGCCGACATCAGCGAGGGAATGATGGAAGTGGGAAGGAAGAAAGTGGAGCAGGCCGGGCTTGGCAGCGTGATAGACTTCGCAAGGGAGGACTGCCTGAACCTGTCGTTCGAGGACAACACCTTCGACGCCGTCACCGCCGCCTTCGGAATAAGGAACTTCGCCAACTTGGACAAGGGGCTGAGCGAGATGTGCAGGGTGATGCGCCACGGAGGCCACCTGAGCATAGTGGAACTGACCACGCCGCCGCACTTCCCCATGAAGCAGCTCTTCTGGCTCTACAGCCATACGGTGCTGCCAGTATACGGAAGGATAACTTCGCGCGACAAAAGCGCCTACTCGTACCTGACGAAAACCATTGAGGCCTTCCCACAGGGAGACACCATGGTGGAGATTCTCAGGAAAGCGGGCTTCAGCAATGCAGCCTTCAAAAGGCTCACATTCGGGATATGCACACTCTACACAGCAGAGAAGTGAGGAGAGATAAGTGATTAAGTGATAAATGATAAGTGATATGGACAAGTACGGACTCATAGGCTATCCCCTGGGACACTCGTTCTCAATAGGATACCACAACCAGCGCTTTGCCGACGAGGGCATAAACGCCAAGTATGTGAACTTCGAGATTCCCAGCATTGAGCAGCTCATTGAGGTGCTCAGCCAGAACCCTGAGCTTAAGGGGCTGAACGTCACCATTCCCTACATGGAGAAGGTGATGGAGTACTTGGACTACATCAGCCCGGAGGCCAGGGCTATTGGGGCAGTAAACGTGGTGCGAGTGCTGCACGAAGGCTCCAAGATAGTGCTGCGCGGATACAACAGCGACGTGATAGGCTTCACGCAGAGCATTGAGCCCATGCTGGAGGATTACCACAAGAAGGCCCTGGTGCTGGGCACGGGAGGCGCCTCGAAGGCCGTGTGCTACGGACTGAAGCAGCTGGGCTTAGAGCCGGTCACCGTGAGCCGCTATGAGCGACCGGGCACCATACAGTACAAGAGCATTACGCCGGAGGTGGTGAAAGAGTACAACGTCATCGTGAACTGCACGCCGCTCGGTATGTTCCCGAAGACCGACACCTGTCCGGAACTGCCCTACGAGGCTCTTGACGACAAGAACATTCTCTACGACCTTATCTATAACCCCGACGAGACGCTATTCATGAAGAAGGGCGCTGCTCAGGGCGCTGCCGTGAAGAACGGCCTTGAGATGCTGCTGCTGCAGGCATTCGCCTCGTGGGAGTTCTGGAACGGAAAGGAGAAGTAAGAAGAGATAAGTGAGTAGTGATAAGTGATAAATGATAAGAGATGGACAATAACAACAGATATATGATGAGAGGCGTGAGCGCCGCAAAGGAGGATGTTCACGCCGCTATAAAGAATAGCGACAAGGGCCTGTTTCCCAAGGCCTTCTGCAAGATTATTCCCGACATCCTTGCCGGAAGCCCGGAGCATTGCAACATCATGCATGCCGACGGAGCCGGTACAAAGTCAAGTCTGGCCTACATGTACTGGAAGGAGACCGGCGACCTGAGCGTGTGGAAAGGCATAGCTCAGGATGCCATAGTGATGAACACCGACGACCTGCTCTGTGTGGGCGCCGTGTCAGGCATTCTCGTCTCCTCTACCATAGGTCGCAACAAGATGCTCGTGCCGGGCGAGGTCATAGCTGCCATCATCAGCGGCACCGACCAGCTGCTCTCTGAGATGAGGGACATGGGAATAGGCATCTGGCCCACTGGCGGCGAGACTGCCGACGTGGGCGACCTCGTGCGCACCATTATCGTTGACTCCACTGTGAGCTGCCGCATGAGGAGGGCCGACGTCATTGACAATGCCAACATTCGTCCGGGCGACGTCATCGTTGGCCTGAGCAGCACGGGACAGGCCACCTACGAGCACTGCTATAACGGAGGAATGGGGTCGAACGGACTTACCAGCGCCCGCCACGACGTGTTTGCCAAATATCTGGCTGGCAAATATCCTGAGAGCTACGACCACGCCGTGCCAGAGGAACTGGTCTACAGCGGAGTTCACAAGCTGCTTGAGCCCAGCCCTGTAGAGGGTCTTACCGTAGGCCAGCTCGTGCTTAGCCCCACCCGTACTTACGCCCCCGTCATAAAGCAGCTCCTTGACCAGATGCGTCCGAAGGTGCACGGCATGGTCCACTGCACGGGAGGCGCGCAGACCAAGGTGCTCCACTTCGTTGGCGACAACTGCCGGGTGGTGAAGGACAACATGTTCCCCGTGCCGCCGCTGTTCAGCATCATCCAGGAAAGCTCGCATACCGACTGGCGCGAGATGTACCAGGTGTTCAACATGGGCCACCGCATGGAGATCTACGTGGCTCCGGAGCAGGCCCAGAAGGTGATAGACATTGCCAAGGACTTCAACATTGACGCTCAGGTAGTGGGCCACATAGAGGAGGGGCGCCGCAGCCTCACCATACGCAGCCAGTACGGCGAATTCAACTACGAGTAGTATCTATATACCCTACACATTATTATTATATAGTAATATAGTTTAAATCATGATTTATTCAAAGGAAGTAGAAAACATGTGCGTTGTGGCCAAAGGCCCCAACCACGGTCCTGCACCCATCCCTGAAGAGGGCAAATGGATTCAGGCCAAAGAGATCAAGGACATTTCGGGTTATACCCACGGTATTGGCTGGTGCGCTCC
>JAFTAR010000165.1 GCA_017455495.1 Prevotella sp.
AAAAAGAGGGCGTTCAGACCCCCAACCCCCTAACTTAGGGGGCTTACTCACTTGAAATTCAGGACCAGTTTGCAGCTCTTTATGCTGTCCATCTGGAACTCGCGGTCCACGTCAACCTTCACGGGGCGCTTCTTGCCTTCGGGCACACGTTTCTCCTGTGTAGCCACGGTGAAGGTGCGGCCTTCCACCTGCTTCAGCGTGCCTATGGTCTTCTGGCCGTCGGGGGAAATGACTTCCACCTGGTCGCCAACGTGGTTCAGGTACTGCTGCTCCACCTTGAAGGGCTGGCCCAGTCCGGCAGAGCCTACCTCCAGCTCGTACTGGCCCATCTCGTCCTCTCCCACCTTTTCCTGCAGGAAGCGGCTCAGGGCGGCGCAGTCCTCTATCCACACGCCGTCGGCACAGTCAATCTCAATGACGATGCGGTCGTCGGCCTCCATCTGAATGTCCACAAGGAAGTAGTCGCCATGCTCTGCGAGCCACTCTTCCACAAGTGCTGTGATGCTGTCTTTGGTAATCATCTAAGCTTTCTTTTCTCCTTTAATAATAAATAATGAGGAGCTCTCGGGGAGCCCCTCATTCCACTGAACGGGTGCAAAGGTACGCATTTTCTGCCTTACGGCCAAATTTTTTCGGAAAAATCTGCAAATAAATGTCTTCGCGTGCCGTAATTCGGATTTTTTGCCTAAATTTGCAGGCAAAAAGATTACTGCAATGAAGATTCTTATTACCGGAGCCAGCGGCTTCATAGGCTCCTTCATCGTGGAGGAGGCCCTCAGCAGAGGCATGGAGACTTGGGCTGCCGTGCGCGGCAGCAGCTCAAAGAAGTACCTCAAGGACGAGCGCATAAACTTCATAGAGCTGAACCTTGACAGCGAGCAGGAGCTGGAGCAGCAGCTGAAGGGCCATGAGTTCGACTACGTGGTGCATGCCGCCGGCGTGACGAAATGCCTGAACAGGGAGGACTTCTTCCGTGTGAACACCGAGGGCACCAAGAACTTGGTCAACGCCCTCATGGCACTGGAGATGCCCCTTCAGCGCTTTGTCTATGTAAGCTCGCTCAGCATTTTCGGAGCCATACACGAGCAGCAGCCCTACAAGCCTATCATGGAGAGCGACACCCCTCAGCCAAACACCGACTACGGACGGAGCAAGCTGCAGGCCGAACAGTGGCTTGACTCTCTGAATGCCGGTCTGAAGGAGCAGGGAAAACCGCTGTTTCCCGTCGTGGTGCTGCGGCCCACTGGTGTCTACGGCCCGCGTGAACGCGACTATTTCCTTATGGCAAAAAGCATAAAGCAGCATTCTGACTTCGCCGTGGGCTACAAACAGCAGGACATAACCTTCGTCTATGTGCAGGACGTGGTGCAGGCCGTGTTCTTAGCCTGCGAGAAGGGCAAGACTGGCCGCAAGTATTTCCTGAGCGACGGCCAGGTGTATCAGTCTACCACTTTCAGCGACCTCATTCGCGAGGAGCTGGGCCACCCCTGGTGGATACGCATCACGGCCCCCATCTGGGTGCTGCGCGTGGTGACATGGGTGGGCGACTGGTGGGGCCACCTGACAGGGAAAATTTCTGCCCTTAACAACGACAAGTATCACATACTGAAGCAACGCAACTGGCAGTGCGACATTGAGCCGGCCCGCCACGAGCTGGGCTACGCCCCAAAGTTCCAGTTGGAAGAGGGCGTGAAGCTCAGCATCAAGTGGTACAAGGAGAACGGCTGGCTGTAATTACTTCACGATGAACTTACGGCCATTCTGGATGTAGAGACCGGGAGTGATTTGGCCATTTGACAATTTGCCGTTTGACAATTGCCGGCCCTGCAGGTCATAAATGGCATCATTGTCAAGGCGCGAATGGTCAATGACCAAATCGTCAATGGCGTTGATGACACTGCTGTTAGAGGTTACAGCCACGCAGAGGCGACGGCTGTAGGAAGCACCGGCGCCATCCTGCACGGTAAGTGTCAGCTCTGCCAAAGCCTTGTCGGCACCGGCCTTGATGGTCAGCATGCCGTCTTGGAGGCTAAAGGTCAGTTTGTCGTTGCCGCCATACCAGGACGAAGGTGCTGAGGCATCCACGCTATAGGAGGGACTGAGGGTGTAGCCACGGAAGAGGGCTGCCATGCTGACGGTAGCCTCAGTGCCGGGCTGCAGCCAGAGGTGTGGCTGGGCCATGAAGTCCAAGTAGCGCTCCAGCTCGGTATAGCCGTCGCCCTCGGTGTCGCGGTTGGTGTCGGCATAGTTCAGAGTGCGCGAGCGGGGATTGGTGCCGCGCAGCTCCTCCCACCAGCCTGGCAGACCGTCGTTGTCGAAGTCGAAGTCGGCAGGCCATGCAGTCTCGGGATAGTCCTCAAAGCCGCCGGCATCCTGCTCATCGTCAATCTGGCCTTTCAGCCCCGACTTTGAGCCGGTATAGGTATAGGAGCGGTTCTGGGTTTCATTAATGATGCGCTGGTCTGTGAGGTCGTTGCTGGTAATGGCTGTGATACCGCCATCTACGGGGCTGAAGGGTTGGTTGGCACCCACGTCGCTAAGCACACTCTTATAGGCATCCTCTGCCAACTCAATGTTAGCGAAGGAAGGGAAGAAAGGCTCGCTGTAGAAAGCCTTGTCGGGCTGAGGCCCGGTGGCGCGGTAGGTGACGTTGAGGGCATCCTGGGTGAGCGAGCCGTCGCGGTTCTCGCGGATGTTTCCGCTGACGTAGGCAAACTGGTCGCGGTCGCCGCCCGTCTCGTTGTCGGCAGAGAAGAGGATGGTGAGGTCGGTGGCAGGCCCCATCTTGTAGTAGTTGTTAACGAACTGCATGCGCATGGCTCCGCCGTCGGTGGTGCGGTGGCCCCAGTTGTAGACCACGTTGTTGAACATGTCCAGACGGCCCTGCGAGTGACCGTTGGCATCGGCACCGCCGCCCATAGACCAGTTGCGGCCGTAGCAGTTGGCCAGCAGGTTGTGGTGGAAGGAGCCTATGTCACCGCCTATGGTTGCGGCATAGCCGTGGTTGGTGCCGGCGCTGTAGTTGCGGTGGCCGGCAATGCCGAGGGCTTCGCTTATGATGCTGCGCTGGAAGGTGACGTTGCGCGAGCCGCGGCTGGAGAAGGTCTCGTCGGTGCCCCACGAGGCGGTGACGTGGTCAAAGATGGTGTGGTCGCTATAGACGGTGCCTATGGCATTGCCCGTGTCGTCGGGGGTGCCCAGGCCGCGGCGGGCACGCAGATGGCGCACAATGCAGTCGGAGCCTACGCCAATGTCGCTATGCTTGATGCAGATGCCCTTGCCGGGAGCCGTCTGTGCGGCTATGGTCACCATGGGGTCGGTGCGCAGCTGGGTGAAGCCCAGGTCGATGATGCCGCTCACCTTGAAGAGCACGGTGCGCGGGCCGCTGCCGTTGGTTAGCGCCCACCGCAGCGAGCCGGGGCCTTCGCTGTTGAGGTTGGTGACGTAGACCACATGGCCGCCCCTGCCGCCACGGGCAAAGCGGCCGTAGCCCTCGGCACCGGGGAAGGCCAGGTGGCGGGGCTGGAAGGTCCACACGTCGCCGGCGGTGATGAGGCCGTTGGCATCAACACGGTCCACACGCCAGTAGTAGGTCTGTAGATTTGAGAGTTGAGTCTGGAGATTTGAGAGCTGGAATGTGGTTTCGGTGCCGAGGCTGGCAACGGCGCTCGAACTGGTGGCGTTGGCAATGGTGGCGGAGTCGGTGCCTATATATATATATTGTGACACAGTCTTGCCGTCGCGGGCGGCAGTCCAGCTGAGGGTCATGGCATCCAGGTCGGCGTGGGTGTCGCCATTGGCTGGCACGGGGTTGGTGGCCAGCATGCTAACCTCACGCTGGTTCTCCACGTCGGGGGTGGACTCACTATAATTGTGGGCGGGGAAACCGCCCACCACACTCTGCCAGCGGCAGGCGGCGGCTATCTGGCGGGAGTTGTCGTTGAGGAGGGCAAGGAAATCATTGCCCTGCATCTGCTCGGCAGTCATCTGCTGGCAGCCCACGGTGGTGCCCTTGTCCTGAGCGGGCCATACGGCATTCTCGGCAGCGCTGGCGGTGAAATAGCAGTTGCGAACAATAGAACCCTCGCTGTTGGTGGCAGTCACGCCGCCGCGGTTGGTGCGGTTGTTGAGGGTTATGGTGCTCGTGGTGTAGCAGTTTTCCACTATGACTTCGTTGACATCGCCATTGCCGATGCGGCCCACGATGGCTCCCATGTCGTTCTTGCCGTAGATGTCAACGGCGAGGCTGTAGCAGTTCTGTATCTTCGTTGTGCCCAAAGCCTGGGCGCAGAGGGGGCCGCTGTTTGAACCCCAGCCCTTCAGGCGGCTGTCCTTCACGTAGCAGTTGATGATGCGGCTGTTGGTGGCACGGCCCACGAGGTTGCTCAGGTAGGCACCTGCATAGACATAGCTGTCCTCAATGCCGAGGTTGCGTATCTCGCCGTCCTCAACAACGCGGAACAGGGCGAGATAGTTGGTGATGTCCTGGGCGAAGGTGTGGTAGATGCCGCGGACGACGTGGCCGTCGCCGTCGAAGACACCGCGGAAGGCCACGTAGTCGGTCTCGCTGGCAAAGGCTCCGATAACGGGAGTGGCCCTGAAAGCCTTTCCGCCTTCCAAGGTGGCGGTGGCGGTCTGGCAGACGCCCTCGTTGAACACTACGTCCTGCGTCAGCCGGAAATAGCGGCCAAGCGAGAAGTCGGGCTCGGCCACCATGTCGGCAGCCAGCTTTGCCAGCTCGGCAGCATTACTAATAAGGAAGGGGTTGTCCTTAGAGCCGTCGCCGCCGGCGTATGAAGAGGCAACGGTGCCGTCCCACGTTTGGGCCTTGACGGGCAGGATACATGCAAACAATAACAAAACTGCCAAAAGGCATTGTAGGGTGTGTCGTTTCATCGTTAGTTTTAGTTAATTAGCCTATGAAAGTTGAAGGGGGTGCTCCCCTGACTTCTGGTCGCACATGTTTGTTGCAAAAGTACGAAGAAAAAGGCGAACTGCCAAGCGATTCGCTAATTTTTTTTGCACTGGCAAAATATTTCTGGACTATTTAAAGACAAACAGGCTGAAAAGTTTGGCCGTTAATAGTTTTTTCCTTATTTTTGCAGGGAAATAACGCAAAAGGTGTCACGCGAGTATACATCTAAGCCCGAGGAGCAGCTCTGAAAATCATTAGCACATAATAACTTATTGTATGAAGAAAAGAACCATTATCACCGTACTGCTTGTGGCTGCAGCCATGCAGACGCAGGCACAGTACCCACAACTGACCGACGAGGCCAAGGCGCGTATTGACTCGCTCAAGGCACAGTGGAGCGCCCATGCCGACTCAGCCTGGCAGGTGGCCTTCCCCATCGTCGTTGACGAAGCCATGCACCATAACAGGCCCTACGTGCCCTGGGCTGCCAGGCCCTACGACCTGCGCCAGGCCAAGATTCCCGCCTTCCCCGGTGCTGAGGGCGGCGGCATGTTCACCTTTGGCGGCCGCGGCGGCAAGGTGCTCACCGTTACCAACCTCAACGACTCCGGCCCCGGCTCCTTCCGCTGGGCCTGCGAGCAAGGCGGCGCCCGCATCGTGGTGTTCAACGTGTCGGGCATCATTCGCCTCACCTCTCCCATCTATGTGCGTGCCCCCTACATCACCATTGCCGGGCAGACGGCGCCAGGCGACGGCATAATCATTGCCGGAGAGTCGTTCCAGGTGGACACACACGATGTCATTGTGCGCCACATGCGTTTCCGCCGCGGCGAGACAAACGTGATGAACCGTGAGGACTCGTTTGGTGGCAACCCCGTGGGCAACATAATGATCGACCACTGCTCGTGCGAGTGGGGACTGGACGAGAACATCAGCTTCTACCGCCACATGTTCGACCTGCACGACGGCAAGGAAAAGCGCAAGACGGCCACCGTGAACGTCACCATTCAGAACACCATTTCGGCAAAGGGCCTTGACACCTGGAACCACGCCTTCGGCAGCACCATTGGCGGCGAGAACACCACCTTTATGCGCAACCTCTGGGCCGACAACACCGGGCGCAACCCGTCGATAGGCTGGGGCGGCGTGTTTAACTTCGTGAACAACGTGGTATACAACTGGGTGCACCGCACGGCCGACGGCGGCGAGTACAGCACCATGTCGAACTTCATCAACAACTACTACAAGCCCGGTCCTTTGACTCCCACCGACACCCCCGTGGGCTACCGCATCATTAAGAGTGAGAGCCGCTCGCAGGGCCTATTCCCCTTCCGCCAGTTCGGTCGTATCTATGCCACAGGCAACATCATGGAGGGCAACGACTGCGTGACCCGCGACAACTGGGACGGCGGCATACAGATAGACGGCGATATGAACGACACCATCATGGCCACCATGCGCAGCTATGAACCGTTCGAGATGGCCCCTATCACCATCATGGGAGCCGAGACGGCCTTCCAGTGGGTGCTCGGCAATGCTGGTGCCAACATTCCCTGCCGCGACATAGTGGACGAGCGCATCTGCGAGGAGGTGCGCACGGGCGTGGCCTACTACGTGCCTGACTACGAGCAGCAGCTGCAGCGCATACAGCGCCGCACCGGAGTGAACCAGAACCCCTACGGCGACATGTGGGGCCTGCACCCCCGCAGCCAGAACGACGAGGGCCTGTTCAAGTATCGCCGCCTGCCTAACGACAGCTACAAGCAGGGCATTATCACCGACCCGCGCCAGATGGGCGGCTACCCGGAGTACCGCGCCTGGCAGCCCTACGTGGACACCGACCAGGACGGCATGCCCGACGAGTGGGAACTGGCCAACGGCCTGAACCCCAACGACCCCGCCGATGCCAACGGCGACCTGAACGGCGACGGCTATACGAACATCGAGAAGTATATCAACGCCATCCCCACGCAGGGCCGCGTGGACTGGCGCAACCTGAACAACAACTACGACACGCTGGCCGCACAGGGACACCTCTAATCTGCACCGTACAAATGTTTCAGTCCGAA
>JAFTAR010000166.1 GCA_017455495.1 Prevotella sp.
AGAGTTAAGAGTTAAGAATTAAGAGTTATTCTCGCTTCGCTGCGATTATGAATTAAGAATTAAGAATTACTGCGCTGAAGAGTAATTCTTAATTCTTAATTCTTACTCGCCGCAGGCGACAACTCTTAATTCTTAACTCTAAATTCTAAATTCTTAATTCTTAATTCCGTCCACCGGACGGCTGTTTGGCACGCGTTTTGCTACTTACTTGGTGAGAAAGTATAGACAAGATGACAAGTCAGTTTTCACCAAAGGTATCAGAGATACTGTCGTTCTCGCGCGAAGAAGCGGCTCGCTTAGCCTCAAGTTCCGTTGGGCCGGAGCACCTGCTTCTTGGTTTGCTGCGCATGAACGACGGTCCTGTTATGGACGTTCTGCGCCGCCTCAGGCTGAACCTGCCACAGCTGAAGTATGACCTGGAGCAGATAGTGCGACAAAATGACATAACCCAGCCCTTCACCACCACCGAGCTGGTGCTCAACGAGCGGGCGTCGAACATACTGAAGCTGGCAGTGCTTGAGGCACGTATGCAGCACACCCAGTGAGTGGACGAGGAGCACCTGCTGCTTGCCATATTGCACGACCAAGTAAACAACGGAGCAAAACAAATATTGGAACAGAACGATATGAACTACGACGACGTACTGAGCCTGCTCAAGGCCCGCCAGTCGCCCGTGGGCGGCATCAGTCTGCCCGACGAGGACGAGGAAGACTACGAAGAAGCCCCCGAAGGCAGCACAGTGGGAAGCGGTTCTGCCGCTTCCAAGACCCAGACCGCCCAGAAGCAGAAGAGCAAAACCCCCGTGTTGGACAATTTCAGCACCGACCTCACGGCAGCCGCCGCAGAGGGCAAGCTCGACCCCATTGTGGGCCGCGAGCGCGAGATACAGCGAGTGCTTGAGATACTGGGTCGCAGGAAGAAGAACAACCCCATACTCATTGGCGAGCCAGGAGTGGGAAAGAGCGCCATAGTGGAAGGGCTGGCACAGCTCATCAGCCAGCGTAAGTGCTCGCCCATGTTCTTCGGCAAGAAGATAGTAAGCCTTGACATGACAGGCATAGTGGCCGGCACGAAGTATCGCGGACAGTTTGAAGAGCGCATCAAGGCCCTGCTTAAGGAGTTGGAGAAGAACTCCGATGTCATTGTGTTCATTGACGAGATACACACCATCATTGGTGCTGGAGGCTCGGCCGGGGCCATGGATGCCGCCAATATCATGAAGCCGGCACTGGCAAGGGGCACTATTCAGTGCATAGGAGCAACGACCCTTGACGAGTATCGCAACTCAATAGAGAAGGACGGCGCACTGGAGCGCAGGTTCCAGAAGGTCATCGTGGAACCCACCACGGCAGACGAGACCATTACCATTCTGAATAATATCAAGGAGCGCTACGAGCGCCACCACCACGTGGAGTATACCAACGATGCCATACTGGCATGTGTCAAATTGACAGAGCGCTACATCGCCGACCGCGCCTTCCCCGACAAGGCTATTGACGCACTGGACGAGACCGGCTCGCGCGTACATCTGAAGAATGGCACCATACCGCCCGAGATAACAGAGAAGGAGAAAGAGCTGGCACGGGTTAAAGACCGCAAGCAGAGTGCCGTGCGCGGCCAGAACTTCGAGCTTGCCGCCAGCTACCGCGACCGCCAGACCGAGCTGGAGGCCGAGCTGGCAGCGCTGACAGAACAGTGGCGCAGCGGCAACAGCGACGACCGCCAGACCGTTGACGAGCGCGACGTGGCCGGTGTGGTGTCGATGATGAGCGGAGTGCCGGTGGAGAAGATGGCCCAGAGCGAGGGCATACGCCTGAAGGGCATGGGAACGGAGCTGAAGAACGCCGTCATTGCCCAGGACAAAGCCATAGACAAGATGGTGAGAGCCATACAGCGCAACAGGGTGGGGCTGAAGGACCCCAACCACCCCATAGGCGCCTTCATGTTCCTCGGCCCCACCGGCGTGGGCAAGACCTACTTGGCCAAGAAACTGGCAGAGTTCATGTTCGGCTCGGCAGACGCCCTGATACGTGTGGACATGTCGGAATATACCGAGTCGTTCAACGTGAGCCGCCTCATTGGTGCCCCTCCGGGCTATGTGGGCTACGAGGAGGGCGGACAGCTGACAGAGCGTGTGCGCCGCAAGCCCTACAGCATAGTGCTGCTTGACGAGATAGAGAAGGCCCACGGCAATGTCTTCAATCTGTTGCTGCAAGTTCTTGACGAAGGTCGGCTGACCGATGGCAACGGTCGCTTCGTGGACTTCCGTAACACCGTGATAATCATGACGTCGAACGCCGGCACCCGCCAGCTGAAAGACTTCGGGCGCGGAGTAGGCTTCACGGCCGGCAGCGTGGGCCTGAACATGAACGAGCAGGACCGCGAGCACGCCCGCTCAATAGTACAGAAGGCACTGTCGAAGCAGTTCTCGCCGGAGTTCCTGAACCGTCTGGACGAAATCATCACTTTCGACCAGCTTGACCTTGAGGCCATAAAGAAGATAGTGGACGTGGAGCTGAAGCCGCTGCTGAAGCGCATCGCCGACCTGGGCTACAACGTGACGCTGACCGATGCGGCCAAGAACTTCGTTGCCGAGAAGGGCTACGACGTGCAGTTTGGAGCCCGTCCGCTGACGCGCGCCCTGCAGAACTACGTGGAGGACGGCATCTGCGAGCTTATCATCAACGGCGAGCTGCCGCAGAATGCCACCATCACCGTGGACAAGAACCCGGACAAGGATGAGCTGACGTTTTCGCAAGATGAATGAAAACTTTAGGAGTTAAAGGAGTTAACAGTTAGATAAGGAATGGCAGAACTCCCCGCCCTGATACAGGACCTGGCGCTGATACTTATGGTGGCCGGCGTGGTGACGCTTGTGTTCAAGCGCCTCAAGCAGCCGTTAGTGCTGGGATATATCGTGGCGGGCTTCCTTGTGTCGCCCCACATGCCCTATACCGCCAGCGTGGTGGACATGGGCAACATTCACCTCTGGGCCGACATTGGCGTGATGTTCCTGCTGTTCTCCTTAGGTCTGGACTTCTCGTTCAAGAAGATACTGAAGATGGGCGCGTCGCCCGTGATAACCACCGTCTCCATAATCTTTGCCATGTCCATGCTGGGCATGACGGTAGGCCACCTGTTCGGCTGGAGCCGCATGGACTGCATCTTCCTGGGCGGCATGCTGGCCATGTCGTCTACCACCATTATATACAAGGCCTTTGACGACCTGGGCCTGCGCCAGCAGCAGTTTGCCTCGTTGGTGATGTCGGTGCTCATACTTGAGGACATCCTGGCCATAGTGATGATGGTGATGCTGTCGGCCATAGCCGGAGGCAGCGTGGAGGGCGGCCAGATGCTTGAGTCGGTGCTGAGGATAGTATTCTTCCTCGTGCTCTGGCTCGTGGTGGGAATATTCGCCATACCGCTGTTCCTGCGGATGGTGAGGCGGCTGATGAATGCCGAGGTGATGCTGATAGTGTCATTAGGGCTGTGCTGCGCTATGGCGGTGTTCTCCACGAAAGTGGGCTTCTCGTCGGCCTTCGGAGCCTTCATTATGGGCAGCATCCTTGCCGAAACCATTGAGGCAGAGCGCATTGAGAAGCTGGTGGAGCCGGTGAAGAACCTCTTCGGAGCCGTGTTCTTCGTCTCGGTGGGCATGCTTGTCGACCCCGCAATCATAATGAGCTACGCCCTGCCTATCGGCGTGCTCGTGCTTACAATATTAATAGGTCAGGCTGTTTTAGGCTCCTTCTCCTTCATGCTGGGCGGAGAGAGCCTGAAGAGCGCCATGAGGTGCGGATTCTCAATGGCGCAGATAGGCGAGTTCTCGTTTATCATAGCTTCGCTGGGCCTGTCACTGGGCGTCATCAGCGACTTCCTATATCCGGTAGTGGTGGCCGTATCAGTCATAACCACATTCCTCACACCTTACATGATACGGCTCGCCACACCGGCTTATAATGCCCTGGAACACCGTCTGCCGTCGCGGCTCATACAGGCCCTGAACCGCCTGTCCATGAGCCACCCTGACAGCACCGAGCGCAGCAAGTGGAAGCAGCTGCTGGCACAGATGACCATGTACACCGTGGTTTACGGCATACTGTCGTCGGCCGTTGTGACTCTGATGCTCATGCTGTTCCAGCCCTTCATGAGCCATTTGCTTGGCGGCAAGTGGTATGCCAACGCCATTACGGGGGTGCTCACGGTGCTCCTGATGTCGCCTTTCCTGCGGGCTATGGTGATGAAGAAGAACAACAGCGAGGAGTGGAAGGCCCTGTGGAAGGAGAGCAACCGCAACCACCTGCCCCTGCTGTTCACCATCCTGGCGAGGGCTGCCGTGGCGGCATCGTTTGTGTTTTACGTGTGCCAGCACCTGTTCCACTTCGCTCCTACCGTGGTCATCATGGTGGGTATGGGCGTGGTGGTGCTCATAGTGCTGTCGAGGGCCGTGAAGCGCCGCAGCATACTGCTTGAGAGGCTGTTCCTGAACAACTTGCGCTCAAGAGACATCATGGCACAGGTGAGCGGCAAGAAGCGCCCCATGTATGAAGGCCGTCTGCTGGACCGCGACATACACATAGCCGACTTCGACATTCCGCAGGACTCGATGTGGGCGGGAAAGACTCTGAAGCAGCTGAACCTGGGCCACAGGTACGGCGTGCATGTGAGCAGCATACTAAGGGGCAGCCGCCGACTGAACATCCCCGACGGCAACGACCAGCTCTTCCCGCTTGACAGGATTCAGGTCATTGGCAGCGACATGCAGATAGCAGCGCTGAAGGCGGCTATAGAGAAGAACGTGGAGGCAGCCGACTACAACCCGGAGAAGAGGGAGATGAAGCTGAGGCAGCTCATCATTGGCCCGGACAGTCCCTTCATTGGCAAGACTTTGGAGACGAGCCAGTTGCGTAGCAGGTATGCCTGCATGGTGGTGGGAATAGAGGAAGGCTTGGAAAACCTCTCTCCCTGTCCGCCTACACGGCAGTTCGCCGAGGGCGACATCATCTGGATTGTGGGCGAGCAGCAGAGCCTTGACGAAGTGATAAGTAACAAGTAGGAAGTAAAAAGTGGCATAATTCTTTTGCCTTTCTATTTTTTTTATGTAATTTTGCCCCCGAAAGCAGAAGTAACCATAAAAACAAGCATAAAAGAGATGAAAAGAGACAACGCCATCTTCGAGATGATTGAGCGTGAGCACCAGCGCCAGCTGAAAGGCATAGAGCTCATAGCCAGTGAGAACTTCGTTAGCGACCAGGTGATGCAAGCCATGGGGTCGTGCCTGACAAACAAGTATGCCGAGGGCTACCCTGGTAAGCGCTACTATGGCGGCTGCCAAGTGGTGGACGAGGTGGAGCGCTTAGCCATTGAGCGGGTGTGCAAGCTCTTCGATGCAGAATATGCCAACGTGCAGCCTCACAGCGGAGCGCAGGCCAACGCTGCCGTGCTCCTCGCTGTGCTGAAGCCCGGCGACACCTTCCTGGGCCTGAACTTAGCACACGGCGGTCACCTGAGCCACGGCTCGTTGGTGAACACCAGCGGAATACTCTACAAGCCAGTAGGTTATAACCTGAGCAAGGAGACCGGACGTGTGGACTACGACGAGATGGAGCAGCTGGCTTTAGAGCACAAGCCCAAGCTCATCATCGGTGGCGGAAGCGCCTACAGCCGTGAGTGGGACTACAAGCGCATGCGCGAGATAGCCGACAAGGTGGGCGCCCTGCTCATGATAGACATGGCACACCCCGCCGGACTCATTGCCGCCGGACTGCTCGACAACCCCGTGAAGTATGCACACATCGTGACCTCCACCACCCACAAGACCCTGCGCGGCCCGCGTGGCGGCATAATCCTCATGGGCAAGGACTTTGAGAACCCCTGGGGCCTGAAGACCCCGAAGGGCGAGGTGAAGATGATGTCGGCATTGCTGAACAGCGCCGTCTTCCCCGGACAGCAGGGAGGCCCCCTGGAGCATGTCATAGCCGCCAAGGCAGTGGCATTCGGCGAGGCCCTGCAGCCGGAGTTCAAGGAGTGGGCACAGCAGGTGCAGAAGAATGCCAAGGTGCTGGCCGAGGAGCTGATGAAGCGCAGCTTCGGCATCGTGAGCGGAGGCACCGACAACCACTCCATGCTCGTTGACTTGCGCTCTAAGTACCCCGACCTGACGGGTAAGGTGGCAGAGAACGCCCTCGTGGCTGCCGACATCACGGTGAACAAGAACATGGTGCCGTTTGACAGTCGCTCGGCATTCCAGACCAGCGGCATACGCCTTGGCACACCCGCCATCACCACTCGCGGTGCCAAGGAAGACCTCATGGTGCAGATAGCAGCCTGGATTGAGGAAGTGCTCAACGACCCCGAGAACGAGCAGGTCATTGCCAAGGTGCGCGGCGAGGTGAACGAGAAGATGAAGGACTACCCGCTGTTCGCTTACTGAATTTAGAATTTAGAGTTAAGAATTAAGAATTATCGCCTGCGGCGAGTAAGAATTAACAGTTAAGAATTAATGAGAGGTAACTCGCGGTTACTTACGATAATGGCACTGGCATTTGTCATGTGCCATTTGTCGTTGATAGCTATTCAGGCAGCCCCCGACTTCGACGGGACAAAGCGCTACCACATAGTGTGCCGTCAGTTCATGCAGGGCTGCGTCACCGACGGGGCTACGGCAGGCCAGAACACGCCGCTCTACCACTTGACCCAGGCCAGGACCACGGACGAGACCTACTGGACCATGACCGAGCAGGGCGACGGACAGTACTACATACGCAACTCGAAGACGGGACAGTACGTTACCTACGACGGCGTGAGGCAGGACCCCTCGCAGGCCGGACAGCTGAGGCGGTATGTCAGCATGACAGCCGCTCCTAACGGCAACAGGTCGCTATGGACCTTCACCGAGCAGGGAACCGGCATCTACACCATACGCAACGTGCAGCAGGCTGACCATATTTGGGACGTGAGGACCGATAGCTACTGCGTGGGCACCTACTCAAACAGCGGCAACGGCAACCAGAACCAGCTCTTCTCCTTCTTCGACGAACAGGGGCAGCAGGTGATGACCGCCGTGGAGACAGACCCGCTTGCCAAGTGCTTGGAAAATTTCGCCATAGACGGCAGGGCGCCGGTCTACGTGGAGTCGCTCGACCTGTACCTCTGCACTGTTCCGTTGGAGAACTTCGGCGCCGACATGAGCGCGAACATTACTTATACTGCAAAGCCCGGCTGCGGACTGAAGATAGAGCAGCAGGAGGTGGCCTCGGGCGAGGACTACACCTTTGCGCAGTTGGCTGGCAACGCTTCTTACACCGTGACGGCTACCACGGCAGGCGGCGCGACGATAAGCAAGAGGCTGATGTTCACGTCGTTGCCGGTGGTGCAGATGAGCGGCTCGTTCAGCAACGACTACAGCCAGGGCCTCATTGCCGTGCACGAGCCGGACAAGGGGGCACCCCAGACCTTCGACATGAAGGCAAAATGGCGCGGAGGCATTACCAACGGCAACGACAAGCACAAGAGAAACTACCACGTGAAGCTGCTCACACCCGACGGAGAGAAGGCGGAGCAGAGCTTCTTCGGACTGAGGTCGGACGACTCTTGGATTCTGGAGTCATGCCAGGTTGACATGCTCAGGATAAGGAACAGGATGCTCACCGACCTGTGGAACAGCTACGCCACGCAGCCGTACTATGCCGACAGGGAGCCTAAGGCCCGCAGCGGCACGAGGGGGCGCTTCGTGGAGCTGGTGCTCAACGGCGAGTACCGGGGAATATACTGCATGACGGAGAACATGGACCGTAAGCAGATGAAACTCAGGAAGTACGACGAGGACGGCACCCTGCACGGACTGCTGTGGAAGTCGAAGGACTGGAGCTACTCCGTGTTCATGGGCCACTACTCTGACAACGCCAACTACCCGGGAACGGCTCCCGTGAGCTATAACAACAGGAGCAGCTCGTGGGACAGCTACAACCTTAAATATCCCGACCTTGACGATGTTACGCCAACGGACTGGAGTCCGCTGTACAATGCCGTGAGGTTCGTCTGCGTGAGCAGCAACACCGTGTTCAAGCAGCAGTTCACGCAGTATTTCGACCTGCCCGTGGTGATGGACTACTACATACTTATGGAGACCATCCTCAGCACCGACAACCACGGCAAGAACATGTTCTTTGCCTGCTACGACAAGCAGAACCAGGCCGACAGGCGGATAACGCTCGGCGTGTGGGACATGGATGCCACATGCGGACAGCGCTGGAGCGATGTCTACTGGCACCAGTCGTTCCTTGGGCCGGAGCAGGACTACGCACAGTTCATAACCAACTATGAGCATGGCGACTACAACCTGTTCCGCAGGCTGAGGCAGACCGATGCCAACGACTTCAACATGCAGGTGAGGCTGAGGTACAGGGACCTGAGGCAGGGGCCCTTAGCCACAGACAGCATACTGAGCTGCTTCCGCAGGCAGGTGGACGAGTTCCAGACATGCGGAGCCGCCACGAGGGAGCAGAACAAATGGAGCTATGACTCGGACGTGGCTGGCAGGAAAATCGACTTCCAGTCTGAGCTGACCTACCTCACGAACTGGATAACACGCCGCATGACCTACCTTGACAACGTGAGGTTCAACATTGCGGAGCTGCCAAGCAGCATAGGCAACGTTACACGGATGCCCACGCCAACGGCCGACAGGAACGTGTACGACCTGAGCGGAAGGCGGGTGGCCTCGGCCGACGACCTGGAGCGCCTGCCTGCCGGAATATACGTAGTGAACGGACATAAAATAATTGTATCACAATGAACAAGACAACTAACCTGAGAATGTTGGCAGGAGCTGCATGCCTTGCCTTGACAATGACAGTAACGGCACAGGTGCACCATCCCCGTGGCTTCAAGAACATGGCGCGCTCAATGAACGCAGAGTGGTATGCCTCGCCCGAGGCTATTGCCGTGGCCGACAGCGCCATGCGCTACCAGTACCCCTGTGGAGGATGGGCCAAGAACCACGACTGGCACGTGCTGGAGAACGACACTAAGATGGCCGAGAGGGCCGGGATGCTGGCACAGATAGCAAGGGGCGAGAGCCTGGGGGCAACGATAGACAACGGGGCCACCACCAGCGAGATGCTGCTCATTGCAAAGGTCTACGGAGCCTGCAAAGAGGCCAGGACGCTGAAGAAGAAGCAGCTGGCAAACCTGAAGAATGCCTTCCTTAGGGCACTGGCATACCTCGTGGAGATGCAGTATGACAACGGCGGATGGCCGCAGTTCTACCCCCTGAAGCCCGCAAACAGCGAGGGACACCCGTTCTACAGCGACCACATAACCCTGAACGACGATGCCATGGTGAACGTCATGAAGGTGCTGCGCGACATCTACAAGAACAAGCAGCCCTACGATGCATTAGAGCTGAGCCAGGCACAGAGGCAGACTGCCGAGGTTGCCTTCTTCAAGGGCGTGCAGTGCATACTGGACTGCCAGATAAAGAAGAACGGCGTGCTCACCGTGTGGTGTCAGCAGCACGACGAGCACACGCTACAGCCGGCTCCTGCCAGGGCCTACGAGCTGGCTTCGTTCACCGGGAGCCACGAGACGGCAACAATACTGAACCTGTTCATGGGACTGTCACATCCCTCTGACAGCGTGGTACAGTCCGTGACGGCTGCCGTGGAGTGGCTGAAGGCACACGCCCTGAGAGACGTGAAGCTGGAGAACTTCACAAACGCAGAGGGAAGGCCGGACAGGCGCCTTGTGCATGCCTTCGGACATAACCTCTGGGCCCGCTACTACGACTTGGAGACGGAGGAACCCTACGTTTGCGACCGCGACGGAGTGCCGCAGCCCTCACTGGAATATATAGGCTATGAGCGCAGAAACGGCTACGGGTGGTATGGCGACCAGCCGCAGGCCATCATTGACAGGTTCCCGGAATGGCTGAACAGGGTGAGACCCGGTCAAAACCAATGACGGTATTTCTTTTTTGAACCACGGATTAAGGGATTTTGGGGACTTGCCTTGTTTTCCCTTTCTCAAAAATAAAAACTCGAAAAAATCTATCAATCTATCATAGATGTTGGCAACAGTCTGGTAAACAGGCTGTTGCTTTTTGATAGATGGTATGATAGATGCTATGATAGATGAGGGATTCTACAGTTCCCCGTAGGCCGGAATGTCGCTGAGGAACTCGCAGCTCTGCCGTTCGTAGTCCATGCGGAGGCAGTAGTGCTGGAGGCCGTTGGAGACTATGAGGTAGTCAACATGGAGCAGGAAGTTGTAGACTGTTATCTGGTTGAAGACGCGCTGCGTTATGGCTATGTCGGGAGCCTTGTACTCAATAATCATGCGTGGATGGAGGGCTGTGTCGTAGAGCACTGTGTCGCAGCGCAGCCGCTTCTCGCCAACCTGCAGCGACAGCTCGTTGGCCAGTAGCCCCTTGGGGTAGCCCTTGTGCTCCACTAAATAGTGGACAAAATGCTGGCGCACCCACTCCTCCGGCGTCAGCGACACGTAGCGTCGGCGAAGAAAGTCGAAAATCATGCGCTTTCCGCCACGCTCGCTCATTTTTATTTCGTATGGAGGCAGGTTTATTTCCATCTTTTTTGTAATTTTGCAGCAAAATTACAAAAATAATCCGTAACGGCAAATGGCAGAGACGAAAAATGTGACTTACGAGAGCATCATGCGAGACATGAGGGCCGGGAAGTTTGAGAAGGTGTACTACCTCATGGGCGACGAGCCGTACTATATAGACAAGATTACCGACTTCATTGCCGAGAACGCGCTGAAGCCAGAGGAACGCGACTTCAACCTCACCGTGCTCTTCGGCGCCGATGCCGATGCCTCGCAGATTGTGGATGCCGCCAGGCGATACCCCATGATGGCCGAGAGGCAGGTGGTGATTGTGAAGGAGGCCCAGAACATTCGCCAGACCGACACCATGCAGAAATACTTCGAGAAGCCGATGGCCACCACCATCCTTGTGCTGTGCCACAAGAACGGCAAGCTGGACAGCAGGAAGAAGAAATACGTGGACAGCATCAAGGCCTCTGGAGTGGTCTTTGAGAGCGCCAAGCTGAAGGACTTCAAGCTGCCGGAGTTCATCGAGGCCTATCTGAAGGACAAGGAGGTGAGCATAGACCCGAAGTCGGTGCAGATCATTGCCGACGCCATTGGCAGTGACCTGAGCCGCCTTACCAGCGAGCTTGACAAGGTGCTCATCTCGCTGCCCAAGGACAACAGGCGGATTACGCCCCAGGTGGTGGAGGACCAGATAGGCGTGAGCAAGGACTTCAACGTGTTTGAGCTGAAGGATGCCATCATCAACAGGAACATCTTCAAGGCAAACCAGATTGCAACCTATTTCGACAAGAACCCGAAGGCGGGAAGCGTCTACGCAGTGCTGCCGCTGCTGTTCAGCTACTTCCAGAACCTGATGATTGCCTACTACTGTCCGAAGCGTCAGAGCCAGGAGGAGGTGGCTGCTTTCCTCGGGATGAAGTCGCCCTGGGCGGCCAAGGACTACATGACAGGAATGAGAAATTACACCGCCAGAAAGGTGATGGAAATCATTGCAAAAATGCGCGAGGTGGATGCAAAAAGCAAGGGTCTGGACAACCCGAACACGCCCGCCGGCGAACTCATGAGGGAGCTTTTGTTCGTCATTTTGCACTGAAAAAAAGTCGTTTTCCGGACCATTTTTTTCCAGAACAGGCACTCCGCAGGAGTGCTTTTTTTCGCTCCAAAAGTCCATTCCCACAACACTTTCAGGCAAAATAACCCCCTTCAAAACTCGAAAATTTTCAGCCTTTCAACCCCTCGCTCAGAATTTTTCAGTTATGGCGATTTTTCCTACTTTTGAGTCGCCAAAATTAAGCTTTCACAATTTTTAGCTTTCAAGTTTACAAAATTAAAGAGTGTAAACGAGGGAATAACATGTTTTAAGTTGTAAATTATGGAGGTAAGAAATATTAAAATATGTCGTTGTTTAAAGATTTAAAACATTAAATTTGCAACAATAAAAACCTGCTTTAGATTTTTAAAGTGATATTTATGCATTACGCGGATTTAGCTTTTAATCTCTTTAAAGTCAGTTGGTTAATTAAATTCTTCGAAGAAAATTGCCGCGACAAGCGGGATTTTAGCTTTAAAAACCTGCATATTTCCATTGATTCGGCTCTTTAAACTCTAAATATATGATTATAGCCCAATTAATTACCTTTAATCCTTTAATTGAGGCTTAGATTTGTTTAAACACCCCCGATTTACATTTACAAACATTAAGCGCAAGTTTCTTGATTTAGTTTATTAAAGCAACAAACATAAATATGATTTTGTAAAGTTTTAAAAATTCAAAAATCATTTAGGATTTGTTGCGTATGTAAAATTTTAGTTTTACCTTTGTAAACTCTAAGAAAATTGGGCAAAAAGGCCCAAAAACGGCTATGGACATAGAAATGAAGGACCGAATCAGGCTCGTTATGGAGAGTCAGCACATGACTCAGCAGGTGTTTGCAGAATTCATCGGCACCACCTCCGCCACCCTCAGTGGCATCTTCAATGACAGGACCCGCCCCACGCTCTCCATCGTGGAGCTTATCAAGAAGAAGTTGCCGGCGGTGAGCACCGACTGGTTGCTCTTCGGCACAGGCGACATGTATCAGCAGGCAGGCACCCCGGTAGCTACCGGCGGGCAGCGTCATACTGCTCCGCAGAATGCTACTGCCCCACGTCAGGTGGAGACAGTCCTGGACTTCGGCGATGACAGTCAGGCACCTCTACCTGCCTCTGTGCCTCCTGTGGCCTATGGCTCTGCCATGCGCGTAGGCAAACAGGAATACATCCCCGAATACCAGAAAGTGCCCGAGAAGCCTCCCCGTCGTGTCACGGAGATACGCGTCTACTATGATGACCAGACATGGGAAAGTTTCACCCCTTCAAAGAAGTGACGCGGCGCTTTGCAGCGGTCTACCCCTGGGAAACCATTGGTTTCTCCAAGGGAAACCGATGTTTTCCTTGAGGTAGACAACCGTAGACCATGCATCAGCACTTATGTTTCAGTTCTGCACAGTTGCCTCGTTGACCTCTGTTTCTGCGAAAATTTCCGGTTTCTGGTCATTTAACCCAAATCGGTCATTAGAAGTTATAAGGAAACAAATTACCATAATTACCATAATTTTATCCACAAATTTGAATAATAACTTTCGCATGTAATAAAAAAAACAACCACGGATTAAAGGATTTATAGGATTCCCCACCTTAGCGATTAAGCCGCAAGCGGCAGATTACAAGGATTATCACGTCTGAAGGAATCGCGGCTTTAGCCGCTGTAATCCCCAAACAATCAACCTTAGGAAACAGCAGTGGAAGAACCATATCCCCAAAATCCCTTAATCCGTGGTTCAAAAAAGAACTTGAGAAACTTGAATTACAATAATTAGTGGAACAGATTATGCGCATTATGACAATTCGTTTCTAAAGACCGATTTGGATTTAACTAAAATTCACAAGGAAATCTATCATTCTATCATACAATCTATCATAGCTGTAGCTCTCAGTAAGCCAGTAAGTTATGACAGGAAATGATAGAATGATAGATTTTTCCCGATTTTCTATGGTAGTAAAAAATGTCTCAGCTACAGCACTCCCTTCGTTGACGGCAGTTCGTAGCGGTATACGTCTCTTCTCACGGCCTGCCGTATGCTGCGAGCCAGGGCCTTGAATATGGCCTCCGCCTTGTGGTGCTCGTTTGTGCCCTCGGCATGTATGTATAGGTTCATCAGGGCAGCATCGCTGAGGCTCTTGAAGAAGTGGAAGAACATCTCCGTGGGCACGTCGCCTATGCGCTCGCGGTGGAACTCAGCCTGCCATATAAGCCAGGGGCGGCCTCCGAAGTCGAGGCAGACGTGGGCCTGGCAGTCGTCCATGGGCAGCGAGAACCCGTAGCGTTCCAGTCCCCTCTTGCTTCCCAAGGCCTGACGTATGCAGTCGCCCAGGGCCAGCGCCGTGTCTTCTATGGTGTGGTGCTCGTCCACATTGAGGTCGCCCTTCACGCTGATGTCAAGGTCCATGCCTCCGTGGCGTCCTATCTGCTCCAGCATGTGGTCGAAGAAACCCAGTCCGGTGCTTATGTTGCATTTACCGTTGCCGTCTAAGCACAGGCTCACGCTGATGTCGGTCTCCTTTGTGGTGCGCCTCACGCTTGCCCTCCTTTCGCCGTCGATGACGGTCTCCGCCACCTGTTTCCAGCCAATGTTCTCCTCATTATTTAATATAACGGCCCGGCAGCCTATGTTGCGTGCCAGCTGGCGGTCGGTGTCGCGGTCGCCTATCACGTAGCTGCCGGCAATGTCGTAATGTTCCGTGTCCTGCATGTATTTCTCCACCATTCCCGTGCCGGGCTTGCGTGTCGGTGCGTTGTCCTCGGGGAAGTGCGGGTCAATGAGGATGTCGTCGAAGTGTATTCCCTCGCCCTCCAGGGCTTGCAGAATGAAGTTCTGTGCCGGCCAGAAGGTGTCCTCAGGGAATGACGGCGTGCCCAGCCCGTCCTGGTTGCTCACCATGACGAGGCGGTAGTCACCGCGTTCGGCTATAAGCCCCAGCCAGCGGAACACTCCCGGCTTGAAGCGGATTTTCTCAAGGGCATCTACCTGTTCGTCGTAGGGCTCTTCCACCAGGGTGCCGTCGCGGTCGATGAAAAGAAGGCGCTGTTTCATTTACGTTTTACGGATTTTCGATTTTCTATTTGTCACCTTTCCCGCTGCCCCACAGGTAGTAGAACGGGAACAGCGTAGACAGGTGTATGTAAGCCTGCAGGAAGCCGCCAAGGGCGAAGGATGCGAAGAAGAACCAGAACAGCGGCTGCGGCATGTCCACCGGGTCACCGTTCATGGCTCCCGTCGTAGCCACCATGTCGGCCATTGTCAGTATTGTGGCCGGCAGCGTGGCCAGAGCCGAAGCCGTGCTTGCCACGAGCCACACCACGAGCGATGTTACTATGAGGCGTCCCAGCTGCCGTGCTGCCTTGCCATAGCCCTTCAGCGGCGGTGCCAGGCTGAAGCGTGGTGCCATCATGCGGTCAATGCACGTTATGGTGAGTGGCAGCAGGGCCAGAGTGACAACGCTGCCAAGCACCAGCGCCGTTATGGAGGCTGTTATGGGGGCTGCGCTGCTCTGAGTGCCCATAGCGAGGATAAGTCCCCAAATGATGAGGCCTATAACCGCAATGCCGATGGCAGAGGCAATGGCTATCCAGATGGCCAGCACCAGTGCTCGTCCTGTCAGTGACAAGGGCCAGCGTCCCCACCATTTTGCCGGGCGGCCTATGGCATCCGTTGCGGCATGCTCCCTGAGCGGAGCGAAGCCTGCCGAGCAGATGAACAGGGCAATGGTAAGGGCGTAGACTGCCATCAGTCCGGCCCACGTGGCCAGGCTTCCGAGGGTGCTCTGCGGGGCAGCGGCCATTGTCATCATGCCCGGCACCACCGTTGTGAAGTAATAGGCCATAGCCAGGCCGAGGCTAAGGGCATAGAGCAGGGCCGAAGGCCATGAGCCTCTGACAATCCTTCCGAAATTGCGCCAGTACAGGCGGTAGCCGTCGCTTATCGCAGCCTGTACGCTGCGTACCTTGTGCACTGAGAGTTCCTTCTCCTTGCTTGTATCTTTTGTCTGTTCACTCATTATTATATATAGAAAAGTGTGTTTGCGATTGCAAAAGTACAACTTTTTTTACTCTCAGCGTACAAACAGAAGTATTTTTTTCTTCCTTTTATACATTATGCGCAAAAAAAATATAAAAAAGCTTGTGGGTTTGTAAAAAAAGATTTATATTTGCCCGCTGAAAACCTATACTTCTTTATACTAACTAACTTTTACTTCTAAACATTTATTTTATGAACACAAAAGTCAAGAGAGCCTCAGTGGCTTTGCTTATGCTGATGATGTGCTTTGTGGCCTACGCCCAGAAGACCGTCACCGGCACAGTGAAGGATGCCGCGGGAGAACCCATGATTGGTGTTAGTGTCATCGTTGACGGCACCTCCACAGGAGGAGTCACCGACATTGATGGCAACTTCACTATTCAGCGCGTTCCCGAGAATGCATTCCTGAAAGTATCTTACGTGGGCTACCGCGAGCAGCGCCTGTCAGTAGCCGGAAGAACCACCTTCGCCATCGTCCTTGAGGAGGATGCCATGGGCCTCGACGAGGTCGTGGTAGTGGGCTACGGCACCATGAAGAAGAAGGACCTCACCGGTGCAGTAGCCTCGGTGAAGGCCGCTGACATTGCCCAGGTGGCAGCTCCCGATGCTATGCAGGCCATGCAGGCCAAGGTGCCCGGCATGGACCTTATCTCTGGCGACGGCCAGGCCGGATCAAGCGTCAGCATCACCCTTCGCGGCAACCGCTCCATCACTGCCAGCAACTCGCCCCTCATCATCGTGGACGGCGTGGAGTACAGCGGAGCCCTTGATGTTCCTGCCAACGATATTGAGTCGATGGACATCCTGAAGGATGCCGCCTCAACAGCCATCTACGGTACCAAGGGTGCCAACGGCGTCATCATCATTACCACAAAGCGTGGCAGCGCTGGCAAGACCCGCGTGAACTTCAGCGCCTATCTGGCCATGAAGAGCCCCACCTCAGCCGTTAAGAGCATGTACGGACAGCGCGAGGTGCAGCGCTGGGTTGACCGCGCCAACTACCAGGCCGACCTGGCTTCTGGCAACTGGGGCTCGTCGAACCTCTCGCTTGCCGATGTGTTCGGTGCCACCACCATTGCCGGCAACGACAACTACCAGGTGGTAGACCTCATTGCCAACGGTGACTTCACCGACTGGTATGACACCATTCTTCAGAACTCCACATCCCAGAACTACGAGGCCAGCGTGAGCGGCGGCAATGAAAGAACCAATTTCTCCGCTTCTCTGGCAGCCATGTACGACAAGGGCCTGCTTAAGCACGACCAGATGGACCGCTACAACGGCCGCCTCAATGTTGACCACGTCGTGAACCAGTATGTCAAGACCGGTGCCTCGTTGGCCTTCACCTACCGCAGCCACAACGCCCGTAACGCCTCTGTGTTCAACAGTGCCCGCAAGATGACCAGCCTCACCCAGGCCTACAAGGAGGACGGAACCGTGAACGAGACTCCTAACGTGTGGTACACAGCCCATGTGAACCCCCTTATGGACGAGGGCGACAACTTCAAGAACCACATTGAGAGCACCCGCTTCATTGGCAGCGCATACTTGCAGCTCACTCCCATCCGTGGCCTCGCCCTGAGGTCACAGCTTGCTGTGGACCGCCGCAACCGCCGCGTTGGCCAGTACAACGACTACCAGTCAACCAACCGCTACCAGGCTCCTTCAAATACCTATATGTCTAATGCATGGGATGCATGGACCATCCTCACCTGGCAGAACACCGCCAACTACAACCTCACCCTCCAGGACATCCATGACTTCACCTTCCTGCTTGGCCACGAGCTTCGCCAGGACGTGCGCGAGGGTCTGGGCTACAACGGCACTGCCGGCAAGGAGCACTACTACAACCAGGCCTTCTATGACGTCACCAAGATTTCGGCCGACCAGACTCCTTCCTCCAGCTATCAGAAGCAGGGCATGCTGTCATTCTTCGGCCGTGTGAACTACACCCTCATGGACCGCTACCTCTTCTCCGCTTCGCTGCGTGCCGACGGTTCCACCGTTCTGGCCGACGGCCACAAGTGGGGCTACTTCCCCTCGGTAAGTGCCGGCTGGCGCATCTCGGAGGAGAGCTTCATGGAGAGCACCAAGTCGTGGCTTGACAACCTCAAGCTGCGTCTGGCTTGGGGTATCTCTGGCAACGCCGCCGTCAGCCCCTACCAGACACTGGCCACTGTAAGCGCCGTAACACCGGGCAGCAGTGACAGCTTCATCCCGATGTCAATGAGCAACCCCGAGCTGTCTTGGGAGACCACCCGTTCGTTCAACCTCGGTCTTGACTTCGGCATCATAGGCGGCCGCGTAAACGGTACCATCGACTACTACTGGACCAACACCAAGGACCTGCTCTACTACCGCTCTGCTCCTCCCTCGTCAGTGTTCACCAGCATCTTGTCGAACATCGGCGAGTCAAAGGGCCACGGTCTTGAGATTGGCCTGAACGCCATTCCCGTACAGACCCGCGACTTCAGCTGGGAAATCAACGCCAGCTACACCAACTCGCACGACGAGATTGTGAAGCTTGCCGACGGACTGGACCGCAACATTGACGGCACCACCGGTCTCATCGTGGGCGAGGCCCTGTCAGCATACTATGACTACGAGACCAACGGCATCTGGAATGTTGGCGAGTATGACCAGTATGTGGCCGACTACACCGCCCGCGGCATCACCTTCGAACAGCCCGGCGGCAACGCCAACTATGGCACGCCCGGCACCCTGAAGCTTGTCGACCAGAACGGCGACGGCAAGATTGACGAGGACGACAAGATTATCTACAAGCGCACCCCCGACCACATCATCGGCCTCACCAACACCTTCACATACGGAGGCTTCGGTCTGAGCATTCAGATGATGGCACGTCTTGGCGGCTACTTCGCATTTGAAAAGAACAATGCTCTTGGCCTGAACGACGGCGATGCCAACTGGGCCGACGTGGACTACTGGACACCGACGAACACCGGAGCCAAGTTCCCCTCACCGGGCACAAACGGCACTGGCTACTCTAACCTCTACACATCCTATGCCTCCACTCTGCTCTACGAGAAGAACGACTTCTTCAAGATCAAGGACATCACACTGAGCTACAACCTGCCCAGGAATATCCTCTCAAGCGTCTACATGACCAACGCTAAGGTGTACTGCTCGCTGAAGAACTTCTTCACCTGGGCCAGCGTTGACGACTACGACCCCGAGCGCGGCGGCAGCATCAACTGGCCTCTTGCCAAGCAGGTCATCATTGGTGTGAACATCGGCTTCTAATACAACAACAATAATACAGAAACAGCTATGAAAAAAATATTATCAATCGTATTGGCTGCCACAGCTCTGAGCACCGGCTTCGTCTCCTGCTCCGACTTCCTGGAGGAGGACAACAAGACGGGCATGACGGCAGACCTGACATACTCCACCGTCACCGGAATAGAGGGACTGGTGAAGTCATGCTATGCCTACACCCGCGGCTGGTGGGGCAAGGAGGCCGGACTTGGACTCACCGAGTGCGGCAGCGACCTCTTCCTGGCCGGATTCGACAACAAGCAGAAGTCGCTGACCTCGTACAACATCACGCCACGCTCGCTTGACGGCAACACTGCCGACGATGCAGTGCTCGACCACTACTGGGAGATGTTCTACAACGCCATCGACGTGTGCAACAACGCACTGGTTTACATACCTCGGAACACCATCATCACTGACACCAAGAAAGAGCAGTACCTGGGCGAGGTGAAGTTCCTTCGCGCCCTCTACTATCTGCAGATGGTGGCCACGTGGGGACCCATACCTTATTATACCACACCTACCGAGGCAGCACAGACCACACCGGTGCGTGTGCCCGAGGCAGAGGTATACAAGAACATCCTCACCGATATTGACGAGGCCATGCAGCACCTGAAGAATGCCAACTTCATGGACAAGAAGGCCAATGGCGGCGAGCAGGCCCGCGTCACCTACTATGCTGCCGAGGCCCTCAAGGCCCGTGCCGCCCTCTATGCTGCTTCATGGCTTGGCAACAATGCCGTTGAGGGATACAGCAACCTCTACCAGATAGCCCAGGCTGCTGCCGAGGATGTCATTGCAAACAGCGGTGCTTCCTTCTATGCCCGTTACAGCGATGTGTGGAACCTGAACAACGAGGCCGTGCAGGACAACAAGGAGGCCATCTGGGGCGTTGCCTACAACAACGACCTCACCACCGAGAACTGCATACCCTACCGCTACAAGACCGATGCCAGCGGCAACCACATGTCGTTCAACTCGCTCATCACCCGTACCGGCTACAGCCGTGGCGGCAGTGCCATGAACCTGATGTTCGTGCCTATGTGGAACAACGGTAACTCTGGCGACGTGGGCGGCAACGGAACTGGCGACGACCGCCTCTTTGTGCGCGTGCTGGCTGCTGCTACATCACAAATCAAGAGCAAGCTCACCGGACAGATGGTTGACGTGGCAAAGTTCTACTCACCCTACGGACGTGGCTTCACCCGCTACACCACAACTCCGTTCCTCTGGAAGACTCTTGAGGAGGTTCGTGCCACCGACCAGCGCTGTGATGCCACCATCCTTACTCACTACAACATTCCTGATGGTCTGCAGGGCAACCGTCCCGACCACTATCCCCTCATGGGCCAGTTCATGACCGACCCCGATGTGGCTTACCAGCGCGACGGCAACTACTTTAACCAGGGCGATACAGCCATCTACTACTGCTATATGGACGGCAACAGCGCAGAGGGTCAGGCCATGCAGGCCTGGGCAAAGAACCGCTACCGCATCCAGTTTGCCTTTGGCGGCGACATTCCCGTGTTTGACTCGGGTGCTATGACAGCCGTGCCCACTCAGACCGCCAAGGCTACCAGCGACGTCTATGGCGACAACCGCTACAACAACGTCAACATTGGCGGCTGGAAGTCATACCCCGGCCTGAAGAAGTTCCTTGACGACCAGTACGACTCACGCTTCCCAACTCACGACATCAGCTACCGCGACGCCATCGTGTTCCGTCTCTCCGAGATGTACCTCATCAAGGCTGAGTGCCAGTTGGCCAACGGCGGTGATGCCCTTGGTACCCTCAACCAGCTTCGTGATGCCCGCGCCATCAGCGGACAGAACAACAAGCTGACAGGCACGGTGAACATTAACACCATCCTTGACGAGCGTGCTATTGAGCTGTGCGGTGAGCAGCAGCGCTGGTTCGACCTCAAGCGTACCCACACTCTGGTGCAGCGTGTGCAGACCTACAACGGACAGGGTGCCGCAAACATCAGTGCAAAGCACTACTACCGTCCTATCCCCGAGGCTGAGATGATTGCCGTTACAAACGAAATCAGCGCTCCCGCCTCGCAGGATGCCAACGGTGTGCTGCAGTATGCAGAGACTGCCGCTGGCATGTGGCAGAACCCCGGCTACTAATACGCTTTTCCTTATCATCACATTTGGAGACTCCTCGCCTCGCGGCAAGGGGCCTCCTTTTGATTTGTTTTATAAAATTAAGAGTTTATTCTTGCGGGTTCGGAACAAAATGCGTAACTTTGCATGTTATTACTATTGTAAAATACAATATTTATATATGAACGTGAAGTTTAAGACTGCAAGACGATGCCCGGCCTGGCTCATGCGCACGGTGCTGGCACTTGCCTTGCTCCACATACTGCCGAGCGGAATAGGCGCACAGCAGCTGTTCAAGACCCTTGATGCCCGCGACGGTCTCACCTCAAGCCAGATAAACTGTATACTAAAGGATGCCTCAGGCTATATGTGGTTTGGCACCCCGGCAGGCCTGTACCGCTACGACGGCTACCAGTTCAAGCATTTCCAGAGCGACTCGCAGGACGGCACTTCGCTGCCCGACAGCTATATAGAGAGCATACAGGAGGGCGTTGACGGCGACCTGTGGATAAAGACGGCCTCAGGCTATTGCATCTACCACACCCAGACGGAGAGCTTCGACCGCGACATGCGCCTTGCGCTCTCAAGGATAGGCATTGATAAGATGCCCACCATTATCTTTATTGACAGCAAGAAGTTCCTCTGGGGCTACATACCCTCGGAAGGCATCATCAGCTACAACATGCAGCAGCAGCTGAAGCATGAGTTCGGCTACTCCAACAGCGACTTTGCCATTCCCCAGGGCGACATCTGCTCCATTGGCGAGTGCAAGGACGGCGCAGTGATAGTCTACTCCGACGGCCGCTTAGTGTGCTGCAACGCCATGCGCCAGCAGACGTCGCCGTGGCGCAACTCTGACATTGCCAACCGCGGCCTGCGCCATACCAACACCCTCAAGGTCTATGCCGACCCTCAGGACAAGATATGGCTCTACGGCCAGGGCACTCTCTTCGTCTACAACAAGGCCAGCAACACCTGGGACACCACCATCGGCGACCAGCTTGGCCTGACAGGCATAGGAGTGGACAACGCCGTCAACGCCATTGCGGGCGGCCACAACGGAAAGCTGATAATGGCCACCAACCGCCACGGACTGATGAGCATAGACATGAGCAACAACCAGATGGAGCCTGTCATCATCAGGGCAAGGCGCAATGCCGACCGCCTGGCCTCAACGACCAATGTGCAGAGCATCTACGTGGACGACAGCGACATGCTCTGGGTGGGAACGTCGAAATCAGGCGTGGCCTACTACGGCGGCAATATATATAAGTTCACGTCGGAACTCATCGGCGACATCACCGCCATGGCCCAGGACACGGCAGGAGTGGTGCGCTACGGCACGAGCGACAACGGCATAGTGGGCTACGAGGGCCAGCTGGCCAGCCTCAAGGTGTCGGCCATGCAGTACACCCGCGACGGCAGCCTGTGGGTGGGTTCGCAGCAGAACGGCCTCACTCGCATAAAGCCCGACGGCTCAGTACACATCTACAGCGAAGACGACGGCGAGCGCAACACCCTGATAAACGACCATGTAAAGGCCCTCTGCTGCGACAACACCGGCAACCTCTGGATAGCAACCGACGGGGGCATGCAGATGTTCAACCTCAGGATGGAGCAGTTCTCGAACTTCACCAAGGAGAACAAGAAGCTGCGCACGAACAATATCACGTCGATTTTCTACGCATCCAACAACCGTATGCTCATGGGCACGGCAGAAGGCCTTGCCGTGATGAATGTTGCCACCTTCGACACAAAGTTCTACACCGGCAACTCCACCAGCATGCAGAAGTTCACCAACAACTACATAACGCAGGTGTTCGAGGACTCCCGCGGCCTTATATGGATAGGTACGCGCGAGGGTGTGAACATTCTTAATATGGACAGGGACAACCTTGACATACTGACGGAGAGAATGGGCCTGTGCAACAACAACATCTGCGGCATAGCTGAGGACAACAACCACAACATCTGGCTCTCCACCACAAACGGTGTCTGCCGTATAGTGGTGCAGCACAACCACGACGGTGGCAACTACGACTATGGCCTCTATAACTACTCCATCACCGACGGTCTGCAGAGCGACGAGTTCAACGTTGGAGCCATAATGACCAAGAGCGACGGCAACGTGCTCATGGGCGGACTCTACGGCATCAGCACCGTCCGCCAGCGCAGCGACGATGAAAGCTCGTCGCGCCCGGTCATCATCCTTACACAGCTGCTGCTGGGTGAAGAGGAAGTGCAGGTGGGAGTGCCCTACAACGGCAATATAGTGCTTCAGAAAGTGCTGAACGCCACAAACCGCATAGTGCTGAACAGCGACCAGAACACCTTTACCATAAAGTTTGCTGCCGGCAACTACAACATGAGCGAGCGCCTGCAGTTCACTTACAGCATGGACGGCCTTGACAACGAGTGGCATAACGGCGACCCCATCAGCCACGGCGTTACCTTCACCGACCTCTCGCCGGGCCGCTACCTGCTCCATGTGCAGGCCATTAGCCCCGACGGAGGCAACAGCAACCAGGAGCACACGCTGGAGATAATAATAAGCAAGCCCTGGTTCCTGCAGTGGTGGATGCTCGCGCTCTATGCCGTGATAGCCATCATCATAATCTATTTGTGGAAGAAGGGCATTGACCAGCTGCGCGAGCTGTGGAAGCGCAAGAACCAGGTCATCACCGAGCTGGCTCAGCAGCGCGAGGACATCAAGGCCGCCAGCGACGAGCTGAGGCAGCCCATGTCGCGCATGACAAGCATCATCATGAACCTGGCAGAGCGCGAGGACGGCTCCATGGAGGAACGCGAGCAGCTGAACACCCTGCACTCACAGATGCTGCAGATCATCACCAGGGTGAGCGACATGCAGACAGCTCTTGAGCACCCGGAGGAAAAGGCCAAGAAGCTGGTGAACCGCCAGTACGAGCTGAACAGCAAGGGCGAGATGGACATGCCGGAACTGCTCACCGACGAGTTGTCGTCGGAGATAAAGCCGCACAACGACCTGCCCACGGCGAAGTTCCACGTAGTGTTCGTCGACGACAACACAGACTTCCTGAAGTTTGTTGCCGCAAGGCTGAAGCATGTCTACGACTTCCATGCCTACAACGATGTCCACAAGGCCGCTTCCGACATAGAGACCAGCATTCCCGACCTTGTTATCTGCAAGCAGGACCTGGAGGACATGACAGGCAGCGAACTGTGCAACAACATAAAGATGCACCCCAAGCTGAGCCGCATCAAGTTTGTGCTCATGACGGAGAAGAAGCTGAACCCCCGCGACATGGTGAACCAGGGCATCACGCTCTCTGCCGACGACTATCTGGCAAAGCCCTTCAACGTGCAGGAGGCCGTGATGCGCTTCAACAAGCTGCTGGGCATTGGTCCGATAGACCTCAGCGCCGAGCTTATAGAGGGTGCCGAGACCCGTCTGCTGGAGGACCGGAACTCAAGCATGACCACCGCCACCGAGTCCCTGCCGTCGGGCTCCTTGCAGCTCACCGATGTCATCACCGAGGACGAGCAGCTGCAGGAACTCAAGGTGACGGCCATCAGGCGCAGCGACACCGAGCTGGCCACAACAGGCGAGCGCGAGGCCGACGAACAGGAGAACAACGAATTCTTCGAGCAGAACGGCCTCTCTGGCAACTACAGCATGGCCGATGCCATCGACCAGCAGCTCATAAACAGCATTGAGCAGTATGTGCAGCAGAACATGAGCCGCGGACCTATCAGCCTTGAGGAGATGGCACGCTCCATGGGAATGAGCATGAAGCCCTTCTTCCAGAAGGTGCGCGACATTACCGGCAAGACGCCGGCAGAGGTGGTGCGCGACATTAGGCTCAAGCACGGATGCATACTGCTGCAGCGCACAAACATCAACATGAGCGAGCTGGCAAACAACATAGGCTTTGCCACGTCCGACCACTTCATCAACATGTTCAAGGACCGCTTCGGCATTACGCCATCGGAGTACCGTCTGAAGTATCGCAAGTAATGATAAAAGAAGTGAAGACTGGCTTGTCGGCATTGCGGAGAGTGCGTGCCGTATGGCTCTTATCATTTATCATTTGTCATTTATCGTTTAGCCCCGCAGGGGCGCAACCCGCAGGGGTGCAGACCTCCGACTCTCTTATTGTCAGGCAGTTAGAGGACTTTGGCATACACTTCACCGGCGACAACAGCGTGACGATGCTCATGTCGGGCCAGCAGAAGTTCGACGACCTCTTCCACACCATCCGGCAGGCCCGCCACAGCATTCACTTGGAGTACTTCAACTTCCGCAACGACTCCATAGCCTCGCTGCTGTTCGACCTGCTCCGCGAGAAGCGGCGCGAGGGAGTCACGGTGCGTGCCCTCTTTGATGCCTTCGGCAACGACTCCAACAACCAGCCCCTGCGCCGCTACCACCTTGACAGCCTCTGGCGCGACAGTGTTGAGATCTACGAGTTCGACCCCATCCGCTTTCCCTGGGTAAACCACATCTGGCCTCGCGACCACCGCAAGATTGTGGTCATCGACGGCTGCGTGGGCTATACCGGCGGCATGAACGTGGCCGACTACTATATCAAGGGCACCGACCAGGTGGGGGCCTGGCGCGACATGCACTGCCGCATTGAGGGCAGCGCCGTCAACGACCTGCAGCGCATCTTCTTTGCCGCCTGGCACAAGGTGACGGGCGAGAGCCTCAGCGGGCAGGAGTATTTCCGTGGGGGACAGACAGCGCCGTACTTCACCTTTGCCAAGCCCGACACAATGGCTACGGCGGGCAACAAAAAGGTGGCAATAGTGAACCGCGAGCCGGGGCGGCAGCTCACTGCCGACGGTCAGCTGCTGGGCTGCAACAGCGCCGTGCGCCACTTCTATGTCAGCGCCATAGACGATGCCCGCGACTCCATACGCATCATAAATCCCTATTTCACCCTTACGCCCTCGGTGAGCCGCGCCCTGAAGAGGGCCATCAGGCGGGGTGTGAAGGTGGAGCTGATGATTTCTGCCAAGAGCGACATCCCGCTCACGCCCGACTGCGCCTTCTACCAGATGCACCGCATGATGAAGCACGGGGCCCACGTGTGGCTCTACCAGGGCGGCTTCCACCACTCAAAGATAATGATGATTGACGGCCGCTTCTGCACCGTGGGCAGCACCAACCTTGATGCCCGCTCCCTGCGCTTCGACTACGAGGAGAATGCTGTCATCGTTGACCGCCCCACCACGCTTCAGCTTGACAGCATGTTTGATGCCGACAAGCAGCAGAGCACCTACCTCACACCACAGACCTGGGACGAGTTCCGCACTCCCTGGCAGAAGTTCCGGGGCTGGCTGGCCCACCTGCTGAGGCCCTTCCTGTAAGAGACTTCAAGGCATTACAGCCAGTAAGCCTCAAACTTGTGAGTGACACGCTGCTCCAAGGGAGGCAACTGCATGTAGTCGCCGTAGGTATGTTCTAAGTAATCCTTGTAGCCTGCCATTGTCTTGTAGGTCCTTCCCTCAAACGAAATATCTACAGCAGAGGCGATGTCCTCTGCCGGGAAGCAGCCCTTCAGGCCCGGCCCCGCCTCTGTCATGTTGCATACAGTATGTGTTGGTTCTGCCAGCACTATAAGTTTCCTTATCTTCCGTTCCAACTGCTTCACGGTCACAGGCCAGTGCTTGTATGCGAAATAAGCCAGGCGCGACTGCAGCGGGTTGCTGACGGAAATCTTGCACCGGCGAATCTTATAAAGCAGTTTCTTCTTCTTAAATACCCGCCGCCGTTCCTCTGGGTCGTCGCTTACATAGTCAACGGGAAACACGTCGATATATACACCTATTTCGTAGCCCTGAGTCTCTGTCTCCACCATGCGGGTACGCTTGTCAACAACCTTCGCAAAGGTATAATAGTAATGAGGCTCACTTGAGGGGTTGATGACGCGATAAATGCTCTTGTCATCAGTGTATTCGTTTAGGAACCGCTCATAGTCCTTACGCGGCATGTATATGTCGACATCGTCATCCCACGGTATGTAGCCGCCGTGGCGCACGGCACCTATAAGCGTTCCACTGCTCAGGAAATAGCACAGGCCGTGGGCCTGGCAGAAAGCGTGCACGCTGTCAAGAATGTCCATCTGGAGCCGGCGCAGCTCTTGTATGTCTGTAATTTGTCTCATCGCGAATGCAAAAGTACTTAAAATCTTTTGAACTTCCAATTATTTGTGCTACTTTTGCATAACAATTATGGAGAACCTAAAGGAAAAGACCGCCCGCAGCATTGCCTGGGGAGCAGTGAACAACGGAGCCACACAGGTGCTGAACCTTGTATTCGGTATCGTGCTGGCGCGCCAGTTGTCTGAAACCGACTACGGTCTGGTGGCTCTTCTCACCATCTTCACCGCCCTGGCCGGGTGCATACAGGCAGCGGGGTTCTCACAGGCCCTGGCAAACCTGCGCCCTCCAACCCATAGCGACTATAACGCCGTTTTCTGGTTCAACGTCATGGCAGGTGTCTCCATGTATATATTGCTGTTCTTCTCAGCCCCCCTCATTGCCGGTTTCTTCCGCCAGCCTGAGCTTACCGCCGTTTCACGCCTGGTGTTCCTCACCATTCCGATATCAGCCATGGGTATAGTGCCCAACGCCAAGCTGTGGATAGAGATGCGCAACCGCGAAATGGCCATCACTGCCATCATTTCTCTTCTGTTTTCAGGAGCCACCGGCATCTGGCTTGCCTACCACGGCTATGCCTACTGGAGTCTGGCGTGGCAGCAGGTGGTGTTCATCAGCGTGGGCAATGTGCTGCGCTATTTCTTCACCCGCTGGCATCCCACTTTCCCCATAGACCTCAGCCCCATACGCAAAATGCTTGGATTCTCGTCGAAGATGCTGCTCACCAACATGCTCACTGTGGCGAGCCAGAACGTGCAGACTTTCATCTTCGGCCGTCTGCTGCCTATCGGCGTTGTGGGGCAGTTCAACCAGGCCAACAAGTGGAACACCATGGGTCACTCGTTCATTTCGGGCACTATGGCTCAGGTGGCCCAGCCCGTGCTGACAAATGTTGGTGATGATGACAATCGCCGCCTTCTTGTGCTACGCAAGATGCTGCGCTTCACGGCCTTCGTGTCGTTCCCCCTGATGCTGGGCCTGGCCTTAGTGGCCCGCGAGTTCATTGTCATCACCATCAGCGACAAATGGCTGCCTTGTGTGCCGCTGCTACAGATTCTGTGCATAGGAGGAGCCTTCGTGCCGCTGCAGGTGTTGATGCAGAACTATATCATCAGCCGTGGGCGCAGCGACATTCACCTATACCTTGTTAGCCTGCAGATTGTGCTACAGGTGCTGCTGACATTGTCTCTGGCACCACTGGGCATAACTGCCATGGTGACAGCCTTCTCAGCACTCAACGTTGTTTTCCTTGCTGTTTGGTATGCAGCCCTGCGCCGCTTGCAGCCCCTGAAGCTGACAGACCTGCTTCGCGACATTGTGCCGTTTCTTGCTGTGGCAGCAGCGGTAATGGCTGCCACTTGCTATGCTACCGGATGGATAGAGAGTCTGTGGCCGCTACTCATTGCCAGGATTCTTCTTGCCGCCATCCTCTATTTCATTGCAATGCACCTGCTCCACGCTGCCATCATGAAAGAGTGCCTACAATTTATCTTCAATAAAGATGGACGGCAAAAAACGTGAGGAGAAGAAACTGTTTGACGACAATGCTTAGACGAACAATGAAGGTATCGATATTAGTGCCGGTCTACGGCGTTGAGAAGTTTATAGAGGAGTGCGCCGTGTCGCTCTTCGGACAGACGTGGCAGGACTTAGAGTACATCTTTGTTGACGACTGCTCGCCTGATGACAGCATCGCAAAGCTGCGTGAAGTCCTTCAGCGCTACCCGGACAGGGCAGCCCAGGTACGCATCATACGCCACGACCGCAATCGTGGTTCCGGTGCTGCCCGCGCCACATTGCTTCAGGCCGCCACAGGCGACTTTGTGGTCTTTGCCGACAGTGATGACATCATGGAAACCAACGCCGTGGAACTGTTGTGCCAGTGCCAGCAGCAGTCGGGAGCCGACATTGTGACAGGGGCCTTCGTGCGCCTCTTTGCCGACGGCAGTCATGGACAGCCAGTGCTACCCTGGACCGGCAGCAAGGAAGACATGCTGAGGCTTATGCTGGTCCAAAACACTATTGAGCACCACCTGTGGGCCCGCCTCATACGCCGCAGCCTGTTTGCCGACCACGGCATTGACTTTCAGGAGGGCATAAACATGGCCGAGGACTACTCCATGATGACTCGCCTGCTGTTTGTGGCCTCATCGCACGCGTATATTAATAATGTGGTGACCTACTACCGCGAAAACACCACCGGCACCTTTTACAACTGGCTCACACCCCGCAACATTCACTCTTTCATTGGAGCAAACAGAATTGCGGGCAACTTCCTTAAGGACCACGACCCAGAAGGCCGCTACTCCTACCCATTCCAGACAGGGCTGTTCAACGTGCGCCACAGGGCAATGCAGGTGGGGCTTAAGCCAAGGGAGATAGAGGCAGAATGCCACTTTCCCACAAAGAATTTCCTGTTCCGCCTATGCCGCATGCTGTTCTTCCACCGTCCTGTCAGATACCTTATGCGCCTGTCATATCTGGTGTTGAAGCACTTCTATGTGAAGAATGTGAAAAAGAGATAGACTCATAAAGTTCTGTGTACCGCCGAGCCACGCTCTGTTCAGACCATCTGTTAGCCACTTTCTTCAGACACGCCTCGCTAAGCTGCTTATTGTCGGCATCACAAAGCACAAAGCGCATGCCTTCGGCAAGGTCGGCAGCGTCTTTATATTGAGCCACATATCCAGTAACACGGTGCTCAATCATTTCAGGAATTCCCCCCACGTTGAACCCCACGCAAGGCACTCCGCAAGCCATTGCCTCCATCAGCGTGTTTGGAAGGTTCTCCTCAAGCGAAGGAAGTACAAACACATCAGCAGCACTATAAGCACAAACGATGCGCGAGGCATCGCTAATATACCCCAGCGGACATGCCGGAAGAGCCATTTGTACTGCCATTTCCTCAGCCTGCCCCCCAAGTATTGCTATCGTTGTGTTGGTCTGCAATTCCGGGTTATTATGGGCCAGCATGCGTACAGCCTCAACAAAATAGTCAGCTCCCTTGCGGACATCTGTAACCCGCACCGAAGCAAGCAGCACCACCCGCCCCTCAACGGGCAGTCCCATCATGCGGCGGGCCTCGGCCTTGTCTTTCGGACGGAACAAGCGTGTGTCAATGGGGTTGGGAATGCTGATTATGGTCTGTCCTTTCAGCAAGGCACTCTTGCGCGACTCGCTGGCAAGCCACTCGCTGCAGCAGACAAACGTCACCTTGCAGTCACTCAGTATCTGCTGTTTCTTACGCCACACCTTCGCAGCAAATCGGCCACCCTTTATCTGTGGACAGTCCCGGCATTCGCTATGAAACTGCTCACATTCGCGTGCATGGTGGCAGATGGCAGTAGCTGCCCACATGTCGTGCATAGTGCACACCACCGGCTTGCCGCTTTTCAGTATCTTCCCTATCACCTTAAGGCTCAACATCCCTTGATTCACCCAGTGCAGATGAACCACATCGGCATTTTTGAATTCCTCGCTACGGGTTATGTCAAAGCCTGTGTTGGCTATTGACACCTTGAACAGGTTTTTACGGCTGAAACTGTTGTGCAGCCAAATAACCAAGCGCTCATACAGGAAATTCCACTTCAGTGACCATTTGTTGCCAACCTTGCCGACATAAAGTCCGTTGCTGAGCTTTCGGCAAACCAGCATCCTCACGCTGACTCCATTGTTGCCAAGAGCCTCTGTAAGACGGCTTGCAGCAATGGCGGCGCCACCTGTTACATCATTCGTACTAACTATCAGAACTTTCATACAATGTGCAAAAGTACAGCTTTTTTCTGATTCTGCAAAGCAACGGCATAACTTTTATAGCCCATATATTTGGTTGTTACGCAAAAAAGGAGTATCTTTGCGGGAAAATAACCCAAACAGCGCTATGAAACACAGTTTTTTACTCTCATGCCTGCTTGCCATACTCCCTGTAGCAGGCACAACGGCCCAGAGCCAACTCTATCCGAAGCACTTCGACCTGCACCAGGTGGAACTGCTCGACGGACCGATGAAGACAGCCATGGAGACCAACATCAGGGTTCTCCTACAGTACGACACCGACCGCCTGCTAACCCCCTTCGTGCGTCAGGCCGGACTCTCTGCCACCAGCGACACATCCTCTCCTTACTATCAGTGGGAGACGCGCCACCCCAACTTCCGCAACTGGGGCGACCCGTCGTTCGACCTCAGCGGCCATGTGGGCGGTCACTACCTCTCAGCCTTGTCGCTGGCCTATGCCGCCTCGCATGACGAGGCCACCAGAGCACAGCTCAAGGAGCGCCTGGACTATATGCTGAAAGTGCTTGCCGACTGCCAGAAGCAGTTCAATAAGGACAAGGGGGGCCTCCGCGGCTTCATAGGCGGACAGCCCCTTAACGATGTATGGCGCGAACTCTATAAAGGCAACATCCAGCCCTACAAGGAGCATGGCGGTTGGGTGCCCTTCTACTGCCAGCACAAGGTGCTTGCCGGACTGCGCGATGCCTATCTCTACACTGGCAGCAGCCTGGCCAAGAGCCTCTTCCGCAAGCTCTGCGACTGGAGTGTCAACGTGGTGGCCAGCGTCAGCGAAGAAGACATGCAGCGGGTGCTCGACACCGAGCATGGCGGCATGAACGAGTCAATGGCCGATGCCTATCAAATCTTCGGCAGCAGGAAATACCTTGAGGCGGCCCGCAAATACACTCACCGCACCATGCTCAACGGCATGCAGGCCCTTAGCGCTACATTCCTTGACGGCCGCCATGCCAACACCCAGGTCCCAAAATATATCGGCATGGAGCGCATAGGCGACGAGAACTATGTCACCGCTGCCACCAACTTCTGGCTTGACGTGGCTCAGAACCGCACCGTCTGCATTGGCGGCAACTCTGTCAACGAGCACTTCCTATCAACAGCCAACTCCAACCGGTATATAGGCCAGCCCGACGGCCCTGAGTCGTGCAACTCAAACAACATGCTGAAGCTCTCAGAAATGCTGAGCGACAGCACCGGCGATGCCCGCTATGCCGATTTCTACGAGAACACCATGTGGAACCACATACTCTCCACCCAGGACCCTGAGACTGGTGGCTACGTGTATTTCACAACCCTTCGCCCGCAGGGCTACCGCATCTATTCGCAGGTGAACCAGGGCATGTGGTGCTGTGTGGGCACCGGTATGGAGAACCACTCCAAATACGGACATTTCATCTACACACACGATGGCGACAAAACGCTCTATGTCAACCTCTTCACCCCCAGCCGCCTCGTCAGCAAGAAGTTTGTCGTCACCCAGCAGACAAATTTCCCCTTCGAGCCAAAGACCACCATCACCATTGGCAAGGCCGGAAACTACACCATAGCCCTGCGCCATCCGGCATGGGCAGGCAGCGGCTTTTCCATTGCCGTCAACGGAGAAGCCGTTAACCAGGCAGCCGAACAAGGACAAGCCTCCTACATATACCTCACCAGCAAGTGGCAGGCAGGCGACCAGATTACCGTGGAGCTGCCCATGGAGCTGCGCTACGAGGAGTGTCCCAACTATACCGACTACATAGCCTTCAAATATGGTCCAATACTGCTTGGCGCAGCCACCACAGCAGCCACCCGGCAGGAAGCTGCCGCCACGGGGCTGCCCTTTGAACAGATGCAGAACGAGTATGGCGGCGAGGGGCGCATGGACCACTCGCCCGGCGTCCGCGGCTCTTCGCGCAACCTCAACACTGCTCCGTTGCTCATTGGGAATAGGGCCGACGTGCTCAGCCGCATCACCAAGCAGCCGGGCAACAACCTGCTCTTCACCATTGATGCCTCGCGGACGGATGCCCCTGCCTACAGCTGGACCACCCTCACCCTGCAGCCCTTCTACCTCATTCACCACCGCCGCTACATGTGCTACTGGTATCAACCGACAGCCGAGAACTATGCCAACAGCACCATGGCCCAGGACGAGGCCGCCATTGAGGCCCTCAACAGGCGCACCATAGACTTCGTGGCTCCAGGCGAGCAGCAGAGCGAGGCCGGCCACGAGTACAACTACAGCAATGACAGCAACACCGGCCAGTATGACAGCGAGCACTACCGCGACGCACAGGCCGGCGGCCACGTGCAGTACACATTATATAATAATAGCGGCACGAGCCAGAACCTAAGCATCATGCTCCGCTTCACCCGGGCCGACCAAGGCCGCAAGGCGAAGCTCACCGTTGACGGGCAGGAGATAGCCGACATCACCATTCCGCAAAGAGCCATTAACAACAACGATGACTCGCGTTTCTTCAATGCCGAATACTCCATCCCCGCCAACTTGGCACGGGGCAAGAGGAGTTTCGTGGTGAGGCTCACGGCATCGGGCAACACTCCGCTGCCGGGCCTCTACTACGTAAGGTTGCTGAAGGCTGAGTAATCAGAGCGAGGCAAAGAAGTTCTTTGCGTAAGCTTCTTTGGAGAAGTGCTCTGCCATGAGCTGCGAGGCGCGGCCCATGGCAGAGCGTTTTTCGGGGTTGTCAATGAGCGAGACGACAGCCTTGGCCAAGTCATCGGCAAGGTTGCCGTCAGGCGTTACCGGCACCACGACGGCATTGTCGGCAGAGACAATCTCTGGAATGCCGCCACGGTCGGTGGTGATGATGGGCAGACCTGCTGCCATGCCCTCAAGGACGGTGAGGCCAAAGGGTTCCTGCCATGTGGAAGGAACGACGGCCACGTCGGACAGCCGCAGGTAGCTGGGCATGAGGTGGTGCTTGACATATCCCGTGAACTTTATCCTGTCCTCAAGTCCGAGGGCCAAAGCCTTGAGCCGTGTCATGAACGGGCTTTCCACGCCGGCGTTGCCATAGAAGGAGCTGCCCATCACAAGAAGCTTCACCTCGGGGTGGCCGGCAAGCTTCCTCATAGCCTCAACCAACTCTAAAACGCCCTTCTCGGGAATGAGGCGCCCGCAGAAGGAGAGTATGAAGTCATCAGGGCGGAACCCCAGTGCCTCGCGGCTTACCTCTGCAGTAGCAGGCGTAGCAGACTCCAGGCTGATGCCGTTGAGCACGGTGATTGTCTTGGCATCCTGCGGGTTACACGTCTGCACACGGTCTTTTATGAAGTCCGAGACGGTGACAATCCGCGAAGCGGCACGGTAGATTTCGTCGGCATGCGGCGTGGTGCTGTTCAGGAAGTCGTTGTGAAGATGATATACAAGCCTTGCCTTTGTCTTCCCCCGCAGTCCGAGGGCATAGCCGGGGCGGTTCTCCAAAATAATGATGTCGAACTGCTGCCTGATTATTTCCCTCATGGCCTGCCGGAAGAAGTAGTCTATGCTGTAGTGGTAGTAGGTGTGGCGATTGAGCTTGCCGTGTAGCCATTTCCTTACTTTGGCAACTGGGCTGGCGGTGTCAACAAAGTGATAGTGGTTCACGTCGGACTTAAGCGCCTGGTGCTCTGCGGCCAAGGGGTGGAACACGCTGTAGACGGTGATGTCGTGCAACTTGTGCAGGTCGTTGTATTCCAGGTAATGGTCAATGAGCGTCTCCACGGCCCCGCCTTGCACGGCAGGGACGGGCATTATGCCTGAAGTGAGGATGGCTATTTTCATCTTTTTGTTTTCTTTCCTATTTCTGCTGCTGTGCGGCAATCCTGTCCTTTATCTTGAACACGTAGGCATCAATGGAAGCCACGGCAACAATGTTGAGCACGTCGCGCACAGAGGCTCCGAAGTCAACGAAGTGAATGGCCTTGTTTAGTCCTATCTGTATGGGGCCAATAATCTCGCAGTCGGCTCCCAGCATCTGCAGCATCTTGTAGCTTGAGCGGGCACTGGTGAGGTTGGGGAACACGAGGGTGTTGACATCCTTGCCGCAGAGGCGTGAGAATGGATACTGTGCATCGCGCAGCTCGCGATCGAGGGCAAAGCCCAGCTGCATCTCGCCGTCAATGGGCAGGTCAGGATAGAGCTGGTGCAGCTGCTCCACGGCGTGCTTCACCTTCAGGGCTCCGTCGCTCTGGCTGGAGCCGAAGTTCGAGTGGCTCACCATGGCAATGACAGGCTTCTCGTTGAAGAAGCGCACAGCGGTGGATGCCAGCTTGCCAATGTCTACAAGGGTGTCGGTGTCGGGGTTCTCATTGACCAGCGTGTCGGCCACATAGAGCGTACCCTTCGGCGAGTTGATGATATGCATAGCGCCGAAGTGCTGGTACTCCGGGCGTATGCCAATGACCTCCTTCACCACCTTCACAGTGTTCGAGTACTTGGTATAGAGACCGGTAATGAAGGCATCGGCCTCGCCCGTCTCTACCATCATCATGCCGAAGTAGTTGCGCTCGAACATCTTGTCGTTGGCTTCCTGGAAGGTGTAGCCCTCGCGCTGGCGCTTCTCTGTGAGTATGCGGGCATAACGCTCGCGGCGCTCCTGTTCAGAGGGGTGGCGCAGGTTCACCACCTCAATGCCCTCCAAGGAGAGGTCAAGGCTCTTGGCCATCTTGGCTATCACCTCGTCGTTGCCGAGGAGTATGGGCTGGCAGATGCCCTCGGCCTTGGCCTGAACGGCGGCACGGAGCATTGTGGGGTGTACGGCTTCGGCAAAGACCACGCGCTGCGGATGGGCAGCAGCAGTGGCATAGAGTTTCTGCGTGAGCTTGGTCTCCTGGCCCAAGAGTACAGAGAGCGAGTCCTTGTACTGCTCCCAGTCGGTAATGGTCCTGCGGGCCACTCCGCTGTCCATGGCAGCCTTGGCCACGGCGGCGCTGACCTCGCTGATGAGTCGCGGGTCTACTGGCTTGGGTATGAAGTAGTCACGTCCGAAGCGCAGGTTGTTCACCTTGTACACATCGTTTACCACGTCGGGCACGGGCTGCTTGGCCAGGTCGGCAATGGCGTGTACGGCGGCCAGCTTCATCTCCTCGTTGATGGCACGGGCGTGGACATCGAGTGCGCCGCGGAAGATGTAGGGGAAGCCTATCACATTGTTTATCTGGTTGGGATAGTCGGTGCGGCCGGTAGACATTAGCACGTCGGGGCGGGCTTCCATGGCATCCTCGTAGCTAATCTCAGGCACGGGGTTGGCCAGGGCGAAGATGATGGGGTCCTTGGCCATGGTCTTCACCATCTCCTTGGTGAGGACGTTGCCCTTTGAGAGGCCCACGAACACGTCGGCTCCGTTTACGGCTTCAGCCA
>JAFTAR010000167.1 GCA_017455495.1 Prevotella sp.
GCTACCGTCTGGTGCTGCTCAACAGCAAGGTGAAGCACGAGCTGGCCGGCTCGCCCTATAACGACCGCCGCAACTCCTGCGAGAACGTGGTGAAGGCTATCCAGAAGAAGCACCCGGAGGGCAAGTTTGAGACCCTGCGCGACTGCACCTGGGAGCAGCTTGAGGAAGTTCGTGCCGAGGTGGGCGAAGAGGACTACACCCGCGCTCACTTTGTGCTGGGCGAGAAAGACCGCGTGCTTGCTGTCTGCGACGCTCTGCTGGCAGGCGACTACGAGACCGTAGGTCAGAAGATGTACGAGACCCACTATGGCCTGTCGAAGGAGTATGAGGTAAGCTGTGAGGAGCTTGACTACCTCAACGACCTTGCCAAGGAGAACGAGGTCACTGGCAGCCGCATCATGGGCGGTGGCTTCGGTGGCTGCACCATCAACCTGGTGCGTGCCGACCTGTACAACAAGTTCATTGCCGATGCAAAGGCTAAGTTCGCTGCCAAGTACGGCCACGAGCCTGAGGTGATCTACGTCGTCATTGGCGACGGCTCGCGCAAGCTCTGCTAAACAGACAAAAGACAACATAGACAACTTGGGACAACTCTCATGACCATACTTCAATTGTTGTCCTAAGTTGTCTAAGTTGTTTTTTAAATAAACTACGTAAAAATGTTTCAGATAGACCGTTCATACATAGAGCAAGTAAACCTTGAGTCGCTCCAGAGCCGCATCTGGGATATCCGCACCGACCATAAGGACGACCCCACGCTGCCCAAGATAGAGAACTACGGCATAACGGAAGACGCCTTTGAGGCTTACTTGGAGAAGAAGCAGAAGTTCGAGGATTTCAAGGACACGTGGCATAGCCGCCGCCTGCTTGTCTTCGGCACAGCATTCCTGCTCACCATAGCGCTGTTCAGCCTGTTCCTGCCTCAGTTCAAGTGGCAGGCCTACGTGGCAGGCCTCCTGCTGTGCATGCTCCTATATATGATATATGTATTGATAGTTGGCTTCCGGGGCAAGAAGTTCCGCCATAACCCCAACGAGACATTTATCAAGGCCCTGCTCTTCTGGGACGACAACAGGACAAAAGAGTGAGGCTCGTTCTTTCCCTTCTATTACTTAATGCCCTGTGTTCGTGCAGTGGACGAGGCCAGGTCCTGTCAGAGGACTTGACAAGGCTTCTTGACTCCCTTTCCGTTGAGTCGCAAGAGCGCAAGCACCTGATAGAAGGCGAGATAGACTATTACCTTACAAGACACGACCGCCGCGACGAGGGCTTTGCAGAGGTTACCCGCTACTCCCGTCAGGGCGACAAAGCCTTGAGAGCCTTTCTGCCCAAGGGCCGTGTCACCCTTGGCAGCACCATTTTCCAGCGCTCCGGTAAGGTCCTTAGGCGCGACATGCTTGGCCGCCTTGTCATTGGCCGCCTGCAAGGCGATACCCTCGTAGGTGGAGTGAGAATAGACACTACAGGCTTCTATGCCGGCGAAATGAACAGAAGGGCAGAGGCATGGGGCGGCGGATTCTACAGAAGCCACGGAGAATACTACGAAGGCCCCTGGCTCCACGACCAGCGCGAGGGCTTCGGCCTTAGCGTAGGACATTCCCACCTGCACGTGGGCAAATGGCGCTGGGACTCTTTCCTTGGCGAGCGCAACAGCCACCACGGCGACCGCATCTATGGTATAGACATCTCCCGATACCAGCACGAGAAGGGCCGCAGGCGCTTCCCTGTCAACTGGAGCCGCATGCGTGTTACGGGCTTTGGCCGCCGCATATCTTCCGAGTGCGTGCTTGACGATAATGTGGACTATCCCGTCAGCTTTGTCTACATCAAGAGTACTGAGGGCGTAACCATAGAAAACCGCTACTATGCCGAGGACGACGAGAAGGTGCGCAGCCTGGGCCTGCCCGTCGGCGCCTACCATTTCTTTTCCACCCGCACCCCGGCCCTACAGCAAGCCCGCCACTTCCTTTCCCTTACCAACATCAAGAGCGGCGACCTTCCCCCGATGCTCGACATTGAACCGTCGGACAAGATGATCGACGAGATGGGAGGTCCTCTGGCCCTCTTCGATGCCATGCGGCAGTGGCTGAATGCCGTAGAGCACGCCACCCACTGCCGCCCCATCATCTACATCAACCAGCGCTTTGCCACCACCTACATGCCTCTGGCACCCGACATCCAGCGCAACTACCGCTTCTGGCTGGCCCGTTACAGCGAGTACAAGCCCACCGTTCACCACGACATCTGGCAGCTCTCGGGCGATGGTCGTGTCAGTGGCTTCCAGCCCGATGTAGACATCAATGTCTTCAATGGTTACCAGGGCCAGTGGGAGAACTTCCTCCATAGCTGCACCATACCATAGAATATCACCTCTTGCACCTCTTGCACCTGTTGCACCTGTAATACCTTCTTGCACCTCTTGCACCTCTTGCACCTCTTGCACCTCTTGCACCTCTTGCACCTGTTGCACCTGTTGCCCAGCCTTGTAACCCAGTGCTTTATTGTCATGGGGGGCTGAGTTGTTTTCATAACCCAGTGCTTTATCGTCATGGGGGACCGAGTTATTTTCATAACCCAGCCCCCCATAGGTGCAACAGGTGCAAGAGGTGCAAGAGGTGCAACATAGAAAAAACATACGTTAATAGTAAACCGTTTAATCCGCGGCTTGCTATTTGCATGGCAGTTCTATGATGAAGCGGCAGCCGTCATGGTAGTCCGGATCAAGGGTGAGGTCGCCGCCAAGGTTCTGTACGTGGCGCTTGGCTAAGGGCAGACCAAGGCCAAGGCCCTCTGAGAGGTCGTCGACCTTGGTGAAGAACTTGAATATTTTCTCACAGTCGGCTTTGTCAATGCCCTTGCCTGTGTCCTCAACAATAAAGCGTATTGTCTTAGGCGACTCTTTTGGTTCGCCTGCCACCACTCTCAACCAGATGTTTCGTCCGTCGGAATATTTTATTGCATTGTAAATCAGCTCACGTATACTTCGCGTCATATATAGCCGCGAGGTGTTGATGCAGAAGTCGTCGGCTATTTCCGAGTGAAAATTAATAACGGCTTTGGTGTTCTGGATTGTCATGTCAGCTATGCATTGGTTAGCCAGCTCGTTGCATGATACGGTCTGCAGCCTGCGGGTTTTCAGTTCCTCAGAAAGCCCTGTTTCAGAGCTGTCGAAAAGCATAAGCACCAGTCGCTTCAGCAATATGGCGTTGTGCATCATGGTCTGTGCTATGGTCTTTGTCTCCTCGTCGTCAAACTCCTCACCCGTATGTCCTCCAAGCACCTGAGCGAAGCCCATGATGATGTTCAGCGGTGTGCGTATCTGGTGGGTCACGTTCTGTATGAAGATGGTCTTCTGCCTGTCGGCCTCTTCAGCCATCTGTGTTGCATTGGCGAGTTCCTCGTTGCGGTGGCGGGCCTGTTCTGAGGTGTAGCGCACGCTGCCCATGTGGAAGTTCAGCCTCTGGAGCATGGAGGCGAAGCTGTTCTGCAGGCATCCCACGGCATCCTGGCGCTTGCTGCGGCGTATGTGTACTTCCATGTTGCCCGAGGCAATCTCCTGAGTCTTCTGGAGCAGCTGGCTGAGAGGGCGCGTGGCGTGGTTCACGGTACGGCGGCACAGCAGCAGGATGAACAGCAGTCCGAAGAAGATGAGGGGGATGAGGAGGTAGGTCATGCGGTGGTAGCCATGCAGAATGTCGCTGTCGGCACAGACGAGGGCCATGCTCCACGATGTGCCGGGAACGGGCTGGTAGGTTACTATGCTTGGCACTCCGTCAATCTCCATCGACATGATGCCTTGCCCGCCGCTTGTCATGTCGTGGCCAAGGGCAATGATGTCGGGGTGCTGCTGCATGTCGGCACCGCTGAAGATGGTCTCGTTGAACAGGCGCGAGGAGTCGGGATGGATTATGTAGCGCCCCTCGCCGTTTATCATTATATAATATGAGTTGGGGTAGGGCTTCTCCTGTGACACTATCTCGGAGAGTCTCTTTAGCGATACGCCGGTAGAGATTACGGCCACGGTGTTCCCGTTGTCAAGGTGAATGGGCATGCCGTAGGATGCTATCATGCCGTTGAGCACCACTTTCAGCGTGTTGGCATCGTCGAAGTATTCCACCCAGCAGGGAGCATTGAGCTGGCGCGGGGTGCGATACCACACCTTGCTGAAATAATCGTAGGACCGCTCCACGACGGTGGTGAGGGAGTCGGTCATAAACGACTCATGTTCCTCCCTGATTGTGTAGGCTGAGTAATATCGGCCGATGGAGGGGAAGAAGTCGGGCTCCATGCTGATGCTGCATCCGTCGATGTGTGAGTTCATGGCCACTATGGCGCGCGTTAGGTTCAGTATGGAGTCGGGCTGCAGGTTCTCAGTGACAAGCCAGCTGTTGGCGTTGGTAGCTGTCTGGATTGTGGTTATGTAGCTGTACAGGCGCTGCATGGTGGCGTTGAGGGTGGCGGCGGCGCGCCCCTCGGCCTCGCTGCGTATCATTTTTCTCGACTGCGTGAACAGCAGCCCCAGCGAGATGATGAAAATGGGGACTGCCAGCAGCGTGATGGCGAGGCTGAGCTTGCGGGAGAGCGATGTGCGGATGCTAAACATTGGCTCCCTCCTTTCTCTTCTCCTCTTCGGAGAGGCGTATCAGGTTGTTAAGCAGTTCTGCCACCGTCTTGCCGTTTTGCATTATGTCGTCTACGAGGTGGTGTGCCGCAACCTGTGAAGTCTTTGCTCCGCAGAGTGCCTCCACATCGTTGGCAATGGCTTCGGCAGGGTCAAGCATCTGGTTTGTCATGTTGTGCAGGAAGGCGGTCTTCAGCCGGTCGGCCTTGCGGGCATGTTCGTAGGCCTCTTCCAGCACCTTGCCCCGTTCCTCAAGCGTGGCTGTGAGTTCTTCCAGCTCGCCTATATGTACTGACAGCGACTGCTGCATAATCTGGAAATTGTCCTGCAGCCGGCCTATCTCGTCGGTCTGACGGCTGTCGGGTATGGTTTCGTCGTAGTGGCCCTGGGAAATGCGCTGGGTCGACTCGGTGAGAACCACAAGGGGCTTAAGCTGCCGCTTTATGAACTTCTGGCAGAGAAGGAACAGCAGCAGCAGACAGGCTACGGCGATGCCAATGACATAATATGACAGGCTGTTGTAGTAGCCTAAGATGTCGTCCTTGGGATATACTATGCCTGCGCTCCATTTCAGCTCCTCCGTGATTCGTCCAGGCATGTCGGTACGCTTGAAGGGCGTGAAGAATACATAGTAGTTGCTGCCCTTCATGCGGAACTGCTTATAGCCCGAGCGCCCCGACACCATGGCTTCGGCAGCCTCGCGCACCGACGGGTCGGCTCCATGTTCCGACTGCGTGAACACGGTCTGGTAATACAGCTTGTCATTGTCGGGATGAACTATGTACGAGCCGTCTTTGTCAAGCAGTACGCTGTATGAGTTTGGCGATGGCTTGGCGGAGAGAATTATGCGGGAAAGCAGGCTGAGCGACACGTCGACACTTATCACTCCCGTCGGCTTGCCGTTGAAGTCGTAAATCGGCAGGCAGAAGGTGGTGATAGGTTCGTTGTAGTAGTAGTTGCCTGCGGCCAAGGGCCTGTACCAGCCCGGCTTTCCAGTAGTAAACGGCTCCGTAAACCATTGCTGCTCGGTGTAGGGCGTGTCGCCGTAAGAGTCATATCGTGAGATGGTTGAGTCGTTGCGATGGTAGTAGGCCATGAAGTCCTGGCCGTCGCCATAGAAGTCGGGCTTGAGGGCAATGGCACAGCCAGTGACGTGTTGATTGACCTCCACCAAGTGGCGGCAGTAAGAATGCAGCATCTCTGGCTGGTCCAGGTGCCTTATGATGTTGAAATAGAAGTTGCCTGTTGTCTGCTCAACGCCTAAAAGGATGTTATCTATGCGCTGCACAGTGCCCTCCAGCGTCTGGCGGGCTTTCTGGAAAGCCTCTTCCTTTATGCCTCTGCGGGCATAGACAAGCATAACGACAAGCGAGGACATTAGCAGCAGTGCCATTGCCGACACTACCATCAAGCTGAGTTTCGTTGACAGCTTTTTGCTGAAGAAATCCTTAAGCTTTTTCATTTTTCACCTACAAAAGTAAACAAAAAAGGCAGAACTGCCACAGAATTTCGTTAAAATTTTAGTTAAAGGCCGTTAAGCGTGCCCTTTCTGTAGCGAAAAGTAGTATCTTTGCCTTAAGTTAAGACTAACTAAACACGCTAAAAGCAAAAAGTAAGCAAAAAATGACAAGGCCCTCGGCTTTAATAATAGGTGCAGGCGTGGGTGGACTCTTCACAGGAGCCATTCTTGCCAAGGAGGGCTTTTGTGTCACCGTGGTAGAGAAGAACGCCACCATTGGCGGCGGCCTGCAGTCGTTCAGCCGTTTCGGCCTTACCTTCGACACCGGCATGCATGTGGTGGGAGGCCTTGGGCCGGAGGGCAACGTCAGGCGCATCTGCCGCTATTTAGGTATTGAGGACAGGCTGCAGTTGATGGATGTCGACGATGACTGTACCGACGAGCTTTACTTTGCCCAGGACAAGGCTACTTACCGCGTGGCAAAGGGGCGGACAGGTTTTGTAGAGTCGCTGTCAGCCTACTTTCCCCACCAGCGGGAGGCCCTGAAGAACTATGTCAATGCCGTGTTCGAGATGTCTGACAGCGTGGACCTGTTCAACCTGAGACCAGGCAACGGACAGATTTCTCTCTTTGCCTCCGACGATAGTTTCCTTACGGCAGCCGACGACTTCATAGCCAGCTACGTAAGTGACAACCGCCTGCGTAGCATCCTGGCCTATATGAACCCTCTGTACGGGGGTAGGGCAGGGCAGACCCCGGCCTACATCCACGCCATTATAAGTTCTCTCTATATCAAGGGAGCCACGCGCTTTGCAGGCGGAAGCCAGCATGTAGCCAACCTGCTGGAAGAGGCTATAGTCCAGGCAGGCGGAAGCGTGGTGGCAGGAGACGGTGTCAGGGAAATTGTGACCAACGGGCAGCGCCACGTGGAATGCATAAGAACAGAGAGCGGACGGGAGTATAGGGCCGATACCTACATCAGTGCCATACACCCCTGCTCCATGCTGCGGCTGCTTTCCGACGAGGACGTTCTGCCAAAGGCCTATCGCAGCAGGCTGGACGAAATACCAAACTCCCATTCAGCCTTTACGCTAAACATTAAGCTGCGCGAAGGAGCCTTCCACTATATCAACCACTCTGTGTACTACATGACCCGCTACGACGATGTGTGGAACTTCAGCCGCACAGACCGCCCCTGGCCTTTAGGATTCCTGTTCATGACTCCTCCGGAGAAAGAGCAGGGGTACTACAGCAGGAAGGCGGTAATCACCGCCCCAATGCCGTGGCAGATGGTGCTGCCCTGGCAGCACACCACCATTCCCGGCAACAGGGGAGCTGACTACGAGAAGTGGAAAGAAGAGCGGGCAGGGGAGCTGCTTGGCATGGCCTGCCAGATGCTGCCGGGAATGGGCAGTGCCGTGGAACAGGTGAACACAGCCTCGCCACTCACCATACGCGACTACTACGGAGTGAAGGAGGGCAGCATCTGCGGCTTCAGCAAGGACTGCCGCAACATTGCCCTCTCGCAGCTGCCCGTGAGGACCAAGATTGACAACCTGCTGCTCACTGGACAGAACAACAGCCTGCACGGCTTCTGCGGAGTGCCCCTTACCGCCATAACCACGAGCGAGGCTCTGCTGGGTTCCAATTTCGTACTAAACAAGCTAAACAATAATATATAAATAATGAGGGAAAAAGTAAAACAGCTGCTTGAGGAGGCTCTGCCACTGGTTGACTTCGACTCGGAATTCCTCTATGCCGAACTTGACTCCCTGGGTGTCACCACTATCCTAATGACACTCTCCGATGCCTTCGGAATAAAACTTGAGGCAGCCGACGCCACGCCTCGCAACCTTAGGTCGCTTGACAGCATTACGGCAATGGTAGAAAAGCACTTGGAGGACAGCCATACAGCAACAACACATTAACACAATGAAGACTATAGAGAACTATATTGAGCACTGGGCTGCAAAGACGCCTGCAAAGGTTGCCGTGGCAACGCCAAGACACCAGGTGACCTACGGCGAGCTTTGGATGCTGATAGGCCAGCATGCACGCGACTTCCGCTCGGCCGGCATAGGCAAGGGTAGCATCGTTGCCCTAAGGACCTCGCAGGGAGTGAGCTTCCTGGCCGACTATTTCGCCCTGCACAAGGTGGGGGCTGTGCCAATGCCGCTGGAACGCGACATGCCTGAGGCGAAATTCCAGGAGGTGAGCCGCCACTACGAGGAAATGACAGCCCCGGAGGGAGCCGCCGACCTGCTGTTCACCACCGGCACCACGGGGAAGTCGAAAGGGGTGCTGATAAGCCATGAAGCCATAATGGCCAATGCCGAGAACCTGATTGAGGCCCACGGATATGGCAGCCACCTGACATTCATAATAACCGGACCGCTAAACCACTTAGGCAGCCTGTCGAAGGTTTGGCCGGTGTTCGTCAAGGGAGCCACGCTCTACATCCTGGAAGACATGAAGAACCTCTCTGTGTTCTTCCAGGCCATGGACTACAGTAACGACAACGTGGCTACGTTCATGGTTCCGTCAAGCATCAGGATGCTGCTGCAGTTGGGAGGGCAGAGGCTTAGGGACTACGCCCTGAAGATAGAATTCATCGAGACAGGGGCTGCCCCCATTGCCCAGAGCGACATGGAGCTGCTGTGCAACCTTCTGCCCCGTACACGCCTGTTCAATACTTATGCCTCCACCGAGTCTGGAATAGTGTGCACCTATAATTTCAATGGCGAGGGCTCGTGTATGCCTCGCTGTCTGGGTCGCCCTATGCGCAACTCCGATGTTATGATAACACCCAAGGGCAGCGTGGCATGCAAGGGCAGCACTCTGATGATGGGCTATTTCGGTGACGAGGAACGCACGGCCGAGGTGCTGCGTGACGGCGTGCTTTATACTGCCGACAACGGAGCCATCGATGCCGACGGAAACCTCCATCTCCTGGGACGCACAGACGATGTGATCAACGTGGGAGGCTACAAGGTGCAGCCCGAGGAGGTGGAGCAGGCAGCCATGACCTTTGAGGCCGTAAAGGACTGCGTGTGCATTGGTGTGCCGTCGCTACTGACGGGCAGCGCCCTGAAGCTGCTGGTGTGCCTCAAGGAGGGGTACACCCTCGACAAGCGCCTGCTGGCACGCCATATTGCACAGTATGTGGAGAACTACAAAGTGCCTATGCTCTACGAGCAGGTTGACACCGTCGGCCGCAACGTAAACGGGAAACTTGACAGGAAAAGCTACTATTCACCTAAATATATGTAAAACAAACATAAACGGCAAAATGAAGAAAACAGTAATATACCAGATTTTCACCCGCCTTTACACCAACAAGAACAATACCCGCAAGCCCAACGGAACCATTGAGGAGAACGGCTGCGGAAAGATGAACGACTTCTCGCCCTCGCTCCTCAAGCAAATCCGCGAGATGGGCGTCACCCATGTGTGGTACACCGGCCTGCTGCGCCATGCCACCATGACCGACTACTCCACCTTTGGCATACCCCGCCAGCACCCCGCAGTGGTGAAGGGACGCGCCGGCTCGCCCTACGCCATCTGCGACTACTACGACGTTGCCCCCGACCTGGCTGTTGACGTGAAGAAGCGCATGGAGGAGTTTGAGCGCTTGGTGAACCGCACCCACCGCGCCGGCTTGAAGATGATTGTCGACTTCGTGCCAAACCATGTGGCCCGCCAGTACAAGAGCATTGCCCATCCATGGGGAGTGCACGACCTGGGGCAGGACGACGACCCCGCACAGGGCTTCACCCCGCGAAACAACTTCTACTACTGTCCCGGCCAGGCTTTCACTCCTTACTTCGACCTCTACCACGGCGAGCGGCGGGCCTACAGCGAGAAGCCAGCCAAGGCCACCGGCAACGACTGCTTCCACAACGCCCCAGGCATGAACGACTGGTACGAAACGGTGAAGCTCAACTATGGCGTGGACTACTATGCCGGACAGACACCGTCGTCCTTTCAGCCCGACGAAAACCAGCCCCTGCCAGACACGTGGCAGAAGATGCTCCGCATACTGCTCTTCTGGGCGGGAAAGGGAGTCGACGGCTTCCGCTGCGACATGGTCGAGATGGTGCCGGCTTCCTTCTGGGCATGGGCCACGCAGGAGGTAAGGGAAAGATTCCCTGAGGTTATCTTCATTGGCGAGGTCTACAATCCGCAGGAGTACCGTCACTATGTGGCATCGGGCTTCGACCTGCTCTACGACAAGGTGGGCATGTACGACGTTATGTTCGACGTGCTGTGCCACCACCGCGATGCCGGCGCCATAACTCAGGCCTGGCAGCAGACCGACGACATCCGGCAGCACATGCTCTACTTCCTGGAGAATCACGACGAATTGCGACTGGCCAGCGACTTCTTCCTTGGCAAGGCAGAGAAGGCTCTGCCGGCCTTCGTCACCTGCGCCCTGCTTGGCCAGAACCCTGTGATGCTCTACGCCGGACAGGAATGGGGCGAGCGGGGCATGGACGAGGAAGGCTTCAGCGGACTGAACGGCCGCACCACCATCTTCGACTACTGGAGCCTCTCGCCCGACCGCGACAACGACCTCAGCCGCTACTACCGCCGAGTGCTTGACATTGCCGGAAAGGAGAAGGCAATAGAGCAGGGCCAGATGTTCGACCTGATGTACGTGAACCAGCACCTGCACCGCCAGTATGCTTTCATCAGGGCCTACAAGGAACAGCTGCTGCTCATCGTGGCAAACTTCGACGATGTGCCTGTCAACACCGAGGTGTTCATTCCGCAGCATGCCTTCAACTATCTAAACATCAGCCCGCGAACATGCGACGCCACCGACCTGCTCACTGGCAAGTCTCTCAATGTCAGCCTGCAGCCAGGCCAGCCCATAAGCATCAGCCTTGGAGCGCGGGAGTCTGTGGTGCTGAAATTATAATGGAATGACGTTATTCCGAAATACCGATAAAACAACCCCTATATGGAACACACAAAATGCTTAATCATCGGCAGCGGCCCTGCAGGCTACACCGCTGCCATCTATGCCGGACGTGCCAACTTGCAGCCCATAGAGTATTGCGGCCTGCAACCCGGCGGGCAGCTCACTCAGACCACTGAGGTGGAGAACTTCCCCGGCTATCCCGACGGAGTTGACGGCAATCAGCTCATGGACGACCTTCGCCGCCAGGCTGCTCGCTTCGGTGCCGACATTCGCGACGGCGAGATAACGGAGGTGGACTTCACTGCTCCGCCTTACCGCCTGAAGGATGACGCGGGCCGCGAGATTGAGGCCGACACCGTCATCATTGCCACCGGAGCCAAGGCCAAGTACCTCGGACTGCCCGACGAGCAGAAGTATATGGGCATGGGCGTGTCGGCATGTGCCACATGCGACGGCTTCTTCTACCGCAAGAAGACGGTGGCAGTAGTAGGCGGCGGAGATACTGCCTGCGAGGATGCCCTCTACCTGAGCGGCCTCTGCAAGAAGGTGTACCTCATTGTAAGGAAGCCCTTCCTGCGCGCTTCGAAGGTGATGCAGCAGCGTGTTATGGACCGCGAGAACATTGAGATTCTCTTCGAGCACAACACTCTGGGTCTCTTCGGCCAGGATGGCGTGGAGGGTGCCCACTTAGTGAAGCGCCTTGGCGAAGCCGACGAGGAGCGTCTGGACATAGCCATCGACGGCTTCTTCCTTGCCATTGGCCACAAGCCGGCCACAGACCTCTTTAAGCCCTGGCTCGACACCGACGAGGTGGGCTATCTGCTGAAGCTGGACGGAACGCCCCGCACAAAGCTTCCCGGCATCTTCGTTGCCGGCGACTGTGCCGACCCCACCTACCGTCAGGCTATCTCGGCCGCCGGAACTGGCTGCCAGGCCGCCTTGGAAGCAGAACGCTATCTAATGCAGTAAGCTATATATGATGAGAACGCCCCCGGTCTTGCACGCAAGATTGGGGGCGTTTGCGTTTGCAACAGTCATTATTTTTGTTTATATTTATTAAAATTTGTTTCGTTCTGTCTCTATTATAATATATAATGTGTAACTTTGCACCCGACTTCTCGTATGCGCCAATACTGAGATGACTGGTAGCGGGGCTGCCGAACTTCAACGGTTGGTGATAGCGCACGCCGAGGCAGAAAGGGCAAAACAGCCCTGATGCGGATGGGTGGGTAGCGAGATGTCAAACATAGAAAGGCGTTTACTTGGCGCTTTGTTTGAGACCATCTAGAATCTCGCAAGTTCAACGATTACTGTCTTAAACTAAGCAACGGTAGATGTCCTCGGGATGTGTTTATACGCATCCCCTTTTCCGAGGATGGGTAAGTTGTGCCCATCAGGGTAGGGGAACTATATTCATATCGGCGTGGGCTCTGACGTTGTCTGTTTGACAGTAATAGGCAATGCGAGAGCCTTAGATGGTGGAACGGACAACAGTGACGATTCCACGTCTTTTCTATGTGTCGTGCATCGAGTCCATAGCCGACAGCAAGAAAGGACCGATATGAACACATTGCTAAATGGTTCACTCCACGGAGAGGAAGCAGTATCTCCTAATGCCGGGGTTATGCCCGACATCATCCCCAAAGCTGTAGATACGCAGAGAGGGGTGTCGGTAAGGTATGTATCTGTGTCTGCTAATGCCTGGTATGTATTGAGGGCATCATACGGGAGAGAGATAAAAGCCCGCGACCTGCTCATCGGAATGGGTGTTTATGCTTACGTTGTTCAGCATTATGAGAAGAAAGAGGTTCAGGGCAGGAAAAAGAAGGTACTTGTCAGCCTTCTGCCCAATCTGGTATTCGCCTATATGCCAAAGGATAAAGCCGAAAACTATGTAAAGGGGCCTACTCTTTTGGCCTCGCTCGTTTCTTATTACTACAATCATTTTGAACAGGATGAACACGATGCCGAGAAAAATCCTCCGCTGATTGTTTCTGAGAAAGAGATGATTTCATTTATTCGTGCAACCTGTACAAACAGTGAGCACTTGAAGGTCGTAGACATGGACAAGTGTCGCTTCCTCAGCGAAAATGCTAACAAAATGGTCGAAGTCATCCGCGGCGATTATCGGGGAGTAAAAGGCCGTATCGCCCGCGTGGCAGGTCAGCAGTGCATAGTAGTGTCCATAGCTAATGGCAGATGGAATATTTCTACGGAGTATATTCCAACCCCGTATATCCGAGTTATTGATTAACTCTTTGAACAATAGTGATATTTACCACCCGTAAATATGTTCCAATATGTTGGTGCTATCCCTTGCCATCTCAGGTGGCAGGGATAGCTTTTTCCGCTGCATTGACAAGACCGACACAATGTAGAATTGAAGACAAACGACTATGAACAACAAACAGAATATAGCCCTGATAACGGGCGTGACAGGACAGGACGGCAGCTATCTTGCCGAGTTCCTGCTTGAGAAAGGATATGAAGTACACGGCACCATCCGCCGCTCTTCTGTTGATTACCGCGAGCGCATCGCCCACTTAGAGGGCACGCCGCACTTTCACCTGCACTATGCCGACCTTGGCGACTCCATGTCAATACTCGGAGTAATAGGAAAGGTACGGCCCACGGAGATATACAACCTCGCAGCACAGAGCCATGTACAGGTGAGCTTCGACTCGCCGGAGTTTACCGCCGACGTGGATGCAACGGGAGTCCTGCGCGTCTTGGAGGCCGTGAGGCAGCTCGGTATGACGGAGACCTGCCGCATCTATCAGGCCAGTACCTCTGAGCTTTACGGCAAGGTGGAGGAAGTGCCACAGAACGAGAATACGCCTTTCCATCCCTACAGCCCCTATGCTGTTGCCAAGCAGTACGGCTTCTGGATTGTCAAGGAGTATCGCGAGGCATACAACATGTACTGCTGCTCGGGCATTCTCTTCAACCACGAATCAGAGCGTCGTGGAGAGACCTTCGTCACCCGCAAGATAACCCTTGCCGCCGCCCGCATCAGCCAAGGCTTGCAGGATTGCCTCTATCTGGGTAATATGGACTCCCTTCGCGACTGGGGCTATGCCAAGGACTATGTGGAGTGCATGTGGCTCATCCTTCAGCAGGACAAGCCCGAGGACTTCGTGATTGCCACTGGCGTACAGCATAGTGTGCGCGAATTCACAGAGCTTGCATTCCGTCATGCTGGAATTGAGCTGAAGTTCGAGGGCGAGGGCATCAACGAGAAGGGTATCGTTGTCAGCGGCCCGAAACAGTTAATAGTCAATACCGTCGTTGCTGTCAGAGAAGAGTTCTACAGACCTACCGACGTGGTGAATCTCTGGGGTGACCCCACGAAGGCCAAGGCCAAGCTCAAATGGAATCCGAACAAAACCAGTTTTGAGGAACTTGTCAAACTCATGGTAGAGAGCGACATGGCCAAGGTCGCATCCGAGGATGCCGCCATGAAGGTGCGCACCAACCTCGCCGAATACCTGGAAAAAGGCATCGTCAAGTAAGAACTGAAAGAAATTTACATAATTGACAATAAGTAGAGTAAACATTTGGCGATTTCACGGAAAAAGTGTAATTTTGCAGCGGATTTAAAAAACTCAGACGAATTATGGCAACAGCAATAAAGGCAATACCCACTCTTTATGGTGAAGAGGCACGCCGTTTTCAAGAGATGGCAAATGCTGTAGAGGACAACTACGACCCTAATAGGGAGCGTGTGATGACTCCACGACAGCAAAGTGCATATAATTTCCTGAAACGCGAGGGCTGGATTAAGTAATGGGCTTCCTTTTCGACAATTGTACAATCAGCGCTTACACAGAGGATGTACTTCAAAAGTGCGAAGCATTCTCCTGTGGTGATGATGACTTGGACGATTTCTTCTCTTCCAAGGCTTTTGAGTATGCAGAATTTAGAATGGGCAAATCGTTTTGCTTTCGTTTGCGGAATGACTTGAAGAAGATTGTTGCCATCTTCACTCTTTCATACGACAGCATCAGGATCTATGACTTACCACGAAGCCGCCGCGATGCCATGTTGAAGATTACTCACCACCGAAAGACGTTGAAGAGATACCCAGGTGTCTTGATTGGCCGTTTAGCAGTCAGCAATGCCGAAGAGTTCAGGCGCAAGGGAATTGGCTCTGAAGTAATTGACATTGTGAAACAGTGGTATAGAAGTGAAGAGATCAAAGCAGGATGTCGAATGTTGATTGTTGATGCGCTCAACAAACCTGATGTCCTATCTTTCTACAGAAAGAATGGCTTTGAAACACTCTTTACCTCTGAGCAACAGGAGGATTTCTATGTGAATCCTCCAAAGGATGAAGAACAAAGGCTTCTGCGTCTTGCTAATCCCAAGCCGTTGGAAACGAGGCTGATGTTCACCGACCTTTTGAAAGAATAATTATCCTAACCACATTATGCACAAGACCTTTCTTGTCATAAACCAGTAAAACAATTCGTAAAAATCCGCTTTGGTCACTCCTTCAGGATGTGCCCCTCTTTGAGTATGTTGAAAGACAGATAGAAAGTATGTAATATTTTTGGGCGGGAAACGAGCTGGCTTCCACAAGCCAAAAAGGTTCATAATCCGAGGAAACTTAGTTAATCAAAAAAATCTCAAAGACAGGAAGCCCTTTGTCTAAAGCGCTCGGCTCTGCCGCTTTGCTTGCAAAGAACTTCCGAAGTAATTTCGAAGTAATTGAGTGATTACTACAGAAAAGGGGAGTAAACATTTGGCGATTTCACGGGAAAAGTGTAATTTTGCACATCAAAACGATGACAGCTATGCTGAATGAGTCACAGAATGTAGAGTACAAGGAAACTTGGCGCGATGAATACCTGAAGTGGATTTTCGGTTTTGCAAATGCGCAGGGTGGACGCATCTACATCGGTGTCAACGATAAGAAAGAAGTCGTTGGTGTCGACGACTCAAAGCGGCTGATGGAGGACATTCCCAACAAGGTGCGTGATGTGCTAGGCATTATTGTCGATGTGAATCTGCTGTTGGATGAAGATAAGGCTGTTGTTGAAATCAATGTGCCAGCATACAGCAATCCCATCAATTATAAAGGGCAGTATCATTACCGCTCTGGGTCAACCAAGCAAGAGTTGAAAGGTGCTGCACTTAACCGTTTCTTGATGGAGCGCTCAGGGGTTCGTTGGGATGAGTTCATTGTACCTTCAGTGGATGTAGACGAATTATCTGACATAGCTTTTGAGCGCTTTCGAAAAGAGGCAGCAAAGAGTGGAAGGGTAGACGAGGATGTCCTTGCCGATACCAACGAGGAACTATTGGTCAATCTGCTCTTGATGGATGAAGGCACCAAACAACTAAAGCGTAGTGCAGTCATGCTCTTTCACCCTGCTTCAGAGCGATATGTGACGGGAGCCTATGTGAAACTTGGCTTTTTCGCAGGAGAAGATGATGACCTGGTATTCCAAGATGAAGTCCATGGGCCGTTGATGCTTCAAATAGACAAGGTGATGCAGCTTCTGAAAGAACGCTATCTCATATACGCCATATAATACGAAGACCATCATCGCCGAGAGGCTATCCTGTATCCAGAAGCAGCCTTGCGTGAAAGTATTCTGAATGCTATAGCCCACAAGGATTATACCACAGGCATTCCAGTTCAAATTAGTGTTTATCCAGACCACCTCGTTATTTGGAATCCGGGGCAATTACCAGAAAGTTGGACAGTGAGCAAACTTTTTGAAAAACATTCCTCGCAACCGTTCAATCCGTCATTGGCCAGCACATTCTTTCGCTCTGGTGATATAGAGTCGTGGGGACGAGGGTATCGGCGAATAGTACGAGCTGTGGAACAAGCAAAACTTCTTCCGCCGCTGATAGAAACAGATGGCGGACTGATGGTCACCTACTATAATAGCGTGTCGGGGCAAGTTGCGGCTATGGGGCTGGAAGAGCGCATGACTCCTATCCTACAGCATGTATTGCAAAATCATCGTATCGCTAATTCCGATGTTCAGCAGTTGTTGGGAGTGAGCAAACCCACTGCCACACGTATTCTTCAGAAATTGTGCAACATCTTGGAGCCTGTTGGCACAAGGGGACAGGGTGCATACTACAGAATTCGCACGTATTGATAGGCTCATCATAGGCTCATAAGCCGTTGTCGGCAATCCAAAATAGAAATTCACCAATAATGTAATGTGCTAATTTTCTTTGTATTACGATTTTTGTTAAGGCAAACGTCTTTGGCTCACGATAGGCTCCAATAATTATTCTAATTGCATTTTGCACAAGACCATTCTTGTCATAAGCCAGTAAACAATTCGCAAAACCGCTTTGGTCACTCCTTCGGGAAGTGACCCTCTACAGGTTTCTCAACAGCTAAAACTTAGTTAAACAAGAAAAATCTCAAAGTCAGGATGCCCTTTGTTTAAAGGACTTCCAAGTAATTGAGTGCTTACACTTCAAAACTATATAAGGGCGGGAACCCCGCTGCTCTCTCATAAGACAAAAGGTTTAATAACAGCGGGCCTGCCCCTTTTTTAAAAACCTAATACTTAGATAGATTAGAGTGAAAAAGTGAGAGATTAGGTAAGGCCCATGCAGAAAACTCTGTATGGTCAGTACTTCTTGAAGATAATTAATGAGATGAAGAGAGAAGTGTATTTTAGAACTTTAACGCAAGACAAATGATAAACGTAATAAAGACAGAGATTCCTGGAGTAGTCATCATAGAGCCAAAAATCTTTGGTGACGAGAGGGGCTATTTTTTTGAATCTTGGAGTCAGAAGGACTTTGATGAGCAGGTACGACCAATCAAGTTCGTACAAGATAATGAAAGTAAAAGCAGCTATGGTGTCCTGAGAGGATTGCACTTTCAGAAGGGAAAGTACGCTCAAAGCAAACTCGTTAGGGTTGTCAAGGGGCGAGTGCTCGATGTGGCAGTTGATATTCGAAAGAACTCACCTACCTTTGGTAAATATGTATCTGTGGAATTAACAGAAGACAACCACCGCCAGTTCTTTATCCCTCGTGGCTTTGCGCATGGTTTTGTGGTATTAAGTGAAACGGCAGTTTTCCAATACAAGTGCGACAACCTCTATGCGCCACAAGAAGAAGGCGCTTTGGCATGGGATGACCCTGAGATAGGTATTGATTGGGGTGTACCAGCTGATAAGGTGATATTGTCTGCTAAGGATAAAGAACATCCTACACTCAAGGCATCTACAGAACTGTTTGATTACAATATAGATTACTACGCAAAATGACAATATTAGTAACAGGAGCGAACGGACAACTGGACAATGAAATGCGCATAGTGAGCAAAGGCTCAGAGTATAAGTATATCTTTACTGATGTGGTGGAAGCCTCTGAGGAAAGTTCTGTGTCAATTTAGGTGAGGATATTTCTCTATATTATATTTGGAATTGTCTGACACTCAGTTGTATGAAACACGATTCCCATCTGAGTGTATACCCAATGATAGCACTCGTTGTCATTGAGCAAGCAAAGGAAAGGTAGATTCTTAAGCAACCCTATTTATATAGAGGAATGGGTAGAATGTTGTAATAACAAGATTTTTCACCACCTAAATTGACACAGAACCTCTAAAGAATCTATTATTATGTTGGAATAATGATGTTCTATATAATCTGAACTCTATGAAGGCATCGCAGCGTGTATTAATTAATACTCTTAGCCAGTATGTGAGGACAATAGTAAATATTGTGCTTACACTATATACAGTTCGCTTAGTTTTAAGCGTACTGGGAGTTAATGATTTCGGAATCTACACGATAGTTGCAGGTGTAGTGTCAATGTTGTCCTTCGTAACGGATGCCTTAGTATCAACTACGCAAAGATTTGTATCTTATTATCAAGGCCGAAATAATATTTCGCAACTCAAGGAAGTAATAAGTAACAGTATTTTTATTCATATTGGTCTTGGTCTAATTTCAATTTTGTTGTTTGAGGCAATAGGACCAGTTTTGTTTAATTATGTCATTGAAATACCTGCGGAAAGAATTATAGTAGCAAAAGAATTGTATCACTACGTGGTCTTGATGGTATTTGTTACTTTTGTAACGTCTCCATTTAAGGCATTATTAATTTCTCATGAAAATATTGTGTTCATTTCCATTGTTGATATTATAGATGGCCTATTAAAATTGTTATTTGCTCTATTGCTTTTTATTATACCATACGATAAATTAGTATTCTATGGACTAACAATGTTGATTGTACGGCTATTTAACTTACTAACTTTTGCTATTTACAGTTATGTGAAATATGAAGAATGCATAATTTCTAATATTAGTTACTTTAGGATTGAAAAAATTCGAGAAATGTTTTCTTTTGCAGGATGGAATATATATAGTACAGCCTGCTTAATAGGAAGACAGCAAGGTGTTGCCATTGTCATAAATAGATTTATGGGAACTGTGGCGAATGCTGCTTATGGAGTTGGGTTTCAGCTAGCAGGTAATATGAATTTCTTGTCGGTCTCATTAGCAAATTCAATAAGACCTCAGATTATGAAAGCGGAAGGTGCAGGAGACAGGGCGAGGGCGTTGTGGTTAACGTCTTTACTTTGTAAATTTTCATATTTTCTAATGGCAGCTGTTTGTATTCCTTGTATGTTTGAAATAAAGACAATCCTTAGTTTATGGCTGGAA
>JAFTAR010000168.1 GCA_017455495.1 Prevotella sp.
GCTTAGATCAAGTTGTTGCCGTGACAGGTGACGGTACCAATGATGCACCTGCTCTGAATGCGGCAGATGTTGGTCTTGCAATGGGTAACGGAACGCAGGTTGCCAAGGATGCTTCTGACATGATTATTCAAGATAACTCGTTCAGTACCATTGCCAATGCCGTGATGTGGGGCCGTTCTCTCTACAAGAACATCCAACGTTTCTTGCTGTTCCAGTTAACAGTGAACGTTGCCGCTTGTTTCTTGGTGCTCTTTGGCGCTTTCCTTGGAACAGAGTCACCTTTGACCGTTACCCAGATGCTATGGGTTAACTTGATTATGGATACGTTCGCCGCTATTGCACTTTCTGCACTGCCGCCGCAGAAGTCTGTAATGAATGAGAAACCGCGTGACCCGAAGGCGTTTATTCTTGACAAGTCGATGCTTCAGAACATATTCGGTGTGGGAGGATTCTTCTTCGTTATGCTATTGGTTCTTCTGATTATTTTCCAACATGCAGAGATTACAAGCATGAAAGACCTGCTTACGTTCTCTTTTGGCGAAAGGAATGAAGTTTCCACATACGAGTTGACCTTGCTTTTCACCATCTTCGTAATGACACACATGGGCTATATGTTCAATGCACGTGGCTATAAGACTGGTGGCTCTGGATGGAATTTGAAGAATTGCGACGGATTCTTACTAATTGCAACAGTGGTGACACTTGGCCAGATTGCTATTGTGCAAGTGCCGTTCCTGAACGATTTCTTTAATGTTCAGTCGCTACCTTTGTTCGATTGGATTGTAATATTCATCATCGGATTCATGGTGACGGGAGTAAGAGAGTTGAAACATATAATGGCAAAATAGAATTTTTGTATAGGAGATGCAGTTATAAATGAATTGTCTTTCAGATAGTTAAAATGCATAAGATTCTTATAGCAGCTTGTCTTATTGTGTTGTTTTCCTCTTGTCTGCACGACAAGAGGAAAACTCATATTTCTCATTCCCCAACGGTAACTAAACAACTTTATGGGGCAAGCCAGAAGATAGAAATACCTGCCCATAGTGCCGATTGTAATGAGATAGTATTGCATAGGAGCGCCTACACCGTGTCGTACAATACAGAAACAAGGCTTCCAAACTGGGTGGCGTGGCATCTTACTGCGGAGCATGCCAATGGGGAGGTTCCTCGCGACAATGCCTATTATGAGGATATGGACGTGCCGATGCCAAGGGCGGCAAACGAGGACTACCGTGGGAGCGGATGGACACGGGGACATCTATGCCCCGCGGGAGACAACAAATGGAGTGAGCAGGCCATGAGGGAGAGCAACCTGCTGACAAACATCTGCCCGCAGCATGCAAGCCTGAACAGCGGGCTGTGGAACCAGATAGAACGCGACTGCCGGCTATGGGCAGAGAGATACGGAGACTTGTATATTGTATGCGGACCGGTGCTGCTGAACAGGGAACACGAAACAATCGGCCGGAACAAAATCGTGGTGCCGGAGGCGTTCTTCAAGGTGATACTCTGCATGCAGGGCACACCGAAGGCTATCGGCTTCGTGGTGAGGAACAATGAGGGAAGGAAGAGGCGCGACCAATATGTAAATAGTGTGGACGAGGTGGAGCGCATCACCGGCTACGACTTCTTCCCCGCTCTGCCAGACAGCATAGAGGGCAGGGTGGAGGCCAGCTCAAACCTGCAGGACTGGAGATAGTGAGCCTTAACTATTGCCACAATGACTCGTCAAGCCGTTAAAAATAATTAAGCAGGAGGGAAAAACTACTAACTACTAATTCCTAACTCCTAACTTTTGACTATCTTTGCAGCCAAATTGCAATTTTTAACGTTAAAAGTACTATTTATTCATTTGAAGATGAAACAGTTTCGTCTTGTGGACAACATATTCGGCTGGCTTGCCTTCTTCATAGCCGCCTTCGTATATTGCTCCACCATTGAACCAACAGCTTCTTTCTGGGACTGCCCGGAGTTTATCACCACTGGCTATAAACTGGAGGTAGGCCACCCGCCCGGCGCACCTCTGTTCATGCTCACCGCCAACCTGTTCTCGCAGTTTGCCAGCTCGCCCTTGACAGTGGCAGCCATGGTGAACACGATGAACGCGCTGCTCTCTGCGGCCTGTATCATGTTCCTGTTCTGGACCATAACCCACCTGGTGCGCCGGCTGCTTGTGGACCGCCTTCAGGACCTGACACTGTCGAAGCTCATAGCCATAGAGGCCAGCGGCATGGTGGGTGCCCTGATATACACCTTCAGCGACACGTTCTGGTTCTCTGCAGTAGAGGGCGAGGTCTATGCTTACTCGTCGGCCTTCACCGCCGTGGTGTTCTGGCTCATACTGAAATGGGAGGAGCATGCCGACGAGCCTCACAGCGACCGCTGGCTTGTATTGATAATGTACATGACGGGCCTCTCTATAGGCGTTCACCTGCTCAACCTGCTGTGCCTGCCTGCCATAGTGCTGGTGTGGTACTACAAGCGCTTCCCCAATGCCAACCTGAAGGGTTCGCTCGTGGCCCTCGTGGTGTCGTTCGTGCTGCTGGCAGCCGTGCTCTACGGTGTGGTGCCTGGCATCATCACCGTGGGCGGATGGTTTGAGTGGTTCTTTGTCAACGACCTCGGCATGCCGTTCAACACTGGCCTATACATATATATAATATTGTTGATAGGCACCGTGCTCTGGGCCATCTATGAGACTCAGAACGCCACCGACAAGAACTGGAAGCGCCAGAACATAGCCTTCCTGCTGGGCTTCGGCCTGCTTGGCGTGCCCTTCTACGGCTATGGCTGGGGTGCCTTCTTCATCGGAGTGCTGGTGCTGGCAGTGGTAGGCTGGGTCCTCTACCGTAAGGTGGGCACAGGGAAGGCTGCCACAGCCCTGATAAGCGCCCGCCTGAAGAACACCACGCTGCTGTGCATGCTGATGCTGATGATAGGCTACTCCACATACGCCGTGATAGTGATTCGCTCAAGCGCCAACCCGCCAATGGACCAGAACTCACCCGAGGACATCTTCACCTTGGGCAACTACCTGAGCCGCGACCAGTACGGCTACCGCCCGCTGCTCTACGGACAGGCCTTCTCGTCGGAGCCGCAGATTGCCGATGACGGCATGCACTACGCCACCTCGGAGGGGGCACCTATCATTCAGCAGAAGGAGAAGGCCAACCCCGACGACAAGGACGAATACTTCGTGGTGGACCACAAGCGCGACCTTGTTTACGCTCAGAACATGCTGTTCCCCCGCATGTACTCCAGCGCCCAGCAGCATGTGGACTTCTACAAGAGCTGGCACGGAGGCATAGACGGACGCGAGGTGGAGTCAATCTACAGGAGCGGCAACAAGATTACCATGCCCACGATGTTTGACAACCTGAGCTTCTTCATAACCTACCAGTGCAACTTCATGTACTGGCGCTACTTCATGTGGAACTTCGCAGGTCGCCAGAACGACATACAGGGTCACGGCGAGCTGGAGCATGGCAACTGGATATCGGGCATTCCGTTCATAGACAACATGATGCTTGGCGACCAGTCGCTGCTGCCCGACGAGCTGAAGAACAACAAGGGCCACAACGTGTTCTACTGCCTGCCGCTGCTCTTAGGCCTGATAGGCCTGTTCTGGCAGATGCTGGCACGCGGCCGCAAGGGCATACAGCAGTTCTGGGTGGTGTTCTTCCTGTTCTTCATGACAGGTCTGGCCATCGTGGTCTACCTGAACCAGACTCCGCTGCAGCCCCGTGAGCGCGACTATGCCTACGCCGGTTCCTTCTATGCCTACGCCATCTGGTGCGGCA
>JAFTAR010000169.1 GCA_017455495.1 Prevotella sp.
CAGGAGTGGCTCGACAACGTCACCTCAGGCGACTACCAGAAGTATTACGACAACATGTATAAGAACAGATAAAAGTGTGCTATGCGGTTCTGCCGCATAGATCTCGTCTATGAAGAAGATACTATTATTAGGCTCAGGCGAACTGGGCAAGGAGTTTGTAATTGCCGCCATGAGGGCCGGCCAGTATGTCATAGCCTGCGACCGCTACGACAACGCCCCTGCAATGCAGGTGGCCGACGAGCGCGAAGTCCTTTCCATGCTCGACGGCGATGCCCTCGAAGCTGTGGTGAACAAGCACAAGCCCGACATCATCGTACCCGAGATAGAGGCCATCCGCACCGAGCGCCTCTTCAAGTTCGAGGAGCAGGGCATACAGGTGGTGCCCTCGGCCCGTGCCGTGAACTACACTATGAACCGCCGCGCCATTCGCGACCTGCCTTCAAAAGAGCTGGGACTCAGGACTGCCAAGTATTTCTATGCCAAGACCTTCGAGGAGTTCAAGACTGCTGCCGACGAGATTGGCTTCCCCTGCGTGGTGAAGCCCCTGATGTCTTCATCGGGCCACGGCCAGAGCTATGTCCACAACGACGATGAGCTTGAGACCGCCTTCAAGGAAGCTATGGAAGAGGGTAGGGGCGACGTAAAGGAAGTCATCATTGAGGAGTTCATTGACTTCGACTCGGAGTTCACCCTTCTCACTGTTACCCAGCAGCACGGCTGGCCTACGCTGTTCTGTCCGCCCATCGGACATGTGCAGAAGGGTGGCGACTACCGCGAGTCGTGGCAGCCCTACAAGATTAGCGACGAGGCCTTGAAGCAGGCTCAGATGATGGCCGACAAGGTGACAAAGGCTCTCACCGGTGCCGGAATTTGGGGTGTGGAGTTCTTCCTTACAAAGCAGGGCGAGGTGATCTTCTCAGAGCTGTCTCCGCGTCCGCACGACACGGGCATGGTGACGTTGGGCCACACCACCAACCTCTCAGAGTTTGAGCTCCACTTCCGTGCCGTCATGGGTCTGCCCATTCCGGCCATCCACCTGGAGCATGCAGGGGCCTCCGCCGTAATCCTTTCTCCCGTAGAGGCAAACACCCCCGTTGACCGCTCCTTGCTGCCTTACAACCTGGAGGAAGCCCTGCGCGAAGACCGCACCCGCATACGCATCTTCGGTAAGCCCGAGGCTCACAAGGGTCGCCGCATGGGCGTAGTGCTCTGCTATGGCGAGGTGGGCGACGATGTCAAGGCCCTCAGAGACAAGGCCAAGCGTTTGGCCAAGACCGTGCTGGGCACCGAACCATATATGCAGAAATGATAGGAAAGATTATTGACCTGCCGAAGCACATTGACCCGCGGGGCAACCTCACCGTGGCGGAACAGCTGAAGAATGTGCCCTTTGACATCGCCCGCGTCTACTGGACCTACGACGTGCCCAGCGGTGAACGTCGTGGAGGCCACGCTCATCGCACATGCGAGGAAATTATCATTGCCGTAAGCGGCTCGTTCGACGTTATGCTTGACGACGGCTGTGGCAACAAGGAGACCTACCACCTTAACCATCCATATCAGGGGCTGTATGTCGGCACTGGTGTCTGGCGCACGTTGGAGGACTTCTCCAGCGGCTCAGTCTGCTTGGTGCTGGCCTCCGAGCTGTTTGACGAGGATGAGTATATTTACGAATACGACGAGTTCCAGGAGTTCGTTAAAGCACCGGCACGTTAACACAATAACCAGTAAACAGCAACTAAGTGTTTGAAGTCTGTAGGTATTCACCGGCCCATCATGATGCATGGAACCGTTACGTTGCTAAAGCTCGTAACGCTACGTTCCTGTTCTATCGTGAGTATATGGACTACCATAGCGACCGTTTCCGCGATCATTCCCTGATGTTTTTCAAGGGAAACCATCTGCACTCTATTCTTCCTGCGCATGAAGTGGGAGATATGTTCTGTTCACACCGTGGATTGACGTATGGAGGACTGCTTATGGATAACGATGTTACAACGGCAGATGTCTTGGTGCTGTTTGATGAACTGAACGAATATCTTAGGAAGAACAGTTTCAGGAAAGTGATTTATCGGAGCATTCCCTGGGTCTATCATCGCCTTCCCGCAGAGGAAGATCTTTATGCTATGTTCTGGAAATGCGGTGCACATCTGTCACAGAGAATGTCGGGAACGGTAATATTCATGGACGAACATGTAGCTTGGAGGAAGGACCACAGGCGCAGACTCAAGCAGGCACAGACGGCAGGAATAAGAGTGGAGCGCGATGGTAGCCTGGCTGCTTTTTGGCCGATACTCAATGACAATCTGCAACGTAAGTTTCAGGCACAGTCAGTACATACATTAGAGGAAATAGAACTGCTTAAATCACGATTCCCAGACAATATCATACAGTATAATGCCTATATAGATGACGCTGTTGTAGGAGGGATAACCTTCTATGTCATGGGGCATGTCCTGCATGGACAATATAGTGGAACTACCGACGATGGCAAGCGCCTTGGGGCTATGGAGGCTATATATGACAAGGTGATGTATCATGACTTTCCCCATATACGCTACCTTGACTTCGGAACGTCAAACGAACAGGGTGGGCGAGTGCTGAATGAAGGATTGATTGCCCATAAGGAAGGTTATGGGGGACGAACGGTGATGTACGACACTTACGAATGGACACTATGATTGAATACCTGCCTTTAAAACGCATAACGGCAATGCATGCCGACGAGATTCACGAGGCCGTGGACCGCGTGGTTGACTCTGGGTGGTATCTGCGAGGCAAGGCTACCGAGTGCTTCGAGGAAGAATATGCCCGCTACATAGGCACCAAGCATTGCGTCGGCGTGGCCAACGGGCTGGATGCCTTGACGCTCATCTTGCGCGCGTATATATATAATAATGTGTTGAAGGAGGGCGACGAGGTCATCGTGCCGGCCAACACCTACATCGCCACCATCCTCTCAATCACGGCGAACCGGTTGAAGCCCGTGCTGGTGGAACCGCGCCTTGACACGTTCCAGATTGACGACTCCTTGATAGAGCAGGCCATCACCGAGCGCACCCGCGCCATCATGCTTGTCCACCTCTACGGCCGCTGCGCCTACACAGAGCGCATCGCCACCGTCTGCCAGGCTCACAATCTCCTGCTCATTGAAGACAATGCACAGGCGCACGGCTCAGTGTGCGATGCGGTTTCCCCGCATCGAAAAACCGGCTCCCTCGGCCATGCCGCCGCCCACAGCTTCTACCCGGGCAAGAACCTCGGCGCTCTTGGCGATGGCGGCGCTGTGACAACCAACGACAGCAGGCTGGCTGAGACTGTCCGTGCCATTGCCAACTATGGCTCCTCGCGTAAGTATGTCTTTGACTATGTAGGCCGCAACTCCCGCCTTGACGAATTGCAGGCAGCCGTGCTCAGCGTCAAGTTGAAATATCTTGACCAGGACAACGAACGGCGCCGCCAGATTGCCAGCCGCTATTTGGCAGAAATCTCAAATCCGCTTGTTACTCTGCCTACGCCTTGCAACAGTAACGTCTACCACATCTTCCCCTTGCTCTGTCCCGAGCGTGAAGCCCTTCAGCAGTATTTGAAGGACAACGGCGTAGGCACCATGATTCACTATCCCATACCGCCACACCGCCAGCAATGCTATAGCCAATGGAGCAAGTTGTCTCTGCCAATCACCGAGACTATCCATGAGCAGGAGCTGAGTATACCATGTAATCAGGCTATGACTGGCGAGGAAGTCGCCGAAGTCATTGCCCTGATTAATGATTTCCGTAAATAATAATATTCCCGTGTGATTAACGGCTTCTGCCTATTGTAGCGTGACGGCCATAAGGCCTACTACAACATCGTTGGAGAGTGTGCGCACCGTGATGTTCCTTAGCTGTTTGGATTTGTTGAGGTGCATACGCAGCATTTGGGCAGCTCCACTGGGAATCTCCCTGCCATACACTCCCTGAATGTTCAGGGCAGCTCCCAGATTGCGACTTACGGTTCCGTTGCCCAGACAAATGCGATAAGGTCGCTCGTTGGGTAGTCTGAAGGCCATCTGGTCAACATAGTAGTCCTGCTCTATTGGACACCAGTTCTCCGGGTTGCGCAAGCGCAGCGTGTCACAGCTTCCGTCTTGGTAAGATACCACAACTATGGCGTTGTCAATGTGGCACTGCATGTGGTTAGTACTGCCGGCCATAAGAAGATAGGCCGACGAGGCAGAGCCGCGAAGGGGAATGGTGATGGAGTCGGGATAGTTGTCGAAGAGAGATGTGTAGACAATGTTCCTGCCGCGTGAGGGCGTGTTGAAAGGCACACCGGCAACGGAGAACTGTCCGCTTTGAATGAGTGTGCGGAACACGGAGTCGCTGATGTTTGGCGTGTACTGCGGGTGGCACCATTCGCCAACACCCTGCACCGGCAGCTGCAGCGTTGTAACGGCTGGGCGTGGCGAGGTGTAGCGGTTCTTGAAGATGTCGTCTACATTTGAATTGAAGAAACTGCTGATGTCCTGTGGCTGGAAGCGCCCTCTGCGGGTAGGCTCGTCCAGGCCAAGCTCTGAAGCCGATAGTTGCTGGGCTGGCGTAAAGCCTGCATCATCTGACTCTTCGGGAATGACAGTCTCAACGCTTATCACCTGGTAGTGCTCGTTGGTGCCCTGAATGTCGCGGTAGCGGCCTCCGCCAAGGTTCTGGCGCAGTACTATCTGCAGGGGCTGGGCAAAGTTCTGCGTTATGTAGTACACGTCGCGCCCGCCTGCACGCGCGAACCTATATTCTATATAGGGAGTCTTGAGCGAGGCTGTCTCCCAGTCGGTGGGGAATCCGGGGCGCAGTATGCACTTGCCATAGAGGGCTTGCGGCTGTACGCCAAAGAGACCTTGAATGAGTGTACGGGAGGAAATGCCTATGCAGTCGCCAAAGTCGCGGTAGCACTCGCCGCGGGCTGCGTCGTAGTGGCTCAGCTGTCCGAAGTTGGCAGGCGACTGTCCGTAGTACATCTGGTCAAGTATGTTTCCCTTCATCAGGTGGTAGGCGGCATCGGTGCGTCCGGCCTCATAGTAAGCCAGCGCCGTGTGCATCACCTCGGCAGCGGCAACGTTGTTTATGCTCCAGGCGTAGGGCAGCCAGTTGGTGGTGCTGATGGTCTGGAAGCAGCTGTCAACGGTGAAGTGGGGTATCTCGCGGTCAATGTAGAGGGTGGCCTGGTAGGCCTGCTCCGGCGTGGCGGCTCCACAGTCAATCGGGGTGTAGATGCTCCACACTGCAGCACTTTCATGAACCCTCTTCAGCCCCATCGCGTCCTGGTATTCAGCCCAGTGGCCCTTGTCAGCGAGCCAGAGGCGCTGGTTCATAGCCTGAAGTATTGCCTCTGCTTCCTGCCGGTAGGGAGTGGCATCCTCGCCTATGAGTTCAGCTATGCGTGCTGCAAGCAGGTTGCCCCTGTAGTTGTAGGCCGAGGAGTGGGTCACGGCTCCTCCGCTGTAGTAGAGGGCATCGCTGGCCCAGATGCAGCAGTAGGCATCGTATAGGTGGTCGCCGTCGGGGTCGAAGTTGCGCTTCTCCCAAGCCAGGTGGCTCTTTATGACGGGCCACATCTGGCGCATGTAGGACGGGTCGGCGTTGTACTGGAAGTGCCACAGCAGCTCGTCAATGTAGTTCAGGTTCATGTCGTAGTGGTGCATCTGGTCGTTGCGGTTGGGGTTGCGACAGATGTAGCCGTTGCTGTACATCTGAGTGCCCCAGCGCTTCTCGGCACGGGCCATGTTCATCGAAGCATCCTGAGTGGGGTGGGGGGATGTAGGCTCCACGCTGTTCACCTGACTTGCAGCGTAGGCGTTGAAATGGCTGATGGCGCGGTCGTTCCAGCCCAGCACGTCGCCTGCGTAGGCTGCTCTCCAGCCGGCCAGCGGCATGCGCCAGCCTATGCAGCCGTGCAGCCAGGTCTGGCCGTCCCAGTCGCCGTCGGCAGCCATCACGAGAGCGCTGCCAAGGGTGTTGATGTAGGGGTCGGGAGTGTTGAACTGTATTCTGCGTGCCATCTCCTTGTTCAGCGCTACGGCGTCATTATAGCGCTTGAAGGCATCGCCGTCGTGCATAAAGAATACTGAGTCGCCCTGCATCACCAAATGTGCGAAGTTGCTGCTGCGCGTGGCATGGCCAATCACGAGTCCCTGTTGCGTTGGCGAAGGCTCAAACACACCCGGGCGGTCGGCACCGAGGTCGCCGTTGCGTTTCAGCCGCGTGTCGGCTATGTCGCACAGCTTCACCGTGACCTCAAGGGAACCTCGGTAGCCGTCGGCTATAAACTGCCAGATGGCCCCTTCGGTGTCCTGCAGGGCTACCACGTGTACGCGGATAATTCCGTGGCCTATGTGGCTCCAGCGAGGGTCGTAGAGCAGGTAGGTGCGCATTCCGTCGTGGTAGATTGACTTGCAGTAGCCGGCAGAGTCAATGGGTACTCCCTCTATCTCGAAGCGCACGCTCTTGTGGTGGCCCTTCTTCACAATGGCGAAGATGGGGCGGTCGCTGGTCTCTATGCGGTAGTCGGTCCACCCACCATAGAGGGCACGGGTGAAGCGGTTGCGTCCGTTCTCACAGACGAATGCATCTCCCTGCGGGGTGTACTGCAGAATGCGGCTCAAGCCACGGCGGGCATCATTGTACGATGGCAAGGCTCCCTGCACAGCCTGTGCCATGCCAGGAAGGCTGCCGACCGACAGAAGGGCCAGTATCACTATGATGCTGGCCTGCTTCCGGCGGCTCCACCAGTCCATGATGAGGTTCTCTGCCAAAATTAGGAGTATGAGTATTCCCAACGACATCCAGAAACTGGCTGTCAGGTTGTATACCACCAGGCAAACCGTGAAGGTTATCACCCAGCGTAATATGAATTTCCAGTTCATTTATTATTGCTTAGTATAGCAGGCCCTGAGGCCATTCGAAGGCAAAGGTTACAGTGTCACTCCGTTCTTGAAGATGCTTATTTCGCGGTAGTCGTTTTCCTCGTTGCGTGCGTGCTCTCCGCTTGCCACGCTCAGCACCTTGTCAATGAACTCAGGCACCAGTTCCTGCATGGTGCGGCCCTCAATGAGCTGTCCGGCCGAGAAGTCCACCCACTGAGGCTTGTTCTTGGCCAGTGTGGGGTTGGTGGCTATCTTCATAGTGGGAACGAAGGTGCCGAAGGGAGTGCCGCGGCCTGTGGTGAACAGCACGATATGGCAGCCGCAGGAGGCGAGGGCTGTGGAAGCCACGAGGTCGTTGCCGGGAGCTGAGAGCAGGTTTAGACCCTTGTTCTGCAGGCGGTCGCCATACTCCATAACACCGCTGACAGGGGCGCGTCCGCACTTCTGAGTGCAGCCCAGGGCCTTGTCCTCAAGGGTGGAAATGCCTCCGGCCTTGTTGCCTGGCGACGGGTTCTCGCCAACGGGTTCGCCGTGGCTGAGGAAGTAGTTCTTGAAGTTGTTTATCAGCGACACGGTCTGCTCAAAGAGTTCCTTCGTCTCGCAGCGGTTCATAAGTATTGTCTCTGCTCCAAACATTTCAGGCACCTCTGTCAGCACGCTTGTGCCTCCCTGAGCCACGAGCCAGTCGCTGAACTCACCCACCAGCGGGTTGGCCGTTATTCCGCTGAAGCCGTCGCTGCCGCCACACTTCAGGCCCACGCGCAGTTCGCTTACGGGCACCTCCTCGCGGCGGTCCTTGCTGGCTATGTCGTAGAGTTCGCGCAGAATCTGCATGCCAGCTTCCACCTCGTCGCCCTCCACCTTCTGAGTCACCAGCAGGCGGATGCGCTCCTTGTCGTAGTCGCCCAGCATCTGCATGAAGTCGTCGGGCTGGTTGTTCTCACATCCCAGGCTAAGCACGAGCACGGCTCCGGCATTGGGGTGGAGGCAGATGTCGCGCAGCACCTTGCGGGTGTTCTCGTGGTCCTCAGAGAGCTGCGAGCAACCGTAGTTGTGGTGCCAGGCGTAGACGGCATCAATGTCTTTGCATTGAGTCTCCTGGCGCAGCTGTTTCACCAGGCGCTCGGCAATGCCGTTCACGCAGCCCACGGTGGGCACAACCCAGATTTCGTTTCTCACGCCAACGTCGCCGTTCTTGCGGCGGTAGCCGCGGAAGGTGCGGTTCTCCTTGGCTATGTTCAGCTTCTCCTCAACAGGCTGGTAGGTATACTCCAGCGTGCCGCTGAGGTTAGTCTTGAGGTTGTTCTCGTTCACCCATTCGCCCTGCTTCAGGTCCTGGCGGGCATGGCCTATAGGGTAGCCGTACTTTATGATGTTCTCACCCTCATGCACATCCTTGATGAGCACCTTGTGACCGGCAGGAGTGTCCTGGCTCAGAATGATGTCGTGTCCGTCAACGCTGATTATGTCGCCCTTCTTCTTGGGCTGAAGGCATACCACCACGCTGTCGGCGGGGTTGATCTTTAGAAATGTAGCTTGTTCCATAGTGTAGTCTTTTTTGTAAGTTATGATAATTCCTTGCAAAGGTACTAACTTTTAAGGCTTCATAACGAACTGTTGGTATAGAAAAAAAGACAAATAGCGTTAAAGTTTGTTGTAATAATGCTTTGGCATAATCCTTTTCCGCAATATTCCGCTATCTTTGTAACAATTAATGATGACTGTAAGAGATATGAGACAGATATTATTTTCCCTCTTGCTGGCGCTGTTGCTGCCCATGGCGGCGCAGGCACAGGACGTGCGCGACGCAAACTACTCCATGATAGGCCGGGTGGATAGCGACGGCACGGTGCGCGACCGCAACTACTCAACGATAGGACGCATAGAAAGCGACGGCACAATAAGGAACCGCTACAACTCTACCGTGGGGCGCGTGGAGAGCGACGGAACTGTAAGAGACCGGAACAATTCTACCCTTGGGCGTATAGAGAGCGACGGCACTGTGCGCGACCGCAACTACTCCACACTTGGCTACGTTAAGAGCGAGGGCACCGTGCGCGACTCAAGCTACCGCACACTGGGCTATGCCGTCAACGTGCCACAGAAGTACGCCGCAATTCTGTTCTTCTTTGACCTCCTGCGATGATGGCACTCAGGCTGTTGTTGTCCATGATGCTGACAATGGCGGGCTGCCTCATGGCTGCTGCACAGCAGCGGGTGGTGGTGGCCGATGCCGTCACACACCTTCCCATAACCCATGCTTCGCTCTACACCAATGACGGAGGCCACTTCCGCTCTGCCATGAGCAATGAGCAGGGAGTGGCTGTGGTGGCATTCCCCTTTCAGCGTCTCACGGTGAGCCATCTGAACTACGAGCGGAGAGTGGTGAGGCGGCTGGCCGACACTCTGTTTCTCACTCCCAAGTACCGCTCCACCGCCGAGGTGGTGATAACAAACCAGGAGCCGGAGTGGATCAGGAGGAAGCTGAAGCAGGTTGTTAGGCTGAAAGAGCAATACTATTTCACCACCCCCGACACACTTCTCTACGACTACCGCACTCAGAGCATGGGCACCAACAGCATCTACCGCTACCACCTTACTGGCTTGATGCGCCCAAGGAGCATTGTTGCCGGCAACTACGCAATAATGGCCGACACGAGCGACATAGTAGCCTCCGACAGCACACTGCTCACCGATACCAACAACCTCCGGCGTATGCTCTACGAGGATTTTGTGGCCGAGCTTGACAACGCCTTCATCCGCTCCCACAAGTTTTTTGAGAATACCGACTTCAACGGGGGCAACGGCAACGAAGTGGAACTGCGGTTCCGCTCAAAGCACAGCAACGATGACCGGGGCTGGATAATTCTGGACACAGCGCGCTGCATTGTGAGACAGGCTTATCGTTTCACTGGCACCAAGACAAACTGCCGTGAGCGCATCAGCGCATTCATGTATGCTGCTGCAAGGCTCATGGGCTACCGCATAGACTCCTGGACCAGAGACTACCGGGTGGATTATCAGGAACGCACGGATGGTACGCTCTATCCGGCCATGGTGAATTACAAGATGTACTATGCTGGGCGCGACGGTGGTAGTGACAGTCAGGAACAGCAGTTCAACGAGCAGACGGGTGGGGGATTTCCCAACATGGAGGCCACGCTCAGCATTAGTCCATGCCCTGGCACAATGCCCGGCGACACCATTTGGCACGAGCTATGCCCCTCGTGGTACATAAAATATAACACTGAGGCCGACAGGCAGCGCGAGATTGAACTGTCCAATCTGCCGGCCACTTTCACAATCTATTCCAGTGAGCAATAAGAAGAACAACGATATGGATTTAAGCAATATAAAGGTAATAGCCTTCGATGCCGACGACACGCTCTGGGACTGCCAGGGCCATTTTGAACGTGTTATGCAGCAGCTCTACGACGAGCTTACACCTTGGACCGACCGCGAGACGGCAGCCTTGGAGCTGTTTGCCACAGAGCGCAAGAACATGCGCCTGCTGGGCTATGGCGTGAAGGCCTTCACGCTCTCCATGCTTGAGACGGCCATGAGGGTGAGTCGTGGTGAGATGGCGGTTGCAACGCTGAACGCCATTCTGCAGCAATGCTACGGTTTGTTGGAGTTTCCCTGTACGCCCCTTCCTGGTGTGGAAGCTGTGCTGAACCAGCTGAAAAACCTTGGGAGGTGGCGGCTCGTGGTGTTCACCAAGGGCGAACTGCTTGATCAGGAGCATAAGTTGGAGCGCTCCGGGTTGCAAGACTTCTTCAGTCACGTGGAGATAACGTCGGACAAAACCGAGACAGAGTTCCTGCAGTTGTGTCGCAAACTGAGCATTGCCCCCGACGAGATGCTCATGGTGGGCAACTCGCTAAAGAGCGACATTGCCCCTGCCCTCGGTATAGGCTGCAAGGCTGTCTACATTCCTTTTCATGTAACCTGGCAGTTGGAGCACCACGAGGAGTTTAAGCATAAGGACATGGTGCAGGTTGACTCGTTTGCAGAGTTGACAAAAATGCTGAGTGCAGGCTGATGGGCCTGCACTCAAGCTTTATGTGTCTATTCTTATTCAGACAGCTGTACTACGTAGTAGCCCTTCCTTCCGGTGGGCGATATGCCCTTTATGATGAGCACCGGCTCGGCCGACGTAGACACCTCGCTTACTATGTTCTGCAAGTCAACAATGGAGTGCATGGGCACATCGTTTACTCTCTGGATGATGAATCCGCGCTGCATGCCGGCATCCTTTATCTTGCCGTTCTTCACACGTATAATCTCCAGTCCGAAGTCAATGCCCAGCCTCTGCTTCAGCTCGTCTGACACTTCGCGGAAGTCGGCTCCAAGAGTGTCAAGGTCGGCATTGCGCACCACCTCGGTGTTGCCCTGCTCGTTGCGCAGAGTGATGTTCTTGGTGTGGCGGTGCTTGTTGTGCAGGTAGGTTATGCTGATGCGGTCGCCGGGGCGCTTCTGTGCTATGATGCCGCTCAGGTCGCCGAACTGTGTGACACGCTGTCCGTCCACCTCGATGATGACGTCGCCCTCTTCTATTCCAGCCTCATGGGCAGCGCTGTTCTCCACCACTTCGTTCACATAGATGCCCTCCGTGGTGCCGTAGTCTGGCTCGTTGCCCTGCTCCTTCTCCAAGTCAATCTGTGTTCTTACGTCGCGTCCGCTGATGCCGATCATGGCTCGCTGCACCACGCCGTATTCCTTCAGATCTCCCACAACCTTGTTCATCATGGCTGTGGGTATGGCAAATCCGTAGCCGATGTTGGTACCCGTCTGTGAATAGAGCATGGCGTTGATGCCCACCAGCTGTCCGTTGGTGTTAACCAAAGCTCCACCCGAGTTGCCGGCGTTGATGGCGGCATCGGTCTGTATGAAGCTCTCCACGCCGTTGGCTCCCAGTGTGCGGGCCTTGGCCGAGATGATGCCAGCGGTGACGGTGTTGTTCAGTCCCATGGGGTTGCCTATGGCCAACACCCATTCGCCCACTCTCACCTCATCGCTGTTGGCAATCTCAATGGCGGGGAAGTTTCTGCCTTCTATCTTTATAAGTGCAAGGTCTGTGGTGCGGTCTGTTCCGATGATGCGTGCCGAAAACTCACGGTTGTCGCTCAGGGTGACGGTAAGCTCGTCGGCTCCCTCCACCACGTGGTTGTTGGTCACAATATATCCGTCAGAGGATATGATGACTCCGCTGCCTGCTCCCGTGCGGCGTGGTGTCTGCACCTGGCGCTGGCGGCTGCCGTTGCCGTTCTCACGCTGTCCGCGCCCGAAGAATCCGCCGAAGGGGTCCATGAAGAACTCCTCGAAGGGGTCTACCTGCACCTGCACGTTCTGCACTCTTGAGTTCTGCACGAACTTAATGTGTACCACAGATGGCAGGGCGTGCTCTGCGGCGTATGTAAGGTCTACCGGCTGTCCGGCAGGCGGTGCCGGAGCAGTCTGTGTCACTAATGCCGTGGCGGCACCTGCTGAATGGGTGGCGGCGTGGGTGTTGCTGAAGGCAGCCACCGCGAATACTATTGATACCAGGCTCATGGCCGGCACTGCGTAATTCCATAACTTTTTCATCTTTTTCCTTATTTTGGTTGGTTACTTGTGTTATCGTGAATTGCAGTGCAAAATTAAGGTCAAAAATCGGTAAACTGACAATTTGTCGGTATCTTTTCTTTCAATTTAACATTTAGTCGGCGCCGTTTAAACTCTGTTTATATTCAAGCTCTTCGCTTAACTTTTCCCAACGTTCCACCTCGGTGTCCAGTTGCTGCTGTACCTCGGTGTATTCCGTCACCAGTTTCATGTTGGCAGCGTTCTCGGGCTTCATGAGCTGCTGGTCAAGCTCTTTCAGTCGCTGTTCCAGCTGGGCAATCTTCTTTTCCGAGTCCTCAACGGCGCGCTCGGCCTTGCGCAGGCTTTTCTGCTGCTCCTTGCGGGCGGCGTAGGAAGAAGAAGATCCTCCCTCCCTTGAAGAACCTCCCCCTTGCCCCTCCATTGTAGGGAGGGGAGAGGATGCATTTGTTGTCGTTTTTTTGTTCTGCCCCAATTCGTCAAGGTCGCTGATGCGCTTTGTCTGCAGGAAGTCGTAGATGCCGCCAATGTGCTCGCGCACCTTTCCTTGTCCGAACTCAAACACCTTGGTTACGAGGCCGTCAAGGAATTCGCGGTCGTGGCTCACTATGATGGCCGTGCCGTCGAAAGCCCGTATGGCCTCCTTGAGCACGTCCTTCGAGGCCATGTCGAGGTGGTTTGTCGGCTCGTCGAGTATAAGCAGGTTCACGGGTTCCAGCAGCAGGCGTATCATGGCCAGGCGGCTGCGCTCGCCTCCGCTGAGCACCTTCACCTTCTTGTCGCTGTTCTCGCCTCCGAACATGAAGGCTCCCAGTATGTCGTTTATCTTTAGGCGAATGTCGCCCTTTGCCACGTTGTCAATGGTCTGGAACACGGTGAGGCTCTCATCAAGCAGCTGCGCCTGATTCTGCGCAAAGTAGCCTATCTGCACGTTGTGGCCTATCTTCAGGTTGCCGTCGAATGGAATCTCCCCCATGATGCACTTAACCAGCGTAGACTTTCCCTCTCCGTTCTTTCCCACGAAGGCCACTTTCTCGCCGCGTTTTATGGTCAGGTTCACGCGGTCGAACACCACGTGGGCATATTCCTTCCTCACCTCGTCGCAGATTACGGGGTAGTCGCCTGAGCGCAGGCAAGGGGGGAACTTCAGGTGCATGGCCGACGTGTCCACCTCGTCCACCTCTATGGGCACCATCTTTTCCAGCTGCCTTATGCGCTGCTGCACCTGCACGGCCTTTGTGGGCTTATAGCGGAAGCGCTCTATGAAGTCGCGTATGTCGGCCATCTCCTTCCTCTGGTTCTCGTAGGCCCTGAGTTGCTGCTCGCGCCTTTCCTTTCTAAGCACCACATACTCGTCGTACTTCACGCGGTAGTCAACCACCTGCCCGCATGAAATCTCCAGCGTGCGGTTCGACACATTATTAATAAACGCGCGGTCGTGGCTCACCAGCACCACAGCGCCGTTCCACGTGGCCAGCAGCTGCTCCAGCCATTGTATGGACTCGATGTCGAGGTGGTTTGTAGGCTCGTCGAGCAGCAGCAGGTCGGGGTGGCGCAGCAGAATTTTTGCCAGCTCAATCCTCATGCGCCAGCCACCGCTGAACTCGCATGTGGGGCGGTCGAAGTCGGAGCGCAGGACCCCGAGGCCTGTCAGAGTGCGCTCTAATGCCGCGTCCTGGCCGTTGGCTCCCATGAGCATGTATCGCTCGTGCTCCGAGCTGTATCGCTCCACCAGTTCCATGTATTCCGTGCTGTCATAGTCGGTGCGCTCGCTCATCTGCCGCTCCAGCTGTTCCACGTGCTGCTTCAGCCGCTCTATGTCGGCAAAGGCCTTCATGGCTTCCTGGCGCACGGTTGTCAGGTCCTGCAGGTTCATCACCTGTGGCAGGTAGCCTATGGTGATGTCGCCCTGCATGTTCACGCTGCCGCTTGTTGGCTTCTGCTGTCCGCAGAGAATTTTCAGCATTGTCGACTTGCCGGCGCCGTTCTTTCCCACGAGGGCTATGCGGTCGTGCTGGTTTATCACGAAACTTGCGTCTGAGAATAGAGGCTTTACGCCAAACTCCACTTTAAGACCTTCTACGCTAATCATTTATAAGTTGTCATTTAGGGCAAAGCCCGCTTACGCAGACCCCCTCGAAACGAATGTGTTGGTTCCGAGGGGGCTGGTGTTTGTTTGGAAGTAAGTTGTTGTTGTTTGTTTATGCCTTGGCTTCTGGTATTACCGACACCACACTTTTGTTGTGATAGCCGCGATGGAAGTTTACCGTACCGTCGATGAGGGCATATAGTGTGTCATCCTTGCCAATGGCCACGCCATTGCCGGGATTGTGGTGTGTGCCGCGCTGCCTCACGATGATGTTGCCGGCCACTACCTTCTGTCCTCCCCAAATTTTCACGCCAAGTCGCTGTGCTGCGCTCTCGCGCCCGTTCTTAGAACTGCCTACACCTTTTTTATGTGCCATAATTCGTTCCTCCTGTTAAGCGATTACTTGTTTAACTAATACCTGGGTGAACTGCTCACGGTGACCGTTCTTCTTGCGTGAGTCCTTGCGGCGCTTCATCTTGAAGACGATAACCTTGTCGCCCTTCACGAGCGGAGTCACCACTTCTACTACTACTTTAGCTCCCTCTACGGTGGGGGCTCCTACCTTGACGGCGCCGTCTGCATCAATGAGCAGCACCTTGTCAAATTCAACAGTCTTGCCTTCTTCCACATCTTTCATGTGGTGCACGAAGAGCTTCTTGCCTTCTTCGGCCTTGAACTGCTGACCCTGGATTTCTACAATTGCGTACATTGCTTTTGTTTTTGTAACTGTGTTTAGGGGTTTTTCCGGGAGGCGGCATACGTCCGTACACACTTCACTTAGCCCCGTCGGACTCTAATTCGGGCTGCAAAGGTACTCATATTTTTTCTTTTACAGCCAGCATGGAAGCTTACTTAAATGCTATTTTAGTGTTATTTAACCTTTTTAATACACTTTTTACTCGTATGGAATCTGTGCGAGGGCATCGGCCACCTTTTCCACGCCGTCCTGCAAGGGACCACTCACCATGGCTTTAAGCATGAAAGGTATGTCGGCCTTTACCGTTACCTTCATCTTCGAGTTGTTCTCGTCTACGGGCAGAACCTGTATCCAGAGGTTGAAGGGCATGGGGCTTTGCGCTGTCTCAAACTTCACGCACTTCGGCTCGTCGCGCTCCACTATGCGCAGGGTTATCTGCCCCACGGGAGGAACACTCACCGACACGGTGTCCTGGTCGAATGAGAAGTCCTGGATTTTGTCACTTGGCACGCGGTCGCGGACGCGGGCCAGATTGTTAAGGTCGCTGATGTTGCGGTAGACATTCTCCTGCGGATAGGGAATGTGCTTTATGCTGCTTTCGTACTTGCTCATTGTTTATAGGTTTCTTTTGCCTGTTCAGACCCCCAACCCCCTAACTTAGGGGGCTGAGCCACTCTGATGGATTCTTTCTCCACTCGGCCAGCACAGGCTGGTCTTCGTCCTTTATGTATCCAGTCTTAGCTGCCTCGCTCACAACGTGCTCATAGTCGCTAAGTGTGAGCAGTTTAACGCCCGCCTGGCGGAATGCCTCCTCGGCCACGGGGAATCCGTAGGTGAACGATGCCACCATGCCTATCACCTCCACGCCGTAGTCGCGCAGTGCCTGGACAGCCTTCAGCGACGAGCCTCCGGTGCTAATCAGGTCTTCCACCACCACCACCTTGGCGCCTTTCTCTATCTCGCCTTCTATCTGGTTGCCCATACCGTGGTCTTTCGGCTTTGGCCTCACGTAGGAGAAGGGCAGGCCCAGCTGGTCGGCCACAAGTGCTCCCTGGGCTATGGCTCCTGTGGCAACGCCTGCCACGGCCTCGGCCTCGGGGAAGTTCTCCTGTATGAGGTGGCAAAGTTCCAGTTTTACGAACGAGCGTAACTGCGGGAAACTGAGCGTCTTGCGGTTGTCTGTGTAAATGGGCGACTTCCAGCCGCTGGCCCATGTGAACGGCTCTTTTGGCTGAAGCTTGACAGCCTTTACTTCGAGCAGTTTCTGGGCGAAGATTTTCTTTATATTTTCCATTGTTGTCTGGTTTTTGCTGCAAAGTTACGAAAAAGTAAGCTGTAGAATGCAGAAAGGCGGTAGTTATGTGCTTTGGCTTAACTTTTATTATGATTTAGTGATGCCTACCGTCAGCAGGCTTATGCTCGCGACTGAGGCTTTGGCCAGCTCCTTTGCACAGGCAGTGATGGTCGAGCCTGTGGTCACTATGTCGTCTATCAGCAGTATGTGTCTTCCGCTTATCTTGTCGGCCTTGGTCAGCGAGAAGGCATTCTCCACGTTTTTCATGCGTTCGTAGTTGTGCAGGGTGGTCTGGCTCTTGCTGAAGTGCCTCCGCTTTACCACATTATTATATATAGGAAGGGCGGTAACGCTGTTTATGCCCCTTGCTATCTCCATGCTTTGGTTGTAGCCTCGTTTCCACTGCCTGCGCCAGTTAAGCGGCATGGGTACTATGGCTTCAATGCCGTCGAAGAAGCCAGCTGCCGCCATCCTCCTTGCCATGATTTCGCCCATGTACTGGCAAGTTTCTATCTTGCCGTGGTATTTCATTTCGTAGATGATGCGGCTTACGTTTCCTTGTGGCTCATAGAAAAACATAGCGGCAGCTTTCTCTATGGGGAAACGTCCCCAGAAGAGTCTTGCCATTGGGTTGTCAAATGGGTTTTTCTCGTAGTTGGTGAGCGGCATGTGCATGTGGCACGAGGCACATACTATGCTCTCGTTGGCCGAGAGCCTTCCGCCGCACACAGGGCATGTGCGTGGCGCAATGGTGTCAAGGAGCCTACTCCAGAAACTCGCTCTCATCTTCCACTTCCATGCATTGCCTGATGATGTCCATTGTAAATCCGCGGCTCATGGCAAACTTTACGAGCTTCATGTTCAGCTCGTAGTCGCTGGCGGCCTTGGTGGTGCGGCGCTTCTGCTTTAGCAGGGGTTTCAGTATGCATAAATACTCACTGTCGTCTATCCCGTCAAGCACGTCTGAGACAATGGCTTTGTCTATGTGTTTCAGCCAAAGGGCCTGCTCCACCTTCCTGCGTCCCCACTTGTTATAGCGTATCTTGTCTGCTGCGAAGGCGCGGGCAAAGCGCTCGTCGTCAACATAGCACTCACCTACGAGCCGGGCCATAACCTGTGCCTGCTCTTCCTCGCTCACTCCCCACTGGCGCATCTTCTCCGTCATGTCGTGCTGGCAGTGCTCGCCCTTGGCACACAGGGAGGCCAGTTTTCTGAACGCCTCTTGAGCGTTGGTTTCTTTCTTTATTTGCATGCTGTGATAAATCTGTCTTTTCCAAACTGGTCCTTGTGTAGCATTATGTCCGCGAATCCAAGCGACTCCATCAGTCGGCATGTCTCCTGGCCGTAGGCCGCGTTAATTTCGAAGGCCACTTTGCCACCGTCCCTCAGCAGTCGGCGTGCCTGCTGACTGATAGCACGGTAGAAGAGCAGCGGGTCATCGTCGGGCACGAAGAGTGCCAGGTGCGGCTCGTGCTCCAGCACCACTGCCTCCATCTTTTCCTTCTCATGTTCGCATATATATGGCGGGTTGCTTACAATGAGGTCATAGCTTTCAGAGGACTTTACATACTGAAGTACGTCCACTTCTTTGAAGACCACGCTTACGCTCAGTCTCTCTGCATTATTGCGAGCCACCCGCAGCGCTTCTTCCGAAATGTCCCAGGCCTCTACCTGTACCTGCGGAATCTCGGCTTTCAAGGTGCAGGCTATGCAGCCGCTGCCGGTGCCTATGTCAAGTATTCTGCAGTCTTGTGTCTGCTGTGGCATGAGGGATATAGCCAGTCGGCACAGCTCTTCGGTCTCAGGCCTTGGAATAAGTACTGCCGGGCTTACCTCAAACGTCCTGCCGCAGAAGTCGGCCTCGCCAACGACATACTGTGCCGGGTTGCCACAGAGCAGTTTCTGCTGGACTTCTCTCAGCTTTCCTTCGTCAATCTGCTCCACCGCTCCGCACACTATGTCAGTCGTGGAGAGGCCGAACAGCTCCTCCAGTACCAGCCTTGCCACGGCCTGCGCCTCGCGTGGCTCGTAAATGGCTGTCAGTGGTTGCCAGAATTTGCGGTATGTCATCAGGTGTTGAACAATGTCGTGGCAAAGATACAAAAGATATTTCAAATCCTTGCAAAATCAAGCAGGTTTTTGCAAGGATTTGTTTATTTAGTGCAAAGTGTGTTGCACCTCTTGCACCTCTTGCACCTGTTGCACCTACGTTTAATATTGTGGGATGAGGATGCCCCACAGCACCGTGGGGGGCTGGGTTATCGGCATAACCCGGTGCCACACGGCAATGGGGGGCTGGGTTATTGGCATAACCCGGTGCTACACGACAATAGGGGGCTGGGTTATTGGTATAACCCGGTCCCTCATGAGCGTCGGGGTGAGCTTCAGGTGCAAGAGGTGCAACAGGTGCAAGAGGTGCAAGTGGTGCAACAGGTGCAGGAGGTGCCACAGGTGCAAGAGGTGCAACTGGCTTTCCTCATGCGTGCGCGCGAAGAAAAGAAGTTGGAAGTTAATAGAGGAAGCCAAGGAGCCAGAGGGGAATCTGGTTGCCCTTGCCCACCTCGGTGTTGTAGCGGGCGTAGATAGTGTCGGGCTGTAGGCGCATCTTGCCAGTGGCGGCAGCATCGCAGATGCGGAACTTTAGGCTGCCGTCTACGGTGTAGAACTGGTCGTGGCCTTGCTGGTTCACTGTGTGGTCCTTCCAAAGGGCATTGACGAAGAAGGTCTCCATGGCGGTCTGCTTCTCCACGTGAATGGGGTAAATGGCGTAGAGAAGATTGGAGTTGTGGAGCATCACCTTCGACGGCTTCTTTGGGAACTCTTCCCCCACGGGGTAGATTATGTTGAGCAGGCGGGCATCGGCCAGGTATTTTATGTAGTTCATCACCGTGGCGCGGCTGGTCTCTATGTCCTGAGCCAGCTTGCTCACATTGGGGGCCTTGGGGCCTTCCTCCGCCAGCTGGTAGAACAGCTTCTTTATCTTTGTGAGGTACTTCAGCTCTATCTGCTTGATGAGCAGGATGTCCACCTCGGTCATCATGTTCATCGTTTTGAGCAGGTTCTCTGAGTAGTTGCGCTGCTCCTGGAAGAAGGGGTAGAAACCGTGGTGGATATAGTCCTGGAAGTAGCGCGAAGGCAGAGCTTTTGGCAGAATTTGCTTTATGATGTGCTCGTGGTCGGCCAGAATCTCCTCAAGGGTGTACGGGCGGAAGTTGTTGCCCGTCTTCAGGTTGATGAATTCGCGGAAGGAGAATCCCCGCAGGTTGTAGCTCCTCACAATGCCGTTCAGCTCGGGGTTCTCGTCCTTGAGGCGCATCACGCTGCTTCCTGTGAACACAATCTTGAGACCGGGGTAGAGGTCGTAGCAGCGGCGCAGCTCGCGGCTCCACTCCGGCTGCTTGAACACCTGGTCTATCAGCAGGACGCGGCCGCCCGAATGATAGAACTTGCCGGCAAAGTCGGCTATGCCGTGACCCTGGAAATAGAAGTTGTTCATGTTGACATAGAGGCACTGCTTGTCGTCCAAGTCGAAGTGCTCCTTGGCATATTGAAGCAGGAAGGTGGTCTTGCCTATGCCGCGCGTGCCCTTAATGCCTATCATGCGCTGGCTCCAGTCTATCTCATCCATGAGGATGCGACGAACCGGTGCGTTTGTATGCTCCACCAAGTATCTGTGGGTACGGAAAAAGGCCTCCATGTGTTATCGCTGCTTCTTTATATCACTTGCAAAGGTACGAATAAAAATCGGAATTGCAAAGCAGAGATAGCAAAATATTTCAAAAAAACTGAAATTTGCCTCTGTGGCGAAAAAAAGGGCCGCGATTGTAGGCGTTATTAAAAATCTTTTTGCTACCTTTGCGCTCAGAAACAAGAACTAATAGAATCGTAACTGTTTTAAATCTTAAATTATCATGGTAGATTACAAGACACTTGGCCTGGTGAACACCCGTGAGATGTTTGCCCGTGCCATCAATGGCGGCTACGCCATTCCCGCATTCAACTTTAACAACATGGAGCAGCTTCAGGCCATCATCAAGGCTTCGAGCGACCTGAAGAGCCCCGTAATCCTGCAAGTTTCCAAGGGTGCACGCAACTATGCCAACGCCACCCTGCTGCGCTACATGGCCCAGGGTGCCGTGGAGTATGCCAAGGAGCTTGGCTGCAAGCATCCCGAGATTGTGCTCCACCTGGACCACGGTGACAGCTTCGAGACCTGCAAGAGCTGTATTGACTACGGTTTCTCGAGCGTGATGATCGACGCCAGCGCCCTGCCTTTCGAGGAGAACATCGCCCTGACGAAGAAGGTTGTTGACTATGCCCACCAGTTTGACGTGACCGTTGAGGCCGAGCTGGGCGTGCTGGCCGGCGTTGAGGACGAGGTGTCGAGCGCCGTTAGCCACTACACCAAGCCCGAGGAGGTTATCGAGTTTTCACAGCGTTCTGGCTGCGACTCACTGGCCATCTCTATCGGCACCAGCCACGGAGCCTACAAGTTCACTCCCGAGCAGTGCACCCGCGACCCGAAGACCGGCAAGCTGGTTCCTCCCCCATTGGCATTCGACGTGCTCGACGCCGTGATGAAGGAGCTGCCCGGATTCCCCATCGTGCTCCACGGCTCAAGTTCTGTGCCCCAGGAGTATGTTGACGAGATCAACTCTCTGGGCGGCAAGCTGCCCGATGCCATCGGCATTCCCGAGGAGCAGCTGCGCAAGGCTTCGAAGAGCGCCGTCTGCAAGATTAATATTGACAGCGACTCCCGCCTGGCCTTCACCGCTGCCGTGCGCCGCGTGCTGCACGACAAACCGGGCGAATTCGACCCCCGCAAGTACTGCGGTCCTGCTCGCGACGAGATGGAGAAGATGTACAAGCACAAGATTATCGACGTGCTCGGCTCTGACAACAAGCTGGCTCAGCTTGACTAATCGCTTTAAGAAAAAACTACTGCTTCGCGGAGAAGGCTGGACAATCCCGGCTTTCCCCGCGTTTTTTTGCGCCTTGCCGCCACTTTTCCTGCTTTTTTCTTTGGCGTGTTGGGAAAAATGCCTACCTTTGCCAGCCATATTAATCAACACATAAAAGCTAAAAACAATGAACACTCTTTTCGACAAGATATGGGACAGCCATGTGGTGCAGATTGTTGACGACGGCCCCACACAGCTGTACATAGACCGCCTGTACTGTCACGAGGTGACATCGCCACAGGCTTTCGAGGGCTTGCGCCAGCGCGGCCTGAAGTGCTTCCGCCCGGAGCGCATAGTGTGCATGCCAGACCACAACATACCCACTCACGACCAGGACAAGCCTATCAGCGACGACACGTCGCGCAAGCAGGTGGACACGCTGGAGCGCAACACCAAGGAGTTCGGACTTACCCACTACGGCATGATGGACCCCAGCAACGGCATAATCCACGTGGTGGGACCTGAGAAGGGACTTTCGCTGCCCGGCATGACCATAGTTTGCGGCGACTCGCACACCTCCACTCACGGAGCCATGGGAGCAGTGGCCTTCGGCATAGGCACAAGCGAGGTGGAGATGGTCCTGGCTTCGCAATGCATACTGCAGCAGAAGCCGAAGTGCATGAGGATAACAATAGACGGAGAGCTGGGCAAGGGAGTGACTGCAAAGGACGTGGCACTCTACCTCATGGCGCAGCTTACCACCAGCGGCGCCACAGGCTACTTCGTGGAATATGCCGGACAGGCCGTGAGGAGCCTATCAATGGAGGGCAGGCTCACACTGTGCAACCTCAGCATAGAGATGGGGGCCAGGGGCGGACTCATAGCTCCCGACGAAGTGACCTTCAGCTATATCAAGGGAAAGCCGTTCGCCCCAAAGGGCGAAGAGTGGGACAAGGCAGTGGAATACTGGCGCACCCTGAAGAGCGGCGACGATGCCGTGTTTGACAAGGAACTCACTTTCTCTGCCGCCGACATAGAGCCGCGCATCACCTACGGCACAAATCCCGGCATGGGCATAGGCATAACGGAAAGCATACCCGCCAAGCCGGGCGAGGAGAAGGCCCTGGAATACATGAAGTTCAAGGCCGGCGAGAAGCTGACGGGCAAGGCTGTAGACTATGTCTTCCTCGGAGCCTGTACCAACGGCCGCATAGAGGACTTCAGAGCCTTTGCCCAGATAGCAAAGGGCAGGCGCAAGGCCGACGGCGTGGTGGCTTGGCTGGTGCCTGGCTCATGGGAAGTGAAGCGCCAGATAGAAAGCGAAGGCCTGGACAAGGTGCTTGAGGCTGCCGGCTTCGAGATTCGCCAGCCGGGATGCTCGGCATGCCTTGCCATGAACGATGACAAGGTGCCCGCAGGAAAACTCTGCGTGAGCACCAGCAACAGAAACTTCGAAGGCATGCAGGGGCCAGGCTCCAGAACCATTCTGGCATCGCCGCTCGTGGCTGCCGCCGCTGCCGTAACAGGAATAATAACAGACCCACGCGAACTACTATGAAACAGAAATTCAACATCATAACATCCACATGCGTACCTCTTCCTATAGAGAACGTTGACACCGACCAGATAATACCCGCCCGATTCCTCAAGGCTACCGACAAGGACGGCTTCGGGCAGAACCTGTTCCGCGACTGGCGATACGACAGCGAGGGCAATCCCGTAAAGGACTTCGTGCTCAACGACCCCACATACCGGGATGCCGTGATACTCGTGGCAGGAAGGAACTTCGGCTCGGGCAGCAGCCGCGAACACGCCGCATGGGCCATTGCCGGCTACGGCTTCAGGGTGGTCATCAGTTCCTTCTTTGCCGAAATACACAAGCAGAACGAGCTTAACAACTTCGTGCTGCCGGTGCAGGTGTCGGAGATCTTTCTGGCCCAGCTCTTTGACAGCATAAAGAAGGACCCGAAGACAGAGGTGGAGGTTGACTTGCCAAACCAGACTGTTACCAACAAGGCTACAGGCGCCAGCGAGCACTTCGACATAAGCGGGTACAAGAAGCATTGCCTTATGAACGGCCTGGACGACATAGACTTCCTTGTAGAGAACAAGCAAAAAACCATTGAATGGGAAAACGCTTTATAGAGATAATGGACTCCACCCTGCGCGATGGAGAACAGACAAACGGAGTCAGTTTCGTGCCCCACGAGAAGCTGATGATAGCCCGCATGCTGCTCAGCCAGCTGCATGTAGACCGCATTGAGGTGGCCTCGGCAAGGGTTAGCGAGGGAGAGAAGGATGCCGTAAGGATGGTATGCCGCTATGCCAAGCAGATAGGACGCTTAGACAGCGTGGAGGTGCTGGGATTCGTTGACGGCCATGCCTCCGTTGACTGGCTCTGCGACTGCGGATGCCGCACCATGAACCTGCTGGCAAAAGGCTCGCTGAAGCATTGCACCATGCAGCTGGGCAAGACTCCCGACGAGCACATCAACGACATAAAGGCTGTATTACGATATGCCGCGGAGAGAGGCATCACGGTGAACCTGTACCTTGAGGACTGGTCGAGCGGCATGAACGACTCGCCGGACTATGTGTTCCAGCTGATGGACGCCCTCAGGGAAAGTCACGTGCGCCGCTTCATGCTGCCCGACACTCTGGGCATAATGAATCCGCTGCAAGCCGTGGAGTACTTCCGCAAGATGGTGAAGCGCTATCCAGATGCCCACTTCGACTTCCATGCCCACAACGACTACGACCTGGCTGTGTCGAACTCGCTTGCTGCCGTGCTGAGCGGTGCCAAGGGCCTGCACGTTACCGTGAACGGGCTGGGAGAGCGATGCGGAAACGCGCCGCTGAGCAGCGTACAGGTGATTCTGAAAGACCACTTCGATGCCGAGACGAGCATTAACGAGGAAAAGCTTATGGACGCCAGCAGGATGGTGGAGAGCTACAGCGGCATAACAATAGCCCACAACCAGCCCATCATTGGCGACAATGTGTTCACGCAGGTGGCGGGAGTGCATGCCGACGGCGACCAGAAGGGAGGCCTGTACCACAACGCCCTGGTGCCCGAACGCTTTGGCAGAAGGCGCGAATACGCCATGGGAAAGACAAGCGGGAGGGCAAACATTGCCAAGAACCTGCAGGAACTGGGTCTGGAACTGACACCGGAACAGACCCGCAAGGTGACTCAGCGCATTACGGAGCTGGGCGACCGCAAGGAGGTGGTGACGCAGGACGACCTGCCTTACATCGTGAGCGACGTGCTGAAGCATGGCGTGTCGGAGGAAAAGGTGAAGCTCGTGAGTTACCAGGTGTCGCTCGCCTACGGACTTAAGCCTCTGGCCAACGTGAAAGTGGAGATAAACGGGCGGCAGTACGAGGGCCACTCCTCGGGCGACGGACAGTATGACGCATTCGTGAAAGCCCTGAGGCTAATTTACAAGAAATACCTGGACCGCGTGTTCCCCCTGCTGCAGAACTATGCCGTAACGATACCGCCCGGAGGACGCACTGATGCCCTGGTGCAGACGGTAATAACATGGCAGATGCCTGCCGGCAAACTGCTGAGGACCCGTGGACTTGATGCCGACCAGACCGAGGCAGCAATAAAAGCCACCATTAAAATGCTTAACATCATTGAGGAACAGAAATAGCAGCCGACCAACGAGTATGAAAAAGTTCTTTGTATATGCCGCAACGGCAATCCTTTTATTTCCTGCATGCTCCGGCAGTCTGAGACAGGAGAACAAGGCTCTTCGCAGCGAGATAGAACAGCGGCGGCAGGCATTGGTCGACAAGCAGGAAGCTGAGCTTATGTCTGCCCGCGATGACCTGCAGAGGTCTGACAGCTTGCTTGCCGAGATTACAGCGCGCCACGACGAGCTGCACCAATGGGTGATGGAAAACAGCAGCAGACTGGGCGACGGGGATGAGAGCGTGCTTCAGCTCAATAAGCTAAGGGCGCAGAAAGACTCGCTTGCAGCACGCTGCGAAGTGCTGACAGCAATAATACGAAGGATACTGAGACTACAGCGAGAGGGACTGCCGGGCGAGTGATTACCAGAGTGATTACCTGGCCTTGGTAACCTCCCGGTATCCTACAAGACGCCAGGAACGGTCGCCTGTGCCGCGATAATAGACGAAAGCCTCGTAGTCGTTTTCCGTCTGATAGTAAGACCCTTCCTCAGGCATGGGGTGGGTGGTGCCGTCGTAGTCGCACAGCAGGTACTGGTAGTTATAGTAGCCCAGCTTCTGTAGCACCACGCCTTCATACACCTGCTCCTGGTCATTCCATCTCATTGCATATTCATCGCCGTTTCCACATGCCCAGCGCCCGTTGACCCTCACCACGGCATTGTCGTACTGGCGAAGGGCCTTGAGGCAGTAGTGCACCAGGACATAGTCGGAGGTGTAGTCTATTTCAATGTTGTCGCTGTTACGGATTATGAACGCGCCGTTGGCATCCTGGTCGAAGATATAGCTGCGCCTCGGCTCGGCTATGAAAGGCACTACATGATACATGCGCTCCTGCTCGTCCCATGCCACGGAGAAGAGGCCCATGGTGGGGTGGGAGGGGTCGAGCACCTCAAACTTGCGGTATTCATTGCCGGCAGCGAAGATGAGGTTGCGGTTGTGTTCCCACGTGAGGCCACGGGTAGTCTTGTAGTTTGGGGCAACGTTGACTTTCATGTTGTCCTCACGGCCGTTCTGCATGAAGAAAGTCTGGATCTGTGCATTAGGGTCGGTCACCCGCAGCGAGTTGTAGGCCATTTCCACAGACAGTTGCTGGTGGCTCTGGTTCAGATCGATGTCGGTATTTGTGGTGATGCCTATGTTCAGGCCTACAACCTGTTCCACAACCCTAAGCTCAACAACGATAACCTCCTTCGAGCCGTCGTCCTCGTCAATGAAGTGCAGGCGGTAGTTGCCGCTCATCTTCAGGCGGGTGTTCTCGTTGGGCAGCTGCATGCTGTAGTGGGTGTAGAGCATGGTGGTGTTAAGGGAATTCTGATAGTCGTCTACGGGCATGTCGTTGAAGCCGTCGAGCCAGTCGCTCTCAAAGAGTTCCGTATTCGGGCTCCAGTCAGGATTGCAGGCCTCTATGTGGCATATAAGGCGGTGGTAGTTGTGCGACATCTCGTCGAAGCCTATGATGGCCACGTCGTCTGAGCCAAGCTCCATGACGGGGAGGGCCTTGAAGTCGTTGTTTACTATAACCTGTAGCGACTTGAAGTTGTCGGCCTTGATGCTGTGCCATGCCAAGGATGCCGATGGCAACAGCAACGCCGTGAGGAAAAAGGTGATGAAAATGCAGATCCGTTTCATAGGCTGGCAATCCTTATTCTACCTCCCGACAAGGTTCTCCACCTTCTGCATCAGGTCGTTGTCGTTGAGGTTTCGGGCCACAATGTTGCCGTTTCGGTCGGTAATGATGTTAGTAGGCAGGGCGCAGATGCCGAGTTGCTCTATTACAGGCGACTGCCAGAGCATGCTGTCGCACACCAAGGGCCACTGGATGCTGTCGCGGTCAAGAACTTTCTGGCTTTCCGAGGGACCTGCGTCAATGGCTATTGAGAGCACGGAGACAGTGCGTGGGTGCTCTTTGATGTATGTATTCAACCTATGGAATACAGAGTAGGAGTCGTACATCCATGAAGCCCACACAAAGATGATGTTGGCCGTGCTGTTGAGCTGTGCATTTCCAATGGTGTCGCCCTTTGTAGTTATGGCGGTAAATGATGGCAGGTTGCCGTCGGCCTTGTTGTTGCGCAGGCTGCCCAGCTGGTTGTAGAGGCGGGCCATGGCAATGTTGTGGGGCTGCGCCTGGTGCATAATGCTGCACAGGCTGAAAGCCTTGGCATAGTCGGGAGTCATGGCTTGCAGGATGTAGCGGCGCAGGAGATAAGTGCTGACGCTCTTTGAGGGATTCTCGCTGATAAACTGCTCTGCGGCTTGCTCCACCTCTGGCGGCATCATGGCGTTGGTTCTCAGCCTGAAGGCGGTCATGTCCTCGTTGTCGGGCGAGCCTTTCACCTCGGTTTCCCTGAGGTGAGACACGTCGCCGGTTATCTTGAGGCTTACTCCAGGGGCGGCGAAAAGGGGAATCTCTGAGAAGTTAGGGAAGAGCAGCGTAAGCGTTAGGGTATCGTCGAGGGCAATCTCGTAGACAAAGCGTCCGTCGTTTACCGCAATGGTGTCCTTGACACCTTCTTCGCTATTGTAGAGGTAGAACTCTCCCTGGTTGATGTTGTTGAACTGTCCTTCAACCCTGAATCTGCCGTTGTTTGAGTTGCAGGCAGAAAGAATGAAAAGGGTAAAAAGGCAAAGTACAGCGCGAGCCGATGTTGGCAGGTTCCAGAAACGTTTGGTAGTCTGCTTGATTGAGCTCATTGGATATGACAGTTGTGGGATGGTGCCGTGCTTAAAACCTTTTTACCCTTGAGTTTAGTTGTTCTTCAAAAAACTATCTCACGTTGACAAGCTCGAGGTCCTTGGCAGCGTAGGTTGCCAGCGAGGGATCCTTGGCTACGGCAGCTGCCAGAGCCTGGGCAGCAGCGGCATTGTTGCCGGTGCGGGCGTTTACAATGGCTGTGAGGTAGTCGGTAATGGCATCAGCATTCCTTACACCGCGGAGGGTCTGGGCTGCAGCCTGGTAGTTGCGGTTCATGATCTGAGCCAGTGCGGCAGAGTTAGTCTGTAGTCCGGCGAAGTCCTGCTCGGCCTGTGCATACTTGCCCTGAGCCAGATGGAGGTTGCCCAGCACCTCGTTGAGGCCGTTTGCATTGGTAGCCCTTGAGATGAGTGTCTCGGCACCGTTGATGTCACCCTGCTGCAGAGCAAGGAGACCGAGGTTTGCATTGATTTCGGGCAGGTCGCTGCTCTTGGCGGCAGCCCTCTGAAGCCAGTTGGCAGCCTCGCTGTAGTTACCCTTTGCATACTCAATGAGGGCCACGTTGTTGAAGGCGCGGGCATCGTTGGGATAAATCTCGGCAGCCTTCTTGTAGATTTCCTCTGCCTGGTTCTGGTCGCTTGTCAGGGTAGCGGCATAGAGAAGCTCCTCAAGGCTGAGCTGACGTGCGTCAGAACTGTACTGCTGCTGAATCTGCTGGTCGTCGCGGCCCACCACCTGATAGTTGATGGTCATGCGGGCACGGCGGAGCTGAGGCAGAATGCCGTCGGCCAGCTCGCGGAAAGCGGCAGAGATGTTGCGAATCTGCTGCTCGCGCTCCTCGGGATCCTGATACATGGAGAGTACGCGGAGAATGACATCCTTGTCCTGGATGTTGGAAGCCGACACGAGTTCGCGGAAGCCGTCCCAGTCCTCTGCCGTGTAGCGGGTGTCAAGGGGAGCCGTGGCGTTGGCGCGAACCATCTGCTGGCGAACATAGCCGGCAGCGGCATCCTGACGCTGGCCTGCGAGGCGGTCGTTGAACTGGTAAGAACCTTCGGGAGAAGCGTAGGCAGAAACCTCAACACCGTCAAGGATGAAGCCCTCCTGGCTGGAGGCGATGTCGTTGAGCAGGCGAACGAACTCCTGAACGCTGTTGTTCTGCAGCTCGCTGCGGCGCAGGTTGGCCTGGTTCACCAGGAACTGCACGTTAGCCTCCTGCTTCTGGGTGATGATGCGCTGGAAACCGTCCTGGGCAAGAGCAGGCTGGGCAGAAGCCAGGGTGCGCTTGTAAAGCTCGCTTGTGGCAATAACGCCGTCGGCAACTTTTACGGCAGGAATCTGAACAGTCTTGTTGCCTACACGGGCGTCGAAGGTGAGGTACAGCTCGCTCTGCTGCATCTCGGGCTGATAGGCGAAGTTGCTGCGCATGGCGTAGCGGCCGCCGACGCTGTACTGGATGGTCTGGTCGTTGCCGCGCACCTTCTCACCCTGGAAAGTGGCACTCTGCCCCTGGACGGCCTGCAGACCGCTGGGAGTCATAAAGCGCAGCTCAGGAGTGACGGTTACCACTGCCTTCTTCTTCATGTAGTTCTGCGGGAATACTCCATTGATAGTGGCTTCAACCTGGCCGGTCTGAGCCTCAAGGGGATTGGGGGTTACGGTGAAGTTGTCTGCTGACAAAGGACCGAGCTTCCCCGAGCAAGCTGTAAGCAGCATAGCGGCTGCAGGTAGCAAAAAGAGATACTTCTTCATGATTTTGTCTTTAAAAATAGTTATTTAGGATATAATTGATGCAAAGATAGGTATTTTTATCTGTAACGCGTTCAATAATAGCAGTTTTTTTAGCTTTATTAAGTTAGTTGGCGGCTTTGAGCCAGCGGTCGAGCCAGTTGAAGTAGGTGCGCTGCCAGAGAATGCCGTTCTGCGGTTTCAGCACCCAGTGGTTCTCGTCGGGGAAAATGAGCAGCTGGGCCTCTATGCCGCGCATGCGGGCTGCGTTGAAGGCGCTCATGCCCTGGGTAGCGTTGATGCGGTAGTCCTTTTCGCCGTGTATGCAGAGTATGGGCGTGTCCCACTTGTCAACGGCATGATGGGGCGAGTTCTGGTAGGTGCGGCGTGCACGTGCTGTCTGGTCCTGGTTCCAGGGAGCATCGTCGTATTCCCAGTTAGAGAACCAGTTCTCCTCTGTCTCCGTGTACATAGCTTCAAGGTTGAAGGCTCCGTCGTGGGCTATGAAGCACTTGAAGCGCCCGTCGTGGTGGCCTGCCAAGTAGTAGACCGAGAAGCCTCCGAACGATGCACCCACGGCTCCGAGACGGTCGCGGTCCACGTAGGGCAGGCTGTCGCAGGCATCGTCAATGGCTGTGAGATAGTCGCTCATGCACTGGCCGGTCCAGTCGCCGCTAATCTCTTCAAGCCACTCCTGACCGAAGCCCGGCAGACCGCGACGGTTGGGAGCTATGATGACATAACCCTGCGAGGCCATGATGTAGAAGTTCCAGCGGTAGCTCCAGAACTGGCTGACGGGACTCTGCGGGCCGCCCTCACAGAAGAGTAGGGTGGGGTACTTCTTGTTGGGGTCGAAGTGCGGGGGCTGGATTATCCAGTAGAGCATCTGCTTGCAGTCGGTGGTGGTGACCCATCGCTGGTCAACAGAGGGCGAAGCCAACTGGTCGAGAATCTCCTTGTTTATATTTGTTATCTGCTCTGTCTGGGTGTTGCTGATGGTGTCGCCGGGAGTGACCACGTAGAGGTCGGCGGGGGTAAGGAAGCTATGGCGCTCTGCCAGCAGCTTCGTGTCGTTGAGCATCTGCAGCGAACCGAAGTCGGCCCAGTCGTTGGTGAGCTGGCATACCTCGCCGTCAAGATTGGTGCGGTAGAGGTTCTCGGTGGCGTGCCATACTCCTATATAATATAATGTACGCGAGTCGGAGGCCCAGCAGAAGTCGTCAACGTTTGAATCAAAGCTCTCAGTGAGGAATGTCTTCTCGCCTGTCTGCATGTTGTAGCAGCACAGCCTCATGCGGTCGGCCTCGTAGCCGTTGCGGGCCATTGACAGCCAGGCAAGGTAATTGCCGTCGGGCGAGAACTTGGGGTTCTGGTCGTAGCCGGGCAGGTTTGCCAGGTTCTCCGGCGCGTTGACAGCCTGGTTAAGCATGGTCTTCGAGGGCTCTATGGCAGGCTCCTCGTAGTCGGCAGGCTTGCAGAGGTTGGCAGTCTCCTTCGACTCCACGTCGTAGAGATAGATGTCCGAGTCGGTAGAGATGCTGTATTCCAGTCCCTTCTTCTTGCGGCAGGTGTAGGCAATCTTCTTTGAGTCGGGACTCCAGGCCAGCTGCTCCATGCCGCCAAAAGGCTCCATGGGGCATTCGAAAGGCTCCTGGTCCAGGATGTCGGTAGCCTCGCCAATGGTCTGGCCGTCTACGCTGGCCACGAAGGGGTGCTGTATAGACTCCACATAGTGGTCCCAGTGGCGATACATCAGGTCTGTCACCAGTCGGCCGGTGGCCTCGGGCAGGTCGTCGGGGTTCTGCTGAATGATGTCGTGGAAGGGTATAGACTCAACGAGAATCACCTTCGAGGCATCGGGCGAGAACATGAATCCTTCCACCTTTCCCTCTGTCTGCGACATCTGCTTGCGGCTGTTGCCGTTGAGGTCCATCTGCCACACCTCGCCTCCTTTTATGAAGGCTATTGTCTCGTTGTTGAGCCAGGCGGCATCGGTCTCGTTGTCGGCATCCTGCGTGAGCTGTTTCTGCTCTGTGCCGTCGGCATTCATCATCCAGAGCACCTGGTGGCTCTTGTTGTGCTCCACGCTGTAGTAGCCCACTTGGAATACGATGTGCTGACCGTCGGGCGAGGCTGCCGAGGCGGCGATGCGGCTCATGGCCCAAAGGGCCTCGGGCGTCATCTGGTCACTCTGCAGCTCTATGGTCTGCTTGCTTATGTTCACTCTGTCATTGTCTTGCTGTGTGCCACAGGCGGTGATAATCATGGCGCAAATGATGGCTGAAAGTATTTTCTTCATAGGGTATTATTTCTTCTTAACGGGGTCGCAGGTAAGGTCACAGCCCAACTTCTTGAATATTTTGCGGTCTACCTCAGAGAGCATCACCGTGGAGTGCACCTGACAATGACTCAGCTTGGGCAGCTGCTCCAGGGCGCGGCGGCATCGCTCGTCGCTCTCTGAGACAACCGACAGCGCCACGAGAACCTCGTCGGTATGCAGCCTGGGGTTGTGGGCTCCAAGGTACTCTGTCTTCGTCTTCTGAACCGGCTCTATCAGGCTTTGCGGAATGAGCTTTGCCTCGTGGTCTATGCCGGCCAGATGCTTGGTGGCATTAAGCAGGAGGGCGGCGCTGCATCCCAACAGGGGACTTGACTTGGCAGTTATGATGGTTCCGTCGTCAAGTTCCATGGCGGCAGCGGTATGTCCGCTCAGCTCTTTCTTGGCAGCAGCGGCAACGGTAACGCGTCTGTAGGCCGTGGTAATCTTTGCCTGGTTGAAGAGCATAAGTATTTTGTTCACCTCCTGCTCGTTGTCGGCTCCGTCGGCCATCTTGTTTGTAGCTGTGTAGTAGCGGCGGATAATCTCCTCGCGTGAGGCCTGGCAGCACACCTCGTCGTCAGAGATGCAGAAGCCCACCATGTTCACCCCCATGTCGGTAGGACTCTTGTAGGGGCTGCCGCCGTAGATGCCTTCGAAGAGGGCGTTCAGCACGGGGAAAATCTCTATGTCGCGGTTGTAGTTGACGGCTGTCTTGCCGTATGCCTCAAGGTGGAACGGGTCAATCATGTTCACGTCGTTAAGGTCGGCAGTGGCAGCCTCGTAGGCAATGTTAACGGGGTGCTTCAGGGGCAGGTTCCACACGGGGAAGGTCTCAACCTTGGCGTAGCCGGCTCGAATGCCGCGCTTGTTCTCGTTGTAGAGCTGCGAGAGGCACACGGCCATCTTGCCGCTGCCAGGGCCAGGGGCGGTGACGATAACCAGCTGTCGCGAGGTCTCGACATAGTCGTTCTTGCCGAACCCCTCGTCAGAAGCTATCAGCTCGACGTTGTGTGGGTATCCGTCGATGAGGTAGTGGACATACGACTTGATGCCCATGCGCTCCAGACGGTGGCGGAACTGGTCGGCAGCCTTCTGGCCGTTATAGTGGGTGATGACAACTGAGCCCACCATGAAGTCGCGGTTCATGAACTCCTCGCGCAGGCGCAGTACGTCCTCATCGTAGGTGATGCCAAGGTCGGCACGCACCTTGTTCTTCTCGATATCTTCGGCGCTGACCACGATGACAATCTCCAACTGGTCGCGCAGCTGACCGAACATACGCAACTTTGAATCGGGCTTGAAGCCGGGCAGCACGCGGCTGGCGTGGTGGTCGTCAAAGAGTTTGCCTCCCAGCTCAAGATACAGTTTGCCATCAAACTTCGCAATACGTTCCTTGATATGCTCCGACTGTATCTTCAGATATTTGTCGTTGTCGAATCCTATTTTCATTTCTGTGTCTTATGTGTGTGATTGTTCGTTTACTTACGGTTCTGCTGCTGCATC
>JAFTAR010000170.1 GCA_017455495.1 Prevotella sp.
AGCAGGACGACGAGAAGTTCAACCAGCTATACAGCCGCATAGAGAAGTATGAGGGCATAAGCGACAACATGGAACTGGAGATTGCCAAGTACCTGGAGCAGGTGAGCGACGCCCACCTCAGCGACGAGACGAAGGCCAAGATCCGCGCCATGCTGCGCGAGATAAGCGAGCTGGAGTCTATTGGCGATGCCTGCTACAACATGGCGCGCACCATCAACCGCAAGTACACCCAGAAGCAGGACCACTTCACCGAGAAGCAGTACAGCCACCTGCACCAGATGATGGGCCTCGCCGAGAACGCCCTCACGCAGATGAACCAGCTCATGAGCGGACGCAAGGAAGCCTACGACGTGAACCGCACGTTCAACATTGAGAACGAGATAAACAACTTCCGCAACCAGCTCAAGCAGCAGAACATCATCGACATAAACAACCACGAGTACACCTACGCCGAGGGAACGGTCTACATGGACCTCATCAGCGAGTGCGAGAAGCTGGGCGACTATGTGGTCAACGTTGTGGAGGCCCGCATGGGCACCCGCCAAAAATAGTACAGCCATGAAGAATACACTTTTGTCGCTGCTGCTGGCCCTCTTCTGCGCCATGACAGCAGAGGCCACAACCCCCACTCCCCGCTCCTACTGGTGCCAGCAGGCCTGGCAGATGGCTCAGCCCGTTCTGGAGAACATGGCCAAGGGCCAGCTGCAGCAGAACATGCAGACGGAGTTCAGCCCCTCCTTTGACAGCAGGAACCGCAAGGTGGTGTACATGGAGACCTTCGGGCGCCTCATGGCCGGCATAGCCCCGTGGCTGGCTCTTCCCGACGACGACACCGCCGAGGGACGCCAGAGGGCACAGCTAAGGCAGTGGGCGCTGCAGAGTTACCGCAACGCCGTTGACCCCGACAGCCCCGACTACCTCTGCTGGGGCATCAGCGGACAGAACCTCGTTGATGCCGCCTACATAGCCGAGTCGTTCGTCAGGGCGTATGATGCCCTCTGGATGCCGCTTGACAGCATCACGAAGCAGCGCTACATCAACGAGTTCAAGCGCCTGCGCGCCATAGAGCCGCCCTACACCAACTGGCTGCTCTTCTCCTCGCTCATAGAGAGCTTCATTGCCAAGGCGGCGGGCCGCTCGGAGTATGACGACTTCCGCGTGAACATGACCATCCGCAAGATGGAAGAGTGGTATGTTGGCGACGGCTGGTTCAGCGACGGCCCGGAGTTCGCCTTCAACTACTACGGCAGCTACGTGTTCCACCCCATGTACCTGGAGACCCTGCAGAACATGATCGACGCACGTGCCAACACGCGCCTTGACTACCGCAAGTACTACGACCGCCAGCTCAGGCGCACTCAGAAGATGGCCATCATCCTTGAGCGCTTCATATCGCCTGAGGGCACTTTCCCCGTCTTCGGCCGCAGCATTCCCTACCGCATGGCGGCCCTTCAGCCCTTGGCAATGATGGCCTGGCAGCAGAAGCTGCCCCAGGAGCTTACCAACGGTCAGGTGCGAGCAGCCCTTACGGCTGTCATGCACCGCATGTACGACCAGCAGCAGCGCTCGGCCCAAGGGGACGCTTGTCCAGGCAAGAACTACAACAGCGGCGGTTTCCTCACCATTGGCTTCTGCGGCAGCCAGCCCGACGTGGCCGACTGGTACACCAACAACGGCTCGCTCTACATGACAAGCCTCTCTTTGATGCCCCTCGGTCTGCCTGCCGACCACGACTTCTGGACTGCCCCCGACGAGCCTTGGACCCAGGTTAAGGCCTGGAACGGCCAGCCCTTCCCCAAGGACCACAACTGGCCCGACGAAATACAAACCCGCGACCGCTGGTAAGCAGCCGTGTCTGGCGCTTCTCCGCCAGAAAAGCAAGCAGCCGTGTCTGGCGCTTCTCCTCAGAAAAACAAGCAGCCGTGTCTGGCGCTTCTCCGCCAGAAAAACAAGCAGCCGTGTCTGGCGCTTCTCCTCAGAAAAACAAGCAGCCGTGTCTGGCGCTTCTCCGCCAGAAAAAAGCATGTTCCACCCCATCACCGCCCCCATCGCCCCTGCCCCCTCGCAGCTCAACAGCCCTTTCAGCTACGAGCCTCACCCCCTGTGCCGCCAAGCAGCCGCTATGGTTCAGGCCCACTTAGTCACCGAGCCGCTGTTGGCACAAGAAGTGGCAAAGGGAAAGATGCTTGGCGTCCTCGTATGCCGCGACTCCAATGGCAGCCTGGGCTTCCTCGCTGCCTACAGCGGACAGCTCTGCGGGCGTGCTGACTGGCCTTGGTTCGTGCCCGCCGTGTTCGACTATCTACAGCCCGACGGCTACTTCCGGCAGGAGGAAGCCCGCATAAGCGCCATGAACCACCGCATTGCAGCCTTGGAAAACAGCAAGGAACTGCTTGACCTCACCGATGCCCTTGCCCGCACCAAGGCCGATGCCGAAGCCCAGACTGAGGCCTACCGCCAGATGATGGCAGCCTCAAAGGCTCGGCGACACGCCCTGCGCCAGCAGGCCACGCCGGAGCAGCAGGCCGACATGACGCGCCAGAGCCAGTTTCAGAAGGCAGAGCTGCGCAGGATGAAGAAGCAATGGACGGCAAAGCTACAGCTGCTGCACGACAGACTCGCCCCTCTGCAAGAAGCTATACGCCTGCTACAGCATGAGCGCCAGAACAGCTCCGAGGCTCTGCAGCAATGGCTCTTCGACCATTTCGTGATGCTCAACGCTAAAGGCGAGAAGCTCACCCTTACGCAGATCTTTGCCGCCACGCCACAGCGGGTGCCGCCATCGGGAGCCGGCGAATGCTGCGCCCCCAAGCTGCTGCAGTATGCCTTCCTCCACCAGCTGCAGCCTCTGGCAATAGCCGAGTTCTGGCAGGGAGAGTCGCCAAAGACGGAGGTGCGCCACCCAGGCCACTACTACCCCGCCTGCCGCGGCAAGTGCAAGCCCATACTGGAGTGGATGCTGAAATCAATTCCCCTGTCTGTGTTAAGGGAAGATGCTCCGTCAAGCCACGGGAACGACTTGGAGGTGGTCTATTCCGACCCCCACATATTGGTTGTCAACAAGCCCTCCGGCCTGCTCTCCGTGCCCGGCCTCACAGGCGAGGAGTCGGTGGAGAGCCTGCTCTGCAAGGACTATGGCCGGGTGTACATGGTTCATCGCCTTGACCAGGACACGTCGGGCCTTCTTGTTGTAGCCTTGACTCCTGATGTCTATCATAACCTTCAGCGGCAGTTCCTTGCGCGCGAGATATATAAGAGGTATATAGCCCTGCTCGACGGTAATCTCCCCGCAGGTGCCACTGGCATCATCACCCTGCCGCTCAGCCCCGACATTGCCGACCGCCCCCGCCAGATGGTGGACTACGAGCATGGCAAGGAAGCCGTTACCCACTTCGAGGTTCTGTCAATGGAAGTTACCCACTACGAAGTTCTGCCAACGGAAGACTGCTGTTCGCGTGTGGCTCTCACCCCCCATACCGGCCGCACCCACCAGCTGCGAGTGCACTGTGCCCACCGCGACGGCCTCGGGCGTCCCATCGTCGGCGACCCCCTCTATGGCAGCCGCCATCCCCTCCAGCGGCTCTGCCTCCATGCCGAGACCCTTTCCTTCCGTCATCCCGTCTCGGGCCAGCCGCTCACCTTTAGAAGTCCCGCTCCCTTCTAACTCGCTTCTGTTTTTATTCATAAAGGGCTGCCTTTTTCTCAAAAAGGACCACCTTTTATTCAAAAAGGGCTGCCTTTTCTTAAAAAAGCGTTGGTGGAGTAAAGAAAACTTTGTAACTTTGTAGCCTCTAAGCAGCAAACACCAATAAAATACCACAATAACACGCTTCACTATGGAAGAGCAAAAGCGCTACGGTCACTTCGACGACGAGCACCGCGAATATGTCATAACCAGTCCCGAGACGCCATGGCCCTGGATAAACTACCTTGGCCAGGACGATTTCTTCTCCCTCATATCCAATACTGCCGGCGGCTACAGCTTCTACAAGGATGCCAAGTTCCGCCGCATCACCCGCTACCGCTACAACAACGTTCCCATGGACAGCGGCGGCAGGTATTTTTACATAAAGGATGAGTCTGGAGAAACCTGGAGTCCCGGCTGGAAACCGTGCAAGACTCCCCTTGACTTCTATGAGTGCCGCCACGGCATGGGCTACACCCGCATCACGGGACGCAAAAATCAGGTGGAGGCCTCGGTGCTCTTCTTCGTGCCGCTCAGGAAATGGTGCGAGGTGCAGAAGCTGACCCTTACCAACCAGAGCCGCGAGGTGAAGCGCCTGAAGCTGTTCTCCTTCGAGGAGTGGTGCCTATGGAACGCCGCCACCGATATGGAGAACTTCCAGCGCAACTTCTCAACGGGCGAGGTGGAGATAGAGTCAAATCTCAATCCCCAAACCTCAAACCTCAAGTCAGCTACCATCTATCACAAGACGG
>JAFTAR010000171.1 GCA_017455495.1 Prevotella sp.
GCCGAGCTCTACCAGGCGCTGCAGCACTTCCTCTGCCTCGTCCCATTCCTCTTCAGCTTCTTCCTTCCACTTGTCGGCCAGCTTGTTCCAGCCCTGCAGACGGCAGTATGCCGAGAAGGCAAAATGTTGCTTGCTGTTTCCAAACCAAGCAGCGCCAAGTGCGGCAAACTGCTTCAATGCTTCTTCTTTAGTCATAATTCTTTCTTCTTTTTTTAAAATGGTTAGTAAATGAATGTGGGTGCAAAGTTATGGCTTTTTCCACATACTATCGTTGTCCAAAACAAACAAAAATTCTACCCAGGCAAACATTTTTGCCTTTTCCTTAGTTTTTTTAGATCCTCACCATCGTTTTCGCTCTCTTCCGAAGTAACAATCTTTAAATTCAGTCTTCATAATGCTGTCAGTATTTGATTCTGAAATAGTTGAGTGCTGCTTTATACTGGTCCTGTGCAGTAAGGCAGGTGTCGGTCAGGTACCCGTTGATGTGGCCCCATTCTCGAAGACCGCGATAGTAGAACATCTTCAGCTCGTCGGTAATGATAAACGGTACGATGCCGCTGTGCAGGCATTCCTTGAACATAACGAGACGCCCCACACGACCGTTGCCGTCCTGGAACGGGTGAATCTTCTCGAAGCGGACGTGCAGGTCGAGGATGTGCTCCAGCGTGTGCTGCGGTTTAGCGTTATACCAGTCCAGAAGTCGCTGCATGCTTTCTTGCACCTGTTCCGGCTCACAAGTCTGCTCGCCCCCCACCTCGTTAGGCAGACGCTTATAGTCGCCTACGGCAAACCAGTCCTTGCGGCTGTCGCTGGTTCCCGTTTTCAGTATGCCATGCAACTGCTTAATCAGTTTCTCTGTAAGCGGCTCCTCGGCTTTGTCAATAATAAGGTCGATGCAGCGGAAGTGGTTGACGGTCTGCACGATATCATTTACATTAAGCGTTTCGCCAGCAGAGAGACGGATGGTGTTCGTCTCAAAGATATAGCGCGTCTGTTCGTGGGTCAGACGGCTACCTTCTATATGGTTTGAGTTATAGGTCAGGTCTATCTGTGTCTTGTGATAGATGCTGCCTTTCATCTTCATCGTCTTCTGCTCGCGGAGTAAGTCGAGCAAAGTTTGTTTATGCTGGTCGTTGTTCATATTCCGATTGCTTTTACAGGCTACAAAGTTACTGAAATTAAGCGAGGATTGAGCCAGTTTGACATAAAAAGTGCTAAATCTTAACCGATTTTTAGTAATTACGCATGAAAGACGCACTGCAATTGATTTCTTTTTCGTACTTTCGCCGTCGCGATGTATAAGCTGAAGGATTTTCTGACTGCTGTTCTCGGCATGTTGCCCGACGACGTGGTTTCCAACGAGTTGTATTGCTCGGAGAGCAATACGCGCCTGACGTTTCTCACCAACCAGATGCAGGAGACGCTGGCGGGCTACTCCTATACGCTGGTGCATGACGGGTGGTTAGAACTGCTTTACAATGGTAAGATGCTGACACTGCAGCAGGGCGACCTGATGATCTACTCCCCTGGCGTGCAAATAAGAATCATCAATGGTTCAAAGAACTATCATTCCGTCTGCCTGATGATTGACGAACAGGCGGCACTTGAGATTCCAGCCGTGCGCAATGTTGTTCACACCGCCTATCAGCCCATTGCGGAACTCGGCCGCCCCATCATACATCTTGACGACCGGCAGGCGGCTCACTTCTGGCAGCACATGCTTGAGATTATCAGCTATCAGCACTCTAGCCACCGCTACCTGCACGAGGCGCTGCGCACACTGTTCACCCAGTTTGTACTTGACCTGATGGATGCCATGGCCCGGAACATAGGCCCGGTACGGGTCAGCGAGCGCACCACGGAACAGTTCATCTCCTTTATGCGCCTTCTGAACACCCACTTCATTGAGCATCACGACATAGGATTCTATGCTGAGCGTCTCCACATCACCTCTATTCACCTCTCGCGCATAGTCCGCCAGGTGACGGGCCGCACCGTGGTGGACTATATCAACCAGATGCTGCTGATGGAAGCCTCGTGGCTGCTGCAAGCAACCGCCCTTCCACTTGCCGACATTGCAGAGCGCCTCCATTTCTCCGACCAAAGCAGCTTCGGCCGCTTCTTCACACGGATGAAAGGCGTAAATCCGAAGCGCTACAGAATGGAGAGATAATAACCTGCTGACTGTTGTATGAGGGGTATGTTATTGCTTACAGAATAATATTCTGCCAGCAATGTTCATTATAGGAAAAATAAGAAGAATAATCTATAATTCCCTAACAATTAGATATTATTTCCAATTTCCGAGTTATATTTGGACAAAATATTTAAAGTCAGTACCTTTGCAGCGAATAAACTTCCATCACACGCAAAGAGTATGAAGAAACAGACGACGGCAATACACACCCGATATGACCGCGCCGATGCCTACGGTGCACTGGCAGTACCTATATATAATAATGTGTCGTTCGAGTTCAGCGATGCTCAAGAGATGTCAGACGTGTTCTGCAACCGCTTGAAAGCCCCCGACTACGCCCGAATAGCAAACCCCACGGTGACAAACTTTGAGCAGCGTGTGCGGGCGCTTACGGGTGCCAGCCATGTAACGGCCTTCTGCTCGGGCATGGCGGCTATCAGCAACGCCCTGCTGTCTGTGGCAGAACAAGGAAAGAACATTGTCACCTCGCGCCACCTCTTCGGAAATACGCTTGCCCTGGTAAGCGGCACGCTGCTGCGCCTCGGCGTGAAGCCCCGCCTGCGCGACCTCACCGACCTGGAGGCGGTGGCAAAGGCCGTGGACGAGCAGACAGCATGTGTGTTCCTGGAGATTGTGACAAACCCCCAGCTGGAGGTGGCCGACCTGCAGGCTGTGGCCGCGATAGCCCATGAGAAGGGCGTGCCCGTGATAGCCGACTCAACAGTCATCCCCTTCACCGAAACACAATTGAAAAATCTTGGCGTTGATGTAGAGGTGGTGTCGAGCACCAAATATCTCTCCGGGGGAGGCACGTCGCTTGGCGGACTGGTGATAGACTACGGTACGTTTCCTGCCATCAACCAGCGACTGAAGTACGACCTGCTCATCAACCTTGGAGCTTACATGTCGCCGCAGACGGCCTACATGCAGACACTCGGACTGGAAACGCTCGACGTGCGCTACCAGCGACAGGCCTCAAATGCCTTAACACTGGCAAAGGCGCTGCAGAAGGTGAAGGGCATAGAGCGGGTGAACTATAATGGTCTGGAGGACAATCCATTCCACGAGCTGGCCCAGCGGCAGTTCGGCCCCACGGCGGGTGCCATGCTCACCATTGACCTGGCATCTAAGGAGGCGTGCTTCCAGTTCCTGAACCGCTTGCAGCTCATCCACCGTGCCACCAATCTCTTTGACAGTCGCACGCTGGCCATCCACCCCGCATCGACCATCTTCGGCTTGTTCCCAGAGCGCCAGCTGGAGCAGATGGACGTCCGCCAGACCACCATACGCCTGTCGGTGGGCTTGGAGGCACCAGAGGACCTGTTCGAAGACATCAGGCAAAGCTTCAGTTAAATTAATTAGCACTAACACAAAAACTACGATAATATGGAAAACGAGAATGTAACTACTCCCCTCTCTACAGGGGAAGGGGCTGTGGGTGAGACTAAGAAACTGTCGCTCATCTCCTTCTCGGGCGAGTTTGACAAGCTGACGGCGGTATTCACACTTGCCACGGGAGCCGCCGCCGTGGGCTACGAGGTGAACATCTTCTTCACCTTCTGGGGGCTTGACGCCATCAAGGTGAAGCAGGGCCGCTCGTTCGTTGGCGGCACGTGGCTGACGAAGATTTTTGGCTTTATGATGGGCGGTCTGAAGGCCACGCCCACCAGCCGCTTCAACTTCTGCGGCGCGGGACCCAAGATTTTCCGCAAGCTGATGAAGAAGAACAACGTGGCTACGCTTGAGGAGCTGGTGGAGGCCGCCAAGGCGCTGGGCATCAACTTCTACGCCTGCGAGATGGCCATGCACGTGCTGGGACTGAAGAAGGAAGACTTTATTCCCGAAGTGAAAGATGTGCTCGGCGTGGCATCGTTCCTGAAACTCTCAGAGGGCGGGAGGACTATGTTTATCTGACATCTAAATTCAATATATTATGGCAACAAAGACATTAGACATTACACGTGAACACTGTCCCATGACCTTCGTGAAGACAAAGATTGAGCTGTCGAAACTGCAAGAGGGCGACATCCTTGAGGTACTGCTCAGCGAGGGCGAACCACTTGACAACGTGCCGCGCAATGCCGTGGAACAGGGCTACAACGTGCTCTCGGTAGAGCATGTGGAGGGCACAACGCATAAGGTAACTATAAAGAAATAATCATTAAAACAAAAACTAAGCTATGGCAGAATCAAATCTCCAGCGCAGTGTAACCACTGCCACCGCCAGAAGGCTGGCAACCACCACAAAGACCGCCCCGCAGATGGGCAGCATCACCCCGCGTCTACTCCTGAAGTTGCTTCCCTGGGTGCAGGTGAGCGGCGGCACGTTCCGCGTGAACCGCACTAAGGTGGAGCTTCGCAAGAACGACCGCCTGCCCATACAGTATGTGGACGGCGTGCCAACATTCACGGCAAAGAACCTGAAGGCCATTCCCCTGTTCTCCGAGTTTGACGACGAGATTGTGAACAGGCTGGTGAGTGCTTTCGAGGCGCAAGAGGTTGATGTTGACAAGTTCTTCGTAGAGGAGGGCAAGGACAAGCAGCGCTTCTTCATCGTGGCCAGCGGCCAGGCCGAGGTTATCAGCAAGGGCCCCCACGGCGAGGACTTGCGGATAGCCCTGCTGGGCGACGGCGAGTACTTCGGCGAGGCCGACCTGCTTGACGAGCAGGAGTCTACCGTCAGCGTGCGCGCCATAACCCCTACGGTGTTCCTCGGACTGAAGCTTAAAGAGCTGGTGAAGTTCATTGAGGAGGTGCCCGACTTCCGCGAGACGTTCAACAAGGCCGTCGACAAGCAGCTGCGCCTGAAGGCATCGGTGAACGACAACGGCGAGAAGCACATCGACCTGGTCAGTGGCCACGAGGAGGACAACATCATTCCCGAGACATATATAGACTATGAAGAGACCCCCACGGAGTACTCACTGAACACGTTGCAGACGGTAGTCCGCGTGCACACCCGCGTGAGCGACCTGTACAACAATCCTTACAACCAGCTGGAAGAGCAGCTGCGCCTCTCTATTGAGAGCATCAAGGAGCGCCAGGAGTGGGAACTCATCAACAACAAGAAGTTTGGCCTGCTCAGCGCCGTCAACCCCGCCTACCGCATCTCGGCCCGCTACGGCTCGCCCACGCCCGACGACCTTGACGAGCTGCTTTCATTAGTATGGAAAGAGCCAGTCTTCTTCATTGCCCATCCGCGTGCCATCGCCGCCTTTGAGCGCGAGTGCACCTGGCGCGGCGTGCCCCCGCAGCACACCGACCTCTTCGGCACGAAGGTCATTCTGTGGCGCGGCGTGCCCCTCATTCCAAGCGACAAGGTGGAGGTGGAAGGCCAGTACCTCACTGGCCGCGGCGTAGGCACCACAAAGATTATCCTCGTGCGCACCGGCGAGCAGAACCAGGGCGTCATTGGCCTGCACCAGAGCGGCATCCCCGGCGAGATAGCCCCCAGCCTCAGCGCCCGCCTCATGGGACTTGACAAGTTTGGCGTGGCCTCCTACCTGCTAACAAAGTACTTCTCGCTGGCCGCCCTTACCGACGATGCCATAGCCGTGCTTGAGAACGTTGAAGTGGGCTACTACCACGACTACCAGCACCGCAACAAAGTAGAAAAGTAAAAAGACTCACCATGTATGATAGATATACAAAATATTAACGGTTACGGCATTCAAGATCCGGGTTTCGATTTGTTGCGGCAAGTGGCACAAAAATACTGCCCAGAGGAACTGCAACAGGTACGGCAGGAATTCATCCCCGACGAGGCTCTGAATCTCTCCGCCATTGCAGACCTTTACAAGACTTTCACCGGTGCGGATTATACCTCCACTCTCAAAGGGGATAGTCTATCTACTCCCATCCCTCACAGGGAGGGGCTGGGGGGTGGGTCTGCTGCTGATGGGCGTATCGTCCGCCCCTTCGGTGAGTCAGAACTCTCATCCCTGCACTACGATGAGGTAGACACGCTTAACACGGAGCAGATAAAGAAGGACTTCCCCGTGCTGCAGCAGAAGGTGAACGGTCACGACCTGGTATGGCTTGACAACGGCGCCACCACGCAGAAGCCCCTACAGGTCATTGACAAGATTTCGGACTACTACAAGAACTACAACTCGAACAACCACCCCGGTGCCCACACGCTGGCTGCCCGCTCCACCGACGCCTACGAGGAGGCCCGTGAAAAAGTGCAGCGCTTCATCAATGCCGCCTCTTCAGAAGAAATCATCTTCGTTCGGGGCACAACAGAGGGCATCAACCTGGTGGCGCAGACCTACGGTCGCCAGTACCTCACGCCGGGAGATGACGTCATCGTCTCTGAGCTGGACCACCACGCCAACATCGTGCCCTGGCAGCGCGTCTGTCAGGAGCGTGGCTGCACGCTGAAGGCCATTCCTACGGACAAGAACGGCGACCTCATCCTCTCTGAGTTGGAGCGCCTCGTCACGCCCCGCACCCGCTTCGTCTCGGTGGGCCATGTGAACAATACCTTCGGCACCATCAACGACGTGCAGCGCATCATCGACATAGTCCACCAGCACAACGTGCCCGTGCTCATTGACGGCGCACAGTCCATAGCCCACACGCCAGTGGACGTGCAGCAGCTGGGAGCCGACTTCTTCGTCTTCTCAGGTCATAAGATCTATGGTCCCAACGGCATTGGCGTGGTCTACGGACGCCACGAGCTGCTTGAAAAGATGCAGCCATGGCAGGGCGGTGGCAACATGATCAAGGACGTGACCATTGAGCGCACCGAGTACAACGTGCCCCCTGCCCGTTTTGAGGCCGGCACGCCCAACGTGGCCGATGCCATAGGTCTGGGGGCCGCCCTCGACTACGTGGCACACCTGGGCATTCGCAACATTGAGGCCCACGAGCACCGGCTCACGGAGTACGCCCGACAGCAGCTGGCACAGGTCCCAGGACTCACGCTCATTGGCAACCCAAAGAACCGTGTCAGTGTAGTTAGCTTTGTTCTCGACGGCATTCCCGTGCCCGAAGTTGGCACCCTGCTTGATAAGGAGGGTATTGCCGTGCGTGCCGGCCACCACTGCGCCCAGCCCGCCTTGCGCGCCCTGGGCTATGAGATGAGCGTGCGACCCACCTTCGCCCTCTACAACACGAAGGAAGACGTAGACCATCTGGTCATTGCCCTGCACAAGATAGTTGGGGGAAGATAACACACAGGAAATCAGTAATACTAAAGAAAAGACAATGGCAAAGATAATAGTAAACGGAGAGGCTCAGGAGGTACAGCTACCTCTCAGCCTAAGTGAGTTAATCAAACAGAACGACGTGCAGCAGCCCGAGATGGTGAGCGTGCAGGTGAACGAAGACTTCGCCGACCGCACGGAGTGGGACAGTATACAAATCAAGGAAGGCGACAGCGTGGACTTCCTGTACTTCATGGGAGGAGGCAGTAATGATTGATTTCACCGAACAACAGATACAGCGCTACTCGCGCCACATATTATTGAAAGATGTGGGAGTGGAGGGGCAGGAAAAGATTATGAATGCCAAGGTGCTCGTGGTGGGTGCCGGCGGTCTGGGTGCCCCAGTAGCGCTCTACCTTGCCGCAGCAGGCATTGGCCGCATTGGCATAGTCGATGCCGACGTGGTGGACCTCTCCAACCTACAGCGGCAGATTATACACTTCACCAAGGACGTGGGAGTGGCTAAGGTGGAGAGCGCCAAGGAGAAGATACTGGCCATCAACCCCGACGTGAAAGTGGACACCTACCACGAGTTCCTCTACTCGGGGAATGCCCTTGACATCATCAAGGACTATGACTTCGTGGTTGACGGCACCGACAACTTCCCCGTGAAGTTCCTCATCAACGATGCCTGCGTCATGGCTGGCAAGCCTTTCTCGCATGGCGGCATACTGCGCTTCAACGGTCAGACGTTCACCCACCTGCCCGGCACGGCCTGCTACCGTTGCTTCTTCAAAGAGCCGCCGCCAACAGGAGCCGTGCCTACGTGCAGCCAGGCTGGTGTGCTGGGTGCCATTGCCGGAATGCTGGGCACCATACAGGCTGCCGAAACACTGAAGTACTTCACCGGTGTGGGCGAGCTGCTCACCAACCGCCTGCTCACCTTCGACGCCAAGACCATGCAGTTCCGCACCATCGCC